>NZ_JAZEYD010000003.1:0-265676 GCF_037027805.1 Acinetobacter sp. 161(2023) | reverse complement strand
TAAGAATTGATCAATGTTAGGCAATAAAAAGAACTCTATGAAAGTTTTTTTATAATATTTAAAAAAAATCTAATTAATAAAATTACTCTTATAACTGTCTACGAGCATGTTTTAAAGCAGTGCGAAGACCTTCTTCTAGAGTTGGGTGATAAAAGGGCTTCTCTAAAATGTCATTTAACGTTAAATCTTCGCCTATTATCCAGCTTAATAGATGAGCCATATGTTCTGTTGCTTCTGTAAATAACTCAGCACCGAGAAGTTTTTGACTTTCTCTTTCGATATAAACCTCGATACCACCCTTATTTTTTCCAAGGACGATAGCTCTGCCTTGTCGTTCATAAGAGGCTTCGCCTATAATAAAGTCTATACCGTTGTCTTTTAGTTGTTTATAACTTTGCCCAACGATCGCCATTTCAGGATGGCTAAATACAATTCCTAATGGAGTAAGGGTCTTAACTGAATTAACCTGTGGATAATTCAAACAGTTATAAACAACTTTTTTGCCTTCATGTGCTGCCTCATGTTGTAGTGGTGTTAAGGTATAAGCATCACCAACAATAAAAATTGGATAGTTATCTAACTGTTTTGTTTTTGCATTTATAGGTAATAACTTAATATCTTTAAAAGTATTATCAATATTTTCTAGTTTTAAAGTATCAAGTAAACTTGTACGGCCTGTTGCTGCTAAAACATATTCAACTTTGAGAGTTTTCTCTGTTTCATCAAGCTTGTAATTTAATAAAACATTTTCATCACTACATTTAACTTCACTTGGTAGAGTCTCGTACAGAATTTTTAACTCTTTTCCTAGCTCTTTTTGCGCAAGTTGCTGAAGTCTAGAGCTAGTGAGTACTCCAATTCGTTTACTGCGAGCAAAAATAGTGGTTTCTACGCCTAAACGATGCAAGGCTTGTGCGATTTCAAGGGCAATCACACCACTACCAATGACGGCAATAGATTTAGGCAGTGTTTTTAATTCGAATATCTGATCTGTTGTTATAAGCCGATTTCCCAGTTCTTCTTTCCAAGTTTTATCATAATTGGGTGTAGAGCCAACCGCGAGAATAAAACTTTTTGATTGATACTGTTGCCCATTAACTTCTACAGTTTGTGAATCAATAAAATGTGCTTTACCAGAAATTTTATGTTCTGCAGGCCATTGTTCTACATCTTTTAATGTTGCTTGCGTAAAACGATCACGTAAAGTTTGTACGTGCGGCATCACTTGATCTGTATTAATTTTTGCAGATACATCCAAAGCAACCTCTTGAGCATTTTGAATGTCAAACATACGATTTGCTGTAGAGATGAGGACTTTACTTGGCATGCAGCCTACACGAGCACAAGTGGTATCCCAGTGGCCATCATTTATAATTAAAATATTATTGGTATGTTTAAAGGCTTCTTTATATGCGCTAATACCAGCAGTACCTGCGCCAATGATAATAATATCGAACATTAGAAATCCCAATATCTATAAATTTAATAAGTTACATAATAAAACACAATGTAATTTATGTTTACAGAGTGTGGTGAATATGATTACACTAATAATATAAATAATTAAAAAATCTTATACCTTTAGGAAAGATTGGGGAAATGAAAAGTATGTATAAAAAACAACTTACCTTGAAGTTGTCGGCCATTGCTGTATCAATTATGTTAGCAAGTTGTGGTGGGGGAGGTGGCGATGGCTATTATCAGAATGGTTCATCAAATAGCAGTAATTCTTCATCTGGAAGTGATAATAGTGGATCTCAGCAAGCAAATGCTACAGCTTTAAAGATAGAACTAGATAAATTATCAGTTGCGGCAACGAATGATACTTTAACTGTGACCGTTAGAGCTTTAGATGCAAATAAAGGTGGCATTTCTGGTGCTAAAGTTACTTTGAACGTAAATGATCCAACAAATAATGTATTTATAGAAGGAACATCAGTCCAAACTACAGATGCAGCAGGTAACGCTGTATACATTATAAAAACACCTAAAACATCAAGTTCAATAAATGATTTGGTGAAAAATGGTTTTAAATTAACAGCATCTACAAATAACGGTAGTCTTACTCAAGAGCAAACTGTAACGGTAACGGGTAGTAATAGCACTGTTGAAGCTGATACAACTAGCATTGTATTGTTTGATGCGACAAAAACTTCTCTAAACGTTAGGGGTGATCAGACAACAGTTACATTAACAGCTGTAGATGCAAATGGCTCAACTCTAGCAAACCAAGCAATTACGCTTAAAGTTAAAGATTCAGGCTCAAACGGTGTCAAATTTACACCAAATGCGACTCAAACTGATGCAAATGGTCAGATCACCTACACTTTATCTTTTAGTGAAAATCAAAGATCCTCATTATATAGTGCTACTAAATTTGTGACAGACGATCTGGTTTTAGAAGCTAATTTTGGTCAATCAACAAAAATTTATACTTATAAACTCGATGTTGTTAATTCTGATGTACCAGTAGCAGTTGGTGCTATTGCCGTAGCATATAATCCGACGACGATGGAAGACTCAAGCGATGGAGTTTATTACTATAAAAATATTTCAGTACAAGTGACCGATGTTGATGGTAAGCCGCTACCAAATCAAGATGTAACAATGGGCGTTAATGCTCTTGCATATTATAAAGGTCGATTTGGTTTTGTTGATACTTCTACTCCAGCTGACGGTAAACCAGATGAATATCTTCCAGTTATTAGAACTGCATGTACTTCACCTGTTCAAGCTGTAAATGTTAATGGGGAAGTTATTAATCAATTAAAGCCGCTTAAAGAAAATTCTACAGTCCAAGTTGTATCGTATATTAATAGTGCAGGTACTGCTGCGGCGAATAATAAATATACAACAGATGCGAATGGTCGTTTTGATCTTAAGATTCAATATCCTAAAATTTATGCATCGTGGTTAACTGTTCAGTTGACGGCTAAATCTACAGTTTCGGGAAGTTTAATCAAAGGATCTACATCTCTAACTTTAGGTTATTTAACTAAAGATGTCAGTCTTACCGATCTTAATGGACCAAATATAGAAAGCCCATACGGAATAGATCCAAATTGTACAAATGGTAATTAATATAAAAAGAAGCAGCATTTAAGCTGCTTCTTTTTTAAAGGTGTGTACCCATACTTACGCCTACAGTAGGCCGAACCTGCATAGATGAGCACGCACTCAGAATAAGACAACTTACCAATAACAATATAAATTTATTCATAAAAAATTAATAAATGATTCAAAAAAGATTTAAATACTTTAGACCAATATTATTTTTAGTTCTGTTGAATTCGTGCAGAGATATGCAAAATAAGTTATTTATAAAACCCTATTTAAAAGAGGAAATAGGGTTTTAAAGAAGATTAATTTCTTAAAATTAGTCGTCTAATAAATCCATTTGTTTTGCTAATTGATACAGATTATTTGAACGATTTCCTGTGCGGCAAAACATAAGAATAGGTTTTGGCAACTCGTTGTAATGATTCGCAAAAGTACGTACATCGAGTTCCGTAATTTGTCCAGCTACAACAGGTTGATAAACATAGTCTAGATCTGCTTGGCGTGCTGCTTCTTCAATTTGAGCACTTGTAGGCTGTTCTGGGCCGCCTTCCATATCTGGTCGATTATTAATAATCGATTTAAATCCTTTTTCTACAACTTGGCCAACATGCTCTGGACCAATTTGACCTGCGAAACCAACATTATCTGACATTTCGTCACTCCAAAATTTAACAAAACCTCTTATGCTGTATCATAGCATTAAGATTAACCTGAGATACAAGACACTCGTGTGTTGTTCTGACTGAGAAAGTTATGTCTTATAGCTAAGTTATAAATTTTAAAAATGATCATTGCGCTATTTTAAAATTGGTTATTCATATTCTATTTCAACGGAGCACATATGCACGCTTATACGGTTGAGCCTTTATATGTTCCATGTGGTCAGGAAATGATCGCAGCTGATTTTTATATTCCTAAGACAAATAAGAAATCTGCCGTAATTATTATGGCCCATGGTTTTGCTGCGTTGCGTCAATTTAAACTAATCCAATATGCTCAGCGGTTCGCTCAAGCAGGCTATGCTGTTATTTTGTTTGATTATCGATATTGGGGTGGGAGTACTGGCAAGCCTAGAGAAATGGTCTCAATCAATTCCCAATTAGAAGATTGGAAGACCGTTATTCAATATGCTTCGACCTGTAAGCTTGTAGATAACCGAAGGATTGTGCTGTGGGGAACTTCTCTAAGTGGCGGATATGCGCTAAGCCTAGCTTCTGAATTAAAGAATGTTCAGGCAATCTTAGTACAAATTCCTTATGTAGATGGTGCTGAAACTGCCAAGCTCTATCCTTTGCAACGTTATCCTCAAGCATTGAAGTTATCGAGTCAGGATTATATGGGATCAAAAATGGGGCTTAATCCCAAAAGATTACCTGTCGTCGATCAACATAATTTATGCTTTATGCCTACAGCAGATAGTTATTATGGCTATCTATCGATTGTAAATCCTGACTATTATTGGACTGGGGAAGTCCCTGCTCGTGTCTTTTTTAATTTGATGCGATACCGTCCAATTCAGGTTGTACGTCAGATTAATATTCCGGTTTTATTTATTGCAGCCCAAAAAGATTCACTTATTCCTATTGAGTCCAGTCGCGAAGCTGCGACAAATATTGCACCTTTTGTGAGTTATCATGAGTGGGATATGAAACATTTTGATATCTATCACGGTTTATGGTTTGAAAAAGCAGTGATAATCCAATTAGAATTTTTACATCAGCATATAGGAGTGATGTAAATGATTATTGTATGTGCATCGTGTGGTGCTAAAAACCGAGTTCCGGAAGAAAAACTTCCTGAGCAGCCAAGCTGTGGGCAGTGTCATCAGCCATTACTACCGCTTGCACCTATTGAGCTAAACGAGCAAAATTTTAGTAACTACATCACGAATAGTGATTTACCTATTCTTATAGACTTATGGGCAGAATGGTGCGGACCCTGTAAAATGATGGCTCCACATTTTGCGCAGGTCGCAAAACAGAATCCAGGCGTTATCTTTGCCAAGATTGATACCGAAGAATCTCCTCGCTTGAGCCAAGCTTTTCATGTGAGAAGTATTCCGACACTTGTCTTAATGAATAAAACGACAGAGGTCGCGCGTATTAGCGGTGCATTACGTGCGCCTGAATTGCAGCAGTGGCTCGATCAACAACTTCAAACGAATTTCGGGAGCTAAGGTGTCAGAAGCTTATACCAAACCAGAAGGAATTTTATCCTTACAAACGATTGCCATGCCAGCAGATACAAACTGGAGTGGTGATGTGTTTGGTGGATGGATTGTGTCACAAATGGACTTGGCTGGAGCAATTCACGCAGAACGTTTCAGTCGTGGCCGCTGTGCTACGATTTCCATTAATCAAATGACCTTTTTGGTTCCGGTAAAGGTTGGCTTTGTCATTAGCTGCTATACCAAAATCTTAAAAGTTGGAAATACTTCTATTCAAATGCAAATTGAAGTTTGGGACAGTCATGATGACTCTCGTGAGCCAATACGTATTACTGAAGGAGTCTTTACCTTTGTAGCGGTGGATGTAAAGGGTAATAAGCGTCAAATACCCGAAGAAGCAAGACAAAAGTTTTTAGATACTCAATAAAACGTATAAAGCCTGAATATCAGTATTCAGGCTTTAATTTTTAATTTAGATAAAGAATTCTTTTTTAAAATTAAAACATCGTATTGGTATTTTTGCTTTGCTCAGGAATATTTTGTATCACATCCCAATGCTCTACGATTTTTCCATTTTCGACACGAAATATATCAATAATCGCTCTTCCTCGATCTTTTTCATTTTCAGTCGAATGGACATGTAAAACGACAAGATTACCTTCAGCAATCGCACGTTTAATCTCATTTTTAGCTTGCGGATTTTTTTGGAATTTTTCAGTGAAGAAATTAACAAAAGGTGCTTTGCCATCTGGCACATTAGGATTGTGCTGAATGTATTGTTGACCAATATAACGGTCTGCATATTCTTTGACTTTATGTTTTAAAAAGACGCCTTCATAAAAGTCGATGACTATTTTTTTGTTTTGAGCACTTACTTTATCGATCGCTTCGGATTTAGTCGAAGTTAATTTACTGTTTTTAAGATTAGGTTCAGTCGCATGAGTCGTTATTATTGTAAATATTAAACTGCTAAATAAAGAGGAAAGAATCAGTATTTTTTTCATTTTTAACCTCAAGATACAAAAAGTAATTTTTATATCTTGAGGTAAATAAAAATCTAAAAGTACTTTAGATTAGTTGTTATTTCTTACGTTTCGGTAACCATGCCCACAGCATTTGGCAGTGGATTGGTTCATTGCCTGCATCATCAATGACTGTAACCGGAATCACAAGTTCACCTTTCTCATTATCTGCAATAAACTTTTGCTGTTCAGTAGATAACGTTGCTGTAGCAGTCAAACCGCCTTCAACCACTTTTAAATAATCTACATGTAATGATTTGATTAATAAAATGCGGTTATCAGGAATGTGTAAACCCGTTAGAAAACCTGTTGCAGTTTCTGCTAAAAGAGCCATCGCCGCAGCATGGACTCCTTTAATATGATTCTGCATATTTTTTTGGTTTTCTAAGCGGACAGTAACGTGGTTTGAGTCTACTTCCAGATAGCGGATATTTGCTGTACCCACCATTGGCACGATACGACCAAACGCCTTGCTCCAAAGCGTACTCCGAATACCTTTAGGGAATTTTGAAGTCGCTTTTACCAGTTTTGATAGACGATTGGATTGAGACATGGATTTACCTTAGCTTTGAATGTCACGACAAGAGATTAGTCTTTAAAGTTATTAAACTGTAATGGCACACCAAATTGTTGTTCACGTAAAAAATTCATGACTTGTTGTAAAGTGTCACGCTTTTTATCCGTTACACGAATTTTGTCGCCTTGGATAGAAGATTGCACTTTAACGCCACTTTCTTTAATGGCTTTATTAATTTTTTTTGCAGTATCTGAGTCAAGACCATCTTTAAGTTTAATCACTTGTACAAAGTTTTTGCCTGAAGCAGCCGCTTTTTGTGGATCAAGTGCTTGCACATCAATTTTACGTTTATAAAAATGATTTTCTAACATGTTGTAAACCTGTTCACACTGGAAATCACTTTCGGTACTGATTTTAATTTCTTTATTTTTTTCGTTTATTTCGACTGAAACATCATGACCACGAAAGTCAAAACGTGTTGCAATCTCTTTTTGTGTGTTCTGTACAGCGTGATTAACTTCAAAAATCTCTAATTCAGAGACAATATCGAAAGAAGGCATAGTTTAGACCTTTACAAAGGGAAAGAATATTTGAGATGCTAAGAGGGTTTTCTTCATTTGCCAAGTGTTGTTTACATCAAAGGAGTGCACAATGATCCGTAAACAAGAAATTACAACATTTGAATTCCCAGAAAATGCTGTTATCTGGGATGTCCGTGATACAAATGCTTATGCAGAAGGGCATGTTAAAGGTGCGGTAAATCGCCCGATTAATGATTTGAATGCTGATATTTTGAACCAGGTCTCTGCGGGTCAGCCGATTTATATTTTATGTGGTGGTGGTAGCAAAGCTCCTCGTGCAGCTGAGACACTAGAAGGATTGGATGCCTCGCGTGAATATGTCGTGCTGATGGGGGGGACACGTGCAGCTCGTGATGCCGGCTTGCCTCTAGAGCAGGGCGCATAAAAAAAAGCACCTTAGGGTGCTTTTTTATTGAAGAGAACTACTGTGGTTTGAAATACGGCTTTTTAGCTTTTACTTTTTTTTGGAATCTTTGAGGATTCAATTTCTGTAATAGGCGGTCTGGTACAGGACAAGCTTCTCCTAATATCTGCGCAACTAAGATTTCGCTGCATAGTGGAGCAAATAGAAAGCCCTTAGAACCCAGACCAGCAAAAGTAGTAATTCGGCTATTCTCCTGCATTTTTCCTAACAGCGGAAAATAATCTAAGCTTTGTGCGCGGATAGATGCACGACCTTGCCATATCGAAGTTGATGGTAACTTTTCTGCATATGCAGGGAATACGCTGTGGATTAATTCAAAGTTATGCACATGGTCGTCGGTAAGTACATCTTGATCTTCGCGATTTGGGTAGAAAGACGCACCTAGAATCATCTGTGAAGCATCAAGTTGCATGCAATAGCCGCCATAGCTATAAGCTTCCTGTAAAGACAGAGGTGCAAAAGTATTATCAACCCAGCTTACTTGTCCACGTATTGGCTTTAACTGCGGATAGCTTTCAAAAAAAGTCGCGCTTTGACGTGCACAACACACAACTACATGGTCTGCTTCAGCAATAACCTCATTACCAGTCTGCAATTGAACTTTATTTTCAAAAGGAACCAATGCTGTGACATTGGCAATCTTTAGATCAATTAAGGGATGTTGCAAAATTTCATCACGTAGTTGATGTGGTGAAACAGAACCTGCTTCGGTCAGTGAAACACTTGAGTATGTAGTTTCAAGTGAGTTCGTTGAATGGGTAACAACCTGAGCTGGATATTGATTTACAAGATCGAGAAGTTCATCTGCATTTTTCAATGCGATTTGTTGTATTTGAAGTGGGCGGAATGCTTGAAAATTTTTATAAAAATTTAAGGCATGTTGCCAACTTAAAGTCATGAGATGTTCATGGCTTTGTTCAATTGGGCATAGTTTTGGATTAAGCAACGCCAAAGGGTTTCCAGAAGCGCCAGATAATGCTTCTGTTTGCTCATATAGGGTCACTTGGTGCCCGCGTGCTGCAAATGCCCACGCCGTAGTTAAACCTGCTACACCAGCTCCTATAATCGCAATATGCTGTTGTTTGTTACCCAATGAGTGAACTTGGTCTAATTCTAAGGACTCATCATCAGATTGAGGTGGGTTCCAGATTGCTTTGAGCATTTCCCGTTTATGCCGAAAACCGCGTGGACGGGAAATACTAATACCATGCTCTTTTAGCCCACGTTTTAAAACACCCGCGACACTAAAAGAGGAAAATGTACTGCCATAGTCAGAAAGACGTACGATATGGCTTAAAACGTTTTGTTCCCACAGCTCTGGATTGCAAGAGGGTGCAAAGCCATCTAAAAACCAAGCATTTACTGCTTTCGTTTTAGCCATGCTTGGGAAAATATCTTGTGCATCTCCTATCCATAGGTCGATGCTAAAACGCTCGTTGGGAAAAGTTAAGCGATGACACCCTGCAATAGGGAGCGGATATTGTTCAATTAACTGCTCTGCAAGTGGTTTAAGCTCATCCCAGACATTTAAAGCGCGAATCAGGTCAGTTTTATTTAATGGAAATTTTTCAACACTTATGGCATGTAAATGACTTTGATTGTCTGGACGGACTTGTTGCCAAAGTTGCCAGAGTGCAAGAATATTTAAACCAGTACCAAAACCAGTTTCACCTACACTGAAATATTCAAAATCTTTTAGATTGGCTAAGCGTTCTGATAAGTCGTTACCATTTAGAAAAACATGTCGTGTTTCAAGTAGGCCATTATCTTTAGAGAAATAGACATCACCAAATTGTTTGGAAATGGGAACCTCGATACCATCGATGAGTTCCCAGTCCAGTTCTGCTGTTTGGATACGGTTTGATACGTTCATTTGGTTTAATAAGTTGCTTGGATTTACCACTGGCGTCGACGTTTTGTATGAATATAACTAGCGATAAAAAATCCTAGCAATACGCCACCAGCTAAGGTAACAGCACCATATAAAAACATTTGTGCGCTACGTTCGCTTTGTAAGACTTGAACCTGAACCGAGAGGCTATCATTTTTTAACTGTAATTCTTGGTTCTGGGCGAGTGCTTCAAGATTTGCATGTTCTAACTGTTTTAAACGAGATGCCTGATCTTGAACCAAAGTTTTGATTTTCGCATCTTGCTGTTGTTTATTCTTTACGAGCTGTTCTGCTGTCAGTGGTTGAGTGGTAGTTGCTGTAGGAGCTGGTTTAGCGGCCTGAGTTGCAGGCGCGCTTGGAGGAGGTGGTGTTGCTGGTGTTGCAGCAGGTTCAACTGCTCCAGCAGTTGAACATATCAAACACAAGCCAAGAAAGCTTTTGATTGCAGGCTGCATGCGATTACCCTTTTGGAAATGCTTTATTAAATGGTTTTACATCAATACGGGCATAAATGCCTTCTTTGAGAAATGGTTCTTCTTTTAACCATTCATCTAATGCTTCGCGACTGTCGAATTCAACAATCATGGTGCTGCCATAGAAACCTGCTTGAGGATCGTTGGGGTCTTTTGGCATAGCTCCCGCTGTAACAAGGCGACCTTCATCATCAAGTTTTTGCAAACGTTCAATATGTTGAGGGCGTACTGCTAAGCGCTTCTCTAGAGTTCCTTCGTTATCGGTACAGCTTAGAACAAAAAAAGGCATGTAATCGTATCTCTATAATCAATCAGGAACAACTTTAAGCGTCTGGTGACTTAAAATGCTTACGTAAAATAATGAACTGAATAATGATAAATGAAAACATCACAATCATGTCACCAAATGCAGTAAATTCGCCCCAATATTTTCCGCCGTGGAATAAAAATGCAAAGAACACATGTAAACAAGACATCACTACAAACATGGCTGCCCAAGCGAAATTTAGATTTTTCCAACTTTTTTCACTTAACTCTAAAATAGGATCAAATAAACGTCGTATGAGTGGCTTACGTTCTTTACCAAACCAAGGTGAAACTAAGAATGCACCTGCGAAAACTAAATTTAAAATTGCAGCTTTCAGACGAATATAGAAATCGTCACTTAGCATGAGAGTGATGCCACCAAAAATAACAGTCATAAACAATACAAACCATTGTTGTTTATCTAGACGGAATTTTTGGAAAACAAATAGGGCACCATATATCACAAGCATTGAAATGATTAAGCCAGTGGTTGCTACAAGAATATTATTATTATCGGCACCACCAGCAGACCCGATCAGTTTAAGTAAAGGATGCTGTGTGTTAGCTGGATCAACTGTTTTATATAAATAGAAGAAAATAATTAATGGAACAAAGTCCAGAAGTGCTTTCATGTTAGAGTATCTGATCAGGTTTGGTGAATGGCATAGTATAAAAGATGCAAGGCATAGATTTACATACACATAGCAATATTTCTGATGGAACTTTGTCTCCGGAATTACTGGTGCAAGCTGCTATTGATGTAAATCTGCATACTTTGGCTTTAACTGACCACGATACAATGGATGGGTTGCAGCGAGCTAGAATTGCTGCACAAGGTCATGATTTAAAAATCATTTCTGGTACTGAGATTTCAAGTCAGTGGTCACGCCCAACAACGAAGAAGAGTTATGGCGTACATATTGTTGCTTTAAACATGCAAGATGAAGCACCAATTTTAGAAGCATTAGAACAACAAAAAAGAGTACGAGCACAAAGAGCTAAAGTCATTTGCGATTTATTAGAAAAATGTATTGGTTTTCAGATTTATGAAGATGTTCTTGCCAAAGTGGAAAATCAGGCTGACCGTGTAACAAGAACTCATATTGCTAAAACACTGGTCGAGAAGAATGTAGTAACTCGTCCTCAACAAGCGTTTGATCGTTTTTTAAAAGAGGGAAGACGTGCCTTTGTTAAGTTTGAAGGATTAGGATTAAAAGAAACAATTAATGTGATTCATGAAAGTAAGGGTCTTGCAGTTTTAGCACACCCCACTCGTTATGATTTATCTGCTACTAACATTCGATATTTAATTGAATTGTTCGCAACTTCAGGTGGAGATGCAATTGAGCTACCTCCACCCATGGAAACTTTATCTACTCGCCAGATGGTTGATCGGATGATTGAGCAATATCAATTAGCTGTATCGATTGGCAGTGACTTTCATGGTGAAAATATGCCATGGATTAAACTAGGAAATACACCTAAACCAACGGCTAATCAGCAAGGTATTTGGGAACGTTTTCTCTAAGACTTTACAGTAAGTTATTATCTTGAGCTTGAATTGGTGGAGGTGTAGGTTTCCCCAAAGTTCCTAAAAGTTCAATTTCGATACTACGTACCATGGCATCTAAAGGTAAATCATTGCTTTGAGTACCAAAAGGCTCTTCAATTTCCGAACTTAGTGCATCAAGCCCTAAGAATGTATATGCCAAAATTCCAACCAGTAAAGGTGTTGCTAAACCAAGCAATGAACCAAGACTAAACGGCAACATAAAACAGAAAAAATAGACCGTGCGATTAAGCAAAACTGAATAGGCAAATGGAATGGGGGTATTGGCAATTCGGTCACAGCCAGTTTGTACTACACTTAAATCTGAAACATTTTTATTCATCTGCGCATAGATGATGTCAGAGATTTCACCTTCTTTAAGCGCTTGTAATAATTCCCAGTGAATGAGGCTCAGCGTGTACTGAGGGGCATTATTTTGCTGATAGAGTTGGGTAAGTGCTTGCTGGCTCATACCACTGGTTTGTATTAACTCAGTTGGGTTTGCAGTCTGACGACGTAAACGATCACGTAATACATTGGCAAAAACAATCACATGTTGAATGACACGTTCACGGCGGGCCTGAGTCAAAATTCGGCAGTCACGGTCAAAATGGCGCGAAGTTGCAATTAAAACACCCCATAATTTTCGTGCTTCCCACCAACGGTCATAACATGCAGTATTTTTAAATCCTAAGAAAATAGAAAGTACGACACCAATCAGAGTAAAGCCAACCAAAGGAATTTCTGGAAAACGATAAAGGTTGATGTATTCCACGCCACCAATGATTGCCGAGATCAACATAACAAACCCTAAGGAGGGGAGAATTTTGGGTAAAATTGTTCCTCGCCAAGAGAATAAAACTTTGAAAATACTAGGTTGATCACGAACAATCATTTTATTTTAAGCATCACTATTTTTGTTTTGATCTTCTAGGCTTAGTTAAGCTTTGTCAATATTATTGAGCTGATATTGTTGCGGGGTTGAGCAGTTGTTGTTCAGCAAATGAAAAGCTTCCTTCTGGAGAAATAATAAAATGATCCAAGAGATGTATTTCGACAAGTTGACATGCATGTTCTAGTTGTTGAGTTAAGGCAATATCTTCAGGAGAAGGCTGTGCTGAACCAAATGGATGGTTGTGTGCAATCACGAGCTGACAAGCATGTTGTTGTAAGGCGTAGCGTAGGGTTTGATTGACCGAGACCGCACAATGCTGCACAGAACCAAAAAATAGCTTTTTAAAATGGAGCTTTCTTAATTCTGGGTCTAGACACAGCACCGCAAAGACTTCTTGTTTCTCGCCTTTTAATTCATAGCGCAAATAATCCAAAACTAAATCAGAAGAGTGAAGACTAAGATCATTCTTCTGAAAGTGATGATCGAGATAACGCCGTCCGAGTTCTTTGACTGCCAGTAATTGAGAATATTTCGTTGCTCCAATTCCGTTAAATTGAGTTAGGTCACTTAACGATGAATCAAATACTGCATTTAGGCTACCAAAATGTTGAATGAGTAAACGTGACAATTCGACTGCTGAATGTTGCCTTGAACCTGAGCGAAGAAAAATCGCCAATAGCTCTGCATCAGAGAGACTTTGAGGGCCTTGTTGTAATAACCGTTCTCTTGGCCGTTCTTGTTCGGGCCAATTTTTAATAGAAGTATTCATATTCCCCAGCATAATTCGCTTAAAATTTTATTTTGTTTGCCCAATCAATCTTGGGTCTGCGCGTATTTAATGCTATTGTGAGCGCCACTGCAACAGTAAGGTATCCTGTTCGTGAGCTTTGATCTAAGTGTTATTCCTCATAAAAACATCGTTTTAGCTGTTACTGGCGGAATTGCTGCCTATAAAAGTGCCATCTTAGTCCGCCGCCTCAAAGATTATGGCTTTGATGTGCGTGTGGTCATGACACATGGCGCTCAGGCATTTATTACCCCACTAACTTTTCAGGCTCTTTCTGGTAATCCGGTTCATACTGAACTTTTAGACCCTGCGGCTGAAGCTGGAATGGGACATATTGAATTAGCGCGTTGGGCTGATTTACTACTGGTTGCCCCTGCAAGTTGCGATACTTTGGCAAAATTTGCGCATGGTTTAGCAGATGACTTACTCAGTACAGTATTTTTGGCAACAAAATCTCCTGTATGGGTTGCACCTGCCATGAACCAGCAAATGTGGGCGGCTAAAGCTACACAACGAAATTTACAAACCTTGGTCGAAGATGGTGTGCATGTGATCATGCCAGATGCGGGTGAGCAGGCGTGTGGTGATGTTGGTTTAGGCCGTATGCCAGAGCCAGAAGAAATTGCGAGACAAGTAGCCGGCTATTTCCATCAAGCTCAACGTGCAATCGCTGAAAAATTTGGGTTGTTAGCTGGAAAGCGAGTTGTTATTACTGCTGGCCCAACGCGTGAAGCGATTGACCCTGTTCGTTATATCTCGAACCATAGTACCGGTAAAATGGGCTTTGCTTTAGCGGCTGCTTGTTACGCTGCTGGTGCACAAGTGACTCTGATTGCTGGGCCTGTCAGTTTGGATACACCAAATGGTGTAAAAAGAGTAAATGTTGCCTCAGCACGACAAATGTTAGATATCAGTATGAACTCGTTAGAAACAGGCTGCGATATCTTCATTGCAACTGCCGCAGTCGCTGACTATCGCGTAGCAGAAGTTGCCGAGCATAAAATTAAGAAGGCAGGGGATGAATTGAATGTTTCCCTTGTAAAAAATCCAGATATTGTGGCAACAATCGCAGGTCAGGAAAAACGTCCATTTATGGTGGGCTTTGCAGCTGAAACACAAAATGTTGAAGAATATGCGGCAGGAAAACTGGTTGCTAAAAAACTAGATATGATTGCATGTAACGATGTGTCTCGTGCAGATATTGGTTTTGCTTCTGATGAAAATGCGATGACGGTTTTCTTTGCTGAAAACTATCACATGAAAAAGCGTGAGTTAGAGAAAGCATCTAAACAAGAAATTTCTCAACAGTTGGTTGAAGCAATTTCGGATGCATTGCGCCGTAAATAATATGTTTTAAATAAAAAAACCGCGAATTAATCGCGGTTTTTTTATATGTTTTACTTTATCCAACTTAAGGAATGTCATCCTCAAATTCAGGTTTAACCTGAACGATGAAGTCCTGACGGTTAAGGCCACGCCATAAGGCAAAAGCTGTACCGATATAAATTGAAGAGTAAGTACCTACAAAGATACCGACAAACATTGCAATAGAGAACCAGTGTAAGCCATCACCACCTAAGAACATCATTGCTAGAACGACTAGCATTAAGGTCATGGATGTATGAATGGTACGACGTAAAGTTTCGGTTAATGCAATATCGACGATTTCACGAGGAGTCGCTCCACGAATTTTACGGAAATTTTCACGGATACGGTCTGACACTACAATGTTATCGTTAAGCGAGAAGCCAATAACAGCAAGTACCGCAGCTAAAACCGTAAGGTCAAACGGCCACTGGAATAATGCAAAAGCACCAATAATAATGATGATGTCGTGGAATAAAGACATCACGGCACCCATCGCGAGTTTAAACTCGAAACGGATGGTCACGTAGATCAACATTAAAATAAGTGCAAGCGCAACCGCACCAGCAGAACGAACATAGAGCTCGTTACCTACTTGACCACCAACAGAGTCCACTTTATGAACTACTGCGGCATTGTTTGGTAATTGCACAGCCTTATTGATGGCATTACTAAGGTCTTCGACCTTAATATCTTGTACAGGCATGCGCACGATTAAGTCTTTATTACTACCCAGTGTTTGTACTACAGCATCTTTAAAACCAGCTTTACCGAGTGCCTGAACGACTTCAGACTGATTCGCTGGTTGAGCATAGTTCAACTCGACAGAAACACCACCAGTAAAGTCTAAACCGAGGTTAAGACCTTTAGTTGCAATAAATAAAATACTCGCCAATGTAATCAGGATCGAGAAGATTGCCGCAGGTTTGGCAATCTTCATGAACGGGATGATTTTTGCATCATCCGGACGAGTATATTGTTTTGAATCTTGTTGAGTCATTTTAGTCATCATCGATCTCCTTAAATGCTCAACTTTTTCAAGTTACGGCGTTTACCATAAATGATTTGTACAATTGCGCGAGTCACTGTAATAGAAGTAAACATCGAACACACAATACCAATCATTAATGTTACAGCGAAACCTTTAATTGTGCCTGAACCAATTGCAAACAAAATGAAAGCAACGAGGAACGTCGTTAAGTTCGAGTCAAAAATGGTGTTATAGGCTCGATCATAACCGGCCACAATGGCCTGCTTGGGCGAGGCTCCCCAGAGTATTTCTTCTCGAATACGTTCACATATCAATACGTTAGAATCGACTGCCATACCAATGGTAATAACGATACCGGCAATACCCGGTAAGGTGAGGGAGGCCCCAATCCATGACATAACCGTTAAAATCATTGCCAAGTTAACAACGAGTGCAAAGTTAGCGATTAAACCGAATAGACGGAAGAAAACCACCATCCAGATTGCAACAAGCAAGAAGCCGATTTGAGTTGATAATACGCCTTTATCAATGTTTTCTTGACCAAGACTTGGGCCAACCACACGTTCTTCAACAAAATACATTGGCGCAGCCAAAGCACCTGCACGTAGCATTAATGCAAGTTCTGATGCTTCTTGAGGAGAACTTAAACCAGTAATACGGAAAGTTGAACCTAAAACGGCTTGAACAGTTGCAGCATTGATGACTACAGATTCAGTGTATGGAGTACGAACTTCTGTTTGAGCACCAGTTTTTGGATCTGTGACATAAGTAATTTTTTGCTTATTTTCGATGAACAATACCGCCATGCGTTTACCAACAGCATTACGAGTTGCATCGGACATAAGCTTGCCGCCAGCACTGTCGAGAGTAATATTTACCTCGGCACCACCAGAGTCTTGGCTGAAGCCAGAACTTGCATTTTGAACACGTTCACCAGTCAAGATACGGTTACGTTGCAACAAAAGTTGACGACCGCTGTCTAAAGACTGATAAGCAAAAACTTCTGTGCCCGGAGGTAAAGGTTGACCATTATATTTACCTGTATATGGGTCAATATATTGATCATTTGAGTCAGAAACCAAACGGAATTCGAGGTTTGCAGTACGACCTAAAACACGTTTAGCCTCAGCTGTATCTTGCACACCCGGTAATTCAACAACAATACGGTTGCTACCCTGACTTTGTACCAATGCTTCTGCAACACCAAGTTCGTTAATACGATTACGTAATGTTGTTAAGTTTTGATTCACCGCATATGACTGGATTTCTTGGCGACGTACATCAGTATAAGAAAGCTTTAAAGTAGAACCAGTAGAGCTTGCTAATGCCTGTTGGGTATATTCATTCCCATTACGACGTAAAAAATCCATTGCTGCATCACGGTCAGCATTGTCAGTAAATTGAACAGTGATCACATTATTAGTTAATGCAAGACTATTAAATTTGATCTTGTTTTCACGGAACTGACGACGCAAATCGGTGGCAGAGGTTTCCATACGTTGGGCAACGGCTTTGTCCATATCTACTTCAAGTAAGAAGTGGACACCACCACGTAAGTCCAAACCAAGTTTCATTGGTTTTGCGCCAATCTTTTGCAGCCATTCTGGTGTGGTTGGTGCAAGGTTTAGGGCGACAACATATTGATCACCTAAGTCACGGCGTAATACTTCTTTTGCTTTCAACTGCGCTTCAGAAGAACTGACACGCAAGAGGGCAGCATTATTTGTAAAAGTATTATCGTGACTTGCAATATTTGCTGTTTTTAAAATTTGCTCTGCTTTTTGCACCACACTTTGATCAATTTGGGTACCAGCTTTGGCACCGGAAATTTGAACGGCGGGCTCATCCGGATATAGACTAGGCAGTGCGTATAATGTACTGATTACCAGAACAACCAGAATCAGTAAATATTTCCATGCAGGGTAACGCATTCGCTTTCTTCTTAAATGAAAAAGCCGTGCTAAAGCACGACTGTTTTATGATTAAAGGTTATTTAGAGTGCCTTCAGGTAATACTGAAATTACGCTGGCACGCTGAATTTTTACTTCTACACCACGGCTAAGTTCAACAACTGCATAGTCACCTTCAATTTTGGTTACTTTGCCCATTAAACCACCAGCGAATACAACTTCACTACCTACACCTAAGCTTTCGATTAAAGAACGGTGCTCTTTAGCACGTTTTGCTTGAGGGCGCCAAATTAAGAAATAAAAGATTGCAACGAATACAACAATCATCAAGATGTTTGGCAAAATACCAGTAGTTGGGCCTGCTGCTGGTGCTGCATGTGCAGCAGAAATTAAAAAGCTCATTTTGATTTCCTAAAGTTAAAAATATGAGTCAGATACCTGACATAATCCTAATTCGTTTTGCAATTTACCTTGTCTTGAGGTTGAGCGCAAATCGGGCTTATTCGTCAACTGGACATGGTGGAACTTCTAAACCACGGCGGGCATAAAAGTCCTGAACAAATTCATCAAATGTGCCATTCTCTAATGCATCACGCATACCTTCAGTTAAACGTTGGTAATAACGTAAGTTATGAATGGTACCGAGCATAGACGCTAACATCTCTCCACATTTTTCAAGATGGAATAGATAAGCACGGGTAAAGTTCTTACAAGTGTAGCAATCGCAATGTGGATCGAGCGGACTTTGGTCATGGCGATATTTACTATTACGAATACGTACCAGACCATCAGTGACAAAATAATGACCGTTTCGCGCATTACGGGTTGGCATTACACAGTCGAACATATCGACACCACGGCGCACCGCTTCAACGATATCTTCTGGTTTACCAACACCCATCAAGTAACGCGGTTTGTCTTGTGGCATTTTGCTTGGTAGATAATCTAAAACTTTGATCATCTCATCTTTAGGTTCACCTACAGATAAGCCGCCAATCGCATAACCGTCAAAGCCAATTTCAAGAAGACCATTTAAAGACTCATCACGTAAGTCTTCATACATACCGCCTTGAATGATGCCAAATAACGCATTCTTATTTTTGAGCTCATCATGATGATGAGTTTTACAACGTTTTGCCCAGCGTAAAGAAAGCTGCAAAGATTTTTGTGCTTCTTCATGCGTTGCAGGATAAGGTGTACATTCATCAAAAATCATGACGATATCAGAGTTCAATACCTGCTGAATTTCCATAGAAATTTCAGGCGATAAAAATACTTTTGAACCATCAATCGGCGAGCGGAAAGTAACACCTTCCTCTTTGATTTTGCGCATTGCGCCAAGACTAAAAACCTGAAAACCGCCAGAGTCAGTCAAAATTGGCTTATCCCATTTAATAAAGTTATGCAAACCGCCGTGTTCTTTAATCACTTCAAGACCCGGACGCAAATATAAATGGAATGTATTTCCTAAAATAATTTGTGCCTGAATGTCTTCGATATCACGCGGTAACATACCTTTGACTGTGCCGTAAGTCCCCACTGGCATAAAAACAGGTGTTTCAACAACACCATGCTCTAAAGTTAAACGACCACGACGGGCGCGCCCCGACTGACCTAATTTTTCAAACTTCATCTAAAAATCCTGAACACGAGCAGAGGCGAAGAAACAGTTCGCTGCTAAAAAGAGAGCTATTTTCCTTGATTCTGCGATGTAGTTCTACTACTAAATGTAGCTGGCTATAAAATAGATAAAATTTCCGACAAGTTAGGGGCTGTTTTTTCCCCCTATTAAAAATTAGGTTTATAGTCAAAATTTTCATTAACAAGATTATCCTTAAAAGGACGAATCGCTTTCTTGGATAAAGTTAATGTATTGATGAGATTGTTAGGGAATACTTCGATCTGGTTGTTGAACAGCTCAACATTACGGTTAAAAATAGTAATCGCAGCACCTACATTTTCGTTTTGTTCCTGAATGTCATCCATCATTTTGCTATAAAGTGAATCGGCTTTAAGCTCAGGGTAGTTTTCAACAACAACATTTAAGCTTCGAATCAGCTCTTGGCTCATTTTTTCAATTTGCTGTAGCTGAGAAATATCAGTGTTATTCACATTTAAATTAAGAATTTGCTGACGTAGTTCGGTGACTTTTTCTAATGTCGATTTTTCAAACTGAGTATATTGATTCAGTGTTGTCTCAAGCGCCTCTAAAGTTTTGACTTTTTGACGCTCGAAATTGGTAACCTCTGCCCAAGCACGTTTGGTCGCGTTAAAATAACGTACGATGGTATTGCGGATGTGAACGCCCCAGACGATCAGTACAACAAAAATCCCCAAGAAAATAAATAAACCAGTCATGGTCAGTTCCTTATTGTTATTCTCTCAGTTTACTTTTTAACTTCTCATTTTTTAATGAGACGACAATCAAGTAATACGAGAGATTTATTTAATTAAGTTCAACATTAATTGCTGAAATTTTTCATATTGCGGCATGGTCATGGTACGCAAGTGCCCACGCAATGCTGAAACATCATGAATTTCACTTTGCTTACTGGTGGTCTGAAAAAGATTTTGCTCGCCCAGATAACACAAAATTTGTTCTTCGTGATGATAAATTAAATCACCTTTAAAGTGCTGAAAAAAATCATTTAATTTTAAAGTTAAGCTTGGGCTGACCTCTTTGGCCAACTGGTGTTGATTAACCCCCCAAATATTAAGTTCTTGGTTAATTAAAATATCGCTACTTTGCCATTCACTGCTGTAGGGAGTAAAAAACCGAGAACGTTGATTGCTAACAGCAATACCCAAAGCTGGTATTTGAAATATAAAAGCGCCCCATAAATCTTTATGAATTTCTTTTATAATTTTTTTATCGCTACTTTGGTCTTGAATAATAGGGATTTCATTAACGTAATGATATTGAAACAACAAGACTTGATGATCGGTTACACCATCGTTCCATGTCGTCGAAGCAAACTGAGTAATTTCGTTAGACTCAGTACCTCGGTTAAACAGAGGGAAATACTGTTTTAATTTACTTAGAACTAAAACTGGCTGAGCATGAATGGGAAGATAAGCTGGTAACTGCTGAAACTGTAAACCGTAACGCAAAATCACCATACGCTGTTCTAGATAACGGATAACTTGCGTTAATGGTTCTTGAGACTGATAGAGTAAATAAGCCAGAAACCCTGTTAAAAAGGCACCTAAAAAGCTCCAAATAAATTGAATATGTGGATGAAGAAAATAGCCAAAGGCCAATGTTGTGATGCTGCAAATGGCGAGTAAATAGGGGAGCACATTAAAAAAGCGAAGGTTGTGATCTTCACGCCATGGATGTAAAGCATCTAAAAGATCTTGGGCTGAATGAGATTTTTGTCCAGCATCCCAAAGTCGAGCAATATTGCGAAAAACCTGTGTATTTTTTTTACGCCTTATATGAAGAGCTTCTTGTACAGTATCGATTGGCATGGAAGTAATGAGTTCATCATCATAAAGAGCTATTTCTAGATTATCTTTTAAATTGAAAGAGATAAATACTTAATGGTTTTAAATTTAGAATTTGTTTTTAAAAATTGATGCCTGAGTTTTATCGATAAATTTTTGAGAGACAAGGTTAGGTTCATTATCTGTTTATTGTAAGTATTTGGGCTGGGTTAAACCTTTTCATTAATTGATATGGTTTAACCCAACCTTAATTTTTAAACTTCTAATTTATCAACTAGCATTGCATCGCCATAACTAAAGAAACGATAGCGGCTTTTAACTGCATGCTCATAGGCAGCTAAAATGTTGTCTCGATTTGATAGTGCTGATACCAACATGAGCAGAGTAGACTCTGGCAAATGGAAGTTGGTAATTAAACGGTCTACGATGCAGAACTCATAGCCCGGATAGATAAAGATTTGTGTGTCACCAGTCCAAGCTGCGATTTTTCCGCCGTGTGCTTGGGCTGCACTTTCTAAGGCACGTGTCGCAGTTGTACCAACAGCAATCACTTTATTACCGCGTGCTTTAGTCGCCAAAATTAAATCAATGGTTTCTTGAGGTACATCACACCATTCACTGTGCATGATATGGTTGGTAATGTCATCAGTGCGAACTGGCATAAATGTGCCAGCACCAACGTGTAAAGTCACAAAGGTTTTTTGAACATTTTTTTGTTCTAATTTTTCTAAAAGTGTTTCATCAAAATGCAAGCTTGCAGTAGGTGCTGCAACACTAGCAATTTTTTCTGGGTTATGGAAAACCGTTTGATAGCGTTCAGTGTCAATTTCTTCTGCTTCACGGTTAAAATAAGGCGGAATAGGTAGCTGACCATATTGCTCAAGTACAGGCAAAATTGGCTGTGAAAACTCAACCACAAATAAATTTTCGTGACGACCACGTACAATCACAGGAATGTTATCTGCACCAACAAAAATCTCGGCACCGGCTTTAGGTGAGTTACTTGATTTAATATGACAATACGCTGTGGTGTGGTTCAGCATGCGCTCAACCAAAATCTCAATAGCACCACCTGTAGAACGTTTTCCTTTAAGTCGAGCTTTCATGACTTTGGTGTCATTGAGCACTAGCAGATCGCCTTCTTCGAACAGATCAATAATGTCGGTGAACATGTGATCGTGATATTGACCCTTTGAGTCTAAGTGCAACAACCGCGAAGCACTACGTGATTCGAGAGGGTAACGGGCAATAAGTTCATCAGGTAATTCAAAGGAAAAGTCAGACAGTTGCATATTTAGAAAAAAACACCGCAAAAATTGGGCCTAGTATAAACTTTTTCGCTTTTTTATGGCTGTGCTTATGGCCTAAATCATGAAAAATGTTTAAATGATCTAAAAGTGAACGATAATATTCACTTAGGGTTTGACAAGTTTTACAAACGCGCTAATATACGCAACACAAACATACTTCCTCTCCCGAGGTGGTGAAATTGGTAGACGCGGCGGACTCAAAATCCGCTGTCAGAGATGACGTGTCGGTTCGAGTCCGACCCTCGGGACCATATTCAGAATCGTAAGATTCTACGAAAACCCCTAAGTTAACGGCTTAGGGGTTTTTTGTTGGGTTAAAATAACTGCCTATCAATTATAATTTTATCTTTTATTGTTAATTTATAGAAAGTTTTGATCTCTTATGAAATTTCATTTGGGAGATGATTTGTGAAAATAGGTGATGATCTATAATTTTGGTGGAATAAATAGATCTGTTCTTCATTCAAAGTCTTGAGTTGTAAATTTTGATTAGAATATAAAAGACAAGATAGGGTATACGATTTAGGTAGGATTATTTTTCTACTTATTATTTTACAATTAGAGAGTAAATTATGAATAAAAAAATTATAGGGGTAATCTGCGGGTTAATCATTTTGATTTTTGGGTATTTATACGCTTCGCCTTATATCATTTTAAATAGTATTAAGAATGCATTGAAAGAGAATGATAGTGAAAAGGTTTCTGCTTATATTGACTATACAAGCGTACGCCAAAGTCTGAAAGATCAGATGAATGCTTATATGCTAAAAGAGATCACAACTAAAGAAGCAAATGGTTGGGAAGCCTTAGGTGCAATGATGGCTTCAACTTTGGCTGAAAAAATGGTCGATGCGGTGGTAACACCGGAAGGTATGACCTTGATGCTGCAAGGGAAGGATCTTAGAAAAAGTTTAACTGGTAATATAGAAGATACGCCTAAAGAAAGAACAGATACCCCAAAGATAGAATATAGAACTCGGTATTTATCGATGAATATGTTTGAAGTAACTTTTAAAAATAAAGAGAATGATACGGATTTGAAAATCATTATGGAGCGTAATGGTTTGAGCTGGAAAATAAAAAAGATTGTTCTACCAATCGATGAGATAAAACCTAAGCAAAAACTAGAGTGATAATTATACTGGGCTATGGAAGCTGCTATTCAACTGTATGGTTATAATGTCCAAGATAATTAAATCATTAATGTAAACAATAATCTGAAAAAAACCAAGTTGTTGGTCTTTTTTTGAAAGAATACTTTTTATTTATTTATTTTTACTATTTATAAACTCGCATTTCTAACATCTTACAACTCTTTACCTTCAAACATTTGTTGTATTTTCCTAAAAACTGCCCACTTTATGTATCTAAAAACCTTTAATTGAAACTTCACATTTCTATTTTGAAAAGAACGTTGCTCTTTTTATGTACTGTGTTAAAGTTTGTAGTAGATCATAATGATTATAAGTAAATTTTTTAAGAGCGTTTCCGACCAAAAACGACAAAATCTGTGAGGCGGGTAATGACATTCCAGCGTTTAGAACTAAATCAGGTTGAGCAATTAAGTGCTTGTAGAATTTCTCTGTTGCTTGGGTTAAATGCCGAGCAGAACTACATCGAGCAATTTTTCCGGTTTAGTCTTCGTCTTTTGAATTGTAAAAAAGCCTTATTGACTTTTAATCAGGAACCTTACTTTTGGCATCGTTGCCCCGAGGGCATGACGGCAATTTCGTTTAAGCCTTCGAAACATTTAAAACAGTGCTTTGCTAAACAACAGATCATTAATCACTCACATCCTTCTTATCAAAACTTAACCAACTATTTAAAAGAACTAAACATCGAGTGCAGCAGGGCATTGGCCGTGCATCTTTTACATCCTGATAAAACGTCTATGGGCTTTGCTGTCTTTTTCGATGACGATGCAGCTACATTTGAAGATGACGATATTCAATTGCTGCTCGATTACTGTTCTACTTTTATGCAGCAAGTCGAATTGAAATTTAACTATGAAGAATTAAACGAACTCTATGAACAACAGGTAGCGATTAACTCAAGTAAAACTAAATTTTTCTCGATTATTTCGCATGACTTACGAGCACCGTTTCATGGCTTGCTCGGGTTTTCTGAAGTACTCGCCAAAGAGCGTGAAACTTTAGATGAGTCTAGTATTCAAAACATTGCAGATTATTTATATGACACCTCACAATCGACCTATAACTTACTTGAAAGCTTACTGACATGGGCGATGGCAGAGGGTGGGCGTTTTGTTTATCACCCAATTAACTTTAAGCTTAGACAAGTCAGCAATATTGTTTGCGATGTATTACGTACCTTAGCTTTAAAGAAAAATATCGAACTGGTTAATGATGTTCCAGATGATTTAAACATCTATGCCGATATCAATATGATGACCTCTGTCATTCAAAACTTGGTGTCAAATGCGCTGAAATTTACCGATGTTGATGGATCTGGGAAAGTTTTTATTGAAGCGAGACAAGCTGATAAAAATATAGAAATAACAGTTCGGGACACTGGTTTAGGCATGACCGAAAAACAAATGACAAATTTGTTCCATCCACGTATTACAGCCAGCTTTAAAGGAACCGCAGGTGAAAAAGGTGCGGGCCTAGGTTTGAGCCTTTGTAAGCGTTTTGTCGAAATTAATCAGGGACAAATTGATGTCAGCTCAAAAGAGGGCGTAGGAACGACATTTAAAGTTTTATTACCTTCGGCTCAGGAATATCATGATGCTCATGTCGAGCATTACTCTTCAACGGAAGCAAAATTAGTCTAAGCCCTTTTCCTACTCCTACTCGAACTGCTATAACTAAAAACAGAGTACGAGGAAAAGAGCTTTTTATATGAATGCGGAGCAGTTACAAAAAACATTGCGTGCTAGTCAGTACGCAGAACAAGTTTTAGGCCTACATCAGGCTGTTTTAGAACAAGATTACCAACTAGATCAATTTACTGCCCCGCTCTCGACCGAACAGATTTACCAATTTGTACAAACCACATTAGATGGAATTGGTGACGAAACATCTTGGATGCGTGGATTACGCATTTTACGAAGTCGTTTAATGTTCCGTTGGATTTGGCAGGATGCCAATCAGCTTACCGATGTTGTCACACTCACACGCGAACTTTCTGATTTTGCCGATGCCAGTATTTGTGCGGCAAAGGACTTTGCACGTGTAGCACTTGTGGCGAAACACGGTGAACCGATGAGTTACTCTGGCAAAGTTCAAGATTTGATTGTGGTTGCCATGGGTAAACTTGGTGCACAAGAGCTTAATCTGTCGAGTGATATTGACTTGATTTTTGCTTTTGATGAACAGGGCGAAACCAATGGTCGTAAATGCATTGATGTGCAGCAGTTCTGTATTTTATGGGGACAAAAACTCATTTATTTGCTTGAGCACATTACCGCAGATGGTTTTGTGTTTCGAGTAGACATGCGTTTGCGTCCTTGGGGGGATGGCTCGGCATTAGCAATTAGCCATGCAGCTTTGGAAAAATATTTAAGTCAGCATGGTCGTGAATGGGAGCGCTATGCATGGATTAAGGCACGTGTTGTAACTGGGGGTAAAGAAGGGCAAGACTTGTTAGAAATGACACGTCCTTTTGTTTTTCGTCGTTATGTCGATTACACCGCCTTTGCTGCTATGCGCGATATGAAAGCGATGATTGAGCGTGAAGTTTTACGTCGTCATATTGAAGATGATATTAAACTCGGCGCGGGTGGTATTCGCGAAATTGAATTTATTGTTCAGGTGTTCCAGCTTATTTATGGCGGGTCTAAGCGTGAGTTACAAGACCGCCAATGTTTAGTTAGCCTTGAGCACATTGGCGAAGCAGGTTTGTTAGAAAGACAAGCTGTGTTAGAACTTGAAGATTCCTATCTATTTTTGCGCCGTGTTGAACATGCAATTCAAGCCCTCAATGATCAGCAAACTCAGCTATTGCCAGAAGAAATTGACCTAAGACAACGCATTATAGATACCTTGGGTTTTGCGAGCTGGAATGAATTTATTGATGTTCTTAATGAGAAACGTCAAAAAGTAAAGGTTCAGTTTAAGCAGCTCATTGAAGATACCAGCTCCAATGCCGCAACTGAAAACTTTGGACAGTTAGAGCAACAGTTAGATGAAGTGTTGGATGACAATGCGAAAAATCTGATTCATGAATTCTGGCATGGTCACGCACTCAAAAAACTACCTTCAAATGCTGTCCAGCGTTTGAAAACATTCTGGCCTCATTTAATTGAAGTGATATTACAGTCAGAACAACCTCAAACCGCACTTTTACGCTTAATGCCGCTGATTGAATCGGTCATGCGCCGAACCGTGTACTTAGTCATGTTGATTGAAAGTAAAGGTGCATTGCAACGCTTAGTGAAAATGGCGACGGTTAGTCCGTGGATTTGTGAAGAGCTAACGCAATATCCAGTGCTGTTGGATGAGTTCTTATCGATGGGCTTTGAGTTGCCAAAACGCAAGGACTTAGAAGACTCTTTACGTCAGCAATTGCTTCGCATTGAGATTGATCAAGTTGAAGACCAAATGCGCGCACTTCGACTGTTTAAAAAGAGCAATGTACTCACTGTTGCAGCAAGTGATGTGTTAGCGGAAAGCCCGCTAATGAAAGTATCTGATGCATTAACCGATATTGCTGAAGTTAGTGTTAATGCAACACTTCATTTGGCTTATCAGACGGTAGCAAAGCGTCATGGTTACCCATGTGATGTCGAGGGAAAACGTTGCTCACTCGACTACAAAGCCTTTGCCGTTATTGGTTATGGCAAAGTGGGTGGTATTGAGCTGGGTTATGGCTCTGACTTAGACCTTGTCTTTATTCATTATCTAGATGAGCAAGCCGATACGGATGGAACGAAGTCTATTACTGGCTTTGAGTTTGCTATGCGTGTCGCTCAAAAGTTTATGTCACTCATGACCACTCAAACCCTTGATGGCCGTGTCTATGAAATTGATACGCGCTTAAGACCTTCAGGTGAGGCCGGTTTATTGGTGACGAGTCTTAAAGCGTATGAACACTATCAGTTGAAAAGTGCATGGCTTTGGGAGCATCAGGCACTCGTTCGAGCACGCTCTATTGCAGGCGATGAGGTGCTTTGCCAGAAATTTGAAATATTTCGCCGCGAGATATTGACTCAATCTAGAGATGAGGCTTATGTTCGTGAGGAAGTGTTGAAAATGCGTCAGAAAATGAAAGACCATCTAGGTTCATCTTCTGAACAAAAAAAACATGGTATTTTTCATTTAAAACAGGATGCAGGTGGTATCGTAGATATTGAATTTATGGCACAGTATGCTGTACTTGCATGGAGCGGGACGAACCCCGATCTCGCCCATTATTCTGATAATGTAAGAATTTTAGAAGATGCTGCTAAAGCAGACTGCTTATCCAGTGAAGATGCCACAGCATTAATTCGAGCCTATCTTAGTGAACGTGCCGAAAGCCACCGCTTAGCCCTTGCGAATCAATCCATGCAAGTCAGCGCAGCGGACTGGCGTAGTACCCGTGCGGTCGTTTGCAATTTATGGCAAAGATTAATAGACCCAACCGCCTCGGTTGAGTTGGATAGTGAATGATTTTATAACAATTTGGAGTGTTCCATGAATTTGGCTGATCGTGATGGTTTTATTTGGCAAGATGGGCAATTAATTGATTGGCGTGATGCAAAGATTCACGTTTTAACACATACTTTACACTACAGTATGGGCGTATTTGAGGGTGTTCGTGCTTATGAAACCCCTAAAGGTACTGCCATTTTCCGTCTGCAAGACCACACAAAACGTTTGTTAAATTCAGCAAAAATTTATCAAATGAAAGTACCGTATGACCAAGCAACACTTGAACAAGCACAAATTGATGTTGTACGTGAAAATAAACTAGCTTCTTGCTATTTACGTCCGCTTATTTGGATCGGTTCAGAAAAACTTGGTATTGCAGCAACAAATAACACGATTCATGCCGCAGTTGCAGCATGGGCGTGGGGTGCGTACCTTGGTGATGAAGCAATGGCGAATGGTATTCGCGTTAAAACTTCATCGTTTACTCACCATCATCCAAACGTGACCATGTGTAAAGCAAAAGCATCTGGTAACTACACGTTGTCGATTCTTGCTCACCAAGAAGTTGCACATTCTGGTTACGATGAAGCGATGTTAATGGACCCACAAGGTTATGTGTGCCAAGGTTCTGGTGAAAACGTATTCTTGATTAAAGATGGTGTTTTACACACTCCAGATATCGCTGGTGGTGCGCTTGATGGTATTACACGTCAAACAGTAATGACGATTGCTAGAGACCTTGGTTATCCAGTGGTTGAGCGTCGTATTACACGTGACGAATTCTACATTGCTGATGAAGCATTCTTCACTGGTACTGCAGCGGAAGTAACGCCAATTCGTGAATATGATGACCGTCAAATCGGTGCAGGTGGCCGTGGCCCAATTACTACTGAAATTCAAAAGACTTACTTTGATGCAGTTCAAGGTAAAAATCCAAAATATGAACACTGGTTAACTTACGTAAAATAAGTTAATCCGTTAACATGAAAAGGCGAACATTGGTTTCGCCTTTTTATTTTTTGGTTAGGGAGCTTTTATGCATATTGTCTATGTCTCTGATGGTAAAGCAGGGCATCGTTCACAAGCTTTAGGTTTGTTTCAGGCAATGCAAAGACAGCAGGCAAATGCAACTTTTGAGGAAGTTTCGATTCATGACTTGCCTATAGGCTCTTTAATCAAAACACTTTTCTCTTCAAAGCACTCTTTATTTCAACAAGCGCCCGATTTTATATTTGGAGTCGGTAGCCATACGCACTTTCGTGTCTGGTTGTTAGGTAAAATTTTCAAAAAGGCGAAGACAGTTATCTTAATGAAGCCAAATTTACCTATTGCTTGGTTTGACTATGCTGTGATTCCAGAGCACGATGGTATTCCTGCAAATGATCGCGTTATTGTTACACGTGGTGCACTCAATCCAATTCGTAATGAAAATCGCCATCAAGCAGCCAGAGTTTTAATAGCCCTAGGTGGCTCATCTAAACGACATCAATGGAACCAAAATAAAGTAATAAGCAGTGTTCAAAAAATTGTTGAGAATAATGCAGACTCTGAAATTATTCTGACGACTTCACGCCGGACTCCCACAGATTTTATAGATATTTTAAAACAACAAAGCTTTGCCAAGCATTTGCAGATATGCCCGGTTGATCAAACGCCTCAAGGCTGGATTTTTGAAGAAATGCAAAAGGCAGAAGCAGTATGGGTAACAGAAGATAGTGTTTCTATGGTGTATGAGGCGCTTACTGCTGGTTGTCGAGTCGGTGTGATTGCCATGGACAGGCTCAAACAAGATCGTATTACAAATTCGGTTGACGTGTTACTAGAGAAAAATTTTATAGCAAATGTATCTGATATAAATTTGCTTCCTGAAGGACAGGTCTTGCAAGAAGCAAATCGGGTTGTAAATCAGTTAACTAAATGACATTGGCTATCATCGTGACCTGTATCATAGTCGACCTTTTCTGATGTTGCTAAAACTTCTCTTGGATATGTTTTGTATTTTGAATTAAATAACGATTTCTCTTGAGAAATGTTTTTACAGTGAATACCTCTCATATCTAAGAGTGTAGGTAATATATTAATTGAGCTAATTGCGCTACTTTGTTCTTGCGAAAGAATGCTAGCCATCTGTGGATTGTGTTGTTTCCATGAGTTTGAACTCCACATAATTAAAGGAACATCAAAATTATTTTTCATATCTAAATGCAGTGAGCTATTTTCTTTACATTCTCCAAGATTCAGTCCATGGTCAGATGTATAAACTAAATTGGCATCTACATTGGTTGCTTTTAATTTTTGAATGACTTCATTGAGCAGGTAGTCCGTATAAAGTACGGTATTGTCGTAAGTATCTTTAAATTTATTAAATTGCGGTGGATAGCGTTTCGTAAAATCTGCATGTGAACCATAGAGATGCAACACGATGAATTTATGTGGTGTTTTCTCTGCTAATGCTCGGTCAAGTGATTTAAGTAGCTCTTCGTCGTAATGAGTTTCTAGTGATGCTGAATATGAGTGTTGCGTCAAAAAATGGGCTTCTTGAGCAGAAGAAGCATAGGCTGAAACAAGAGAATCATATTCTCCATATTGAGATTGAGCACTAAACCAATAAGTTTTGTAGCCTGCTGCATTGAAAGCATTTACAACAGAAGGGCTTAAATTATCAGTACCGTTTAGCTTTCCTGTTAATAAAGCGGGTACAGACTTACTGGTCATATAAGAACCTGAAATCGCATTATTAAATAACCATAAATCTTGTTTGTATTTTGCCAGATAAGGTGTCGTATTGTTTTTTGCATAGCCAAATAAACTTAAACGGTCACGACGTGCACTTTCACCAATAACCAGTACCGTAGTGGTAGGACGAGTTTCCTTGACTTGCGTGCATTCAATCTTATTTTGTGTTGCGATGAAGTCTTTTACACGCTCTACCTCAAGGCTCGCTGCAGGTAAACCAAGAAGTAAATTTAAAGGATAAGATTGTTTAAAATGACGATATATATTTAGAAACCCTTGATCAGGGTCAGGTGCTTTAAAGTAGCGTTGAATGGGTGAAAAAATAAGACATAAGGCTAAAATACGTAACCATATTGGGGTTTTTAGTCTTTGATTTGGAATAAAATAATAAAAGAAAACTAGAGGAATGATATACGCAATAATCAAACCAATTGCTAAAGGAAAATCTAATGTCGATAAATAAACTTTACCTTCAGTCGTAGAGCTTCCCAGAATTGTGAGCCATACTGAAATTTCAGTTGGAGCGTTATAAGTAATTTCGTAATAAAGTGCAAAAGGGCTTAAGAGATAAATAGGTAAGCTAAACCAGAAAAAACGGCGGTAATGATAAATTAAAAAAACGAAAAAAATAAGCGGATACAAAGCCTTGAAAAAGCCATCACCAGAAATAATGCACGATGGAACAAGGAGCATAAAGCAATAAAGAAAGAACCATAGCTTTCCTGTCTTGAGTCGAAAAATCACGTCAAGCTATTCCAAGTGTAAAAGCGCGATATCATCCTATATTTTGATAACAGGGTCTACATAAAATAAGGCATGATATAATATTTCGATTGATCTCCAGAATTGATGGAATTGTAGAGTTTAGAATGAAAATATTGCATATCGCAAATTTTGGCTTTAATAAACAAGGCGCGCATTTTTACTGCACAGACCGTAAAATTTCTGCCGGATTAATTGAAAATGGCCATTTCGTTTATGATTTTAGTTTTCGTGATATGGCTCGAATGGGTACCATTTTTAAAACAAAAAAACTGGGTGCCAATTGGGCCAATAAAGAAGTCTTAAAAGTCGTTAATAACATTGAACCTGATTTGGTACTCATCGGGCATAGTGATTTAATGAGTCCAGATGTTCTCAGACAGATTAAGGAATCTTATCCAAATACTAAAATTGCATTTTGGTATGTTGATCCGCTTTATCTCGAAAGCAAACTCGACTTTGTTAAAGCATTCTCGCCGTATTTGGATGCTATTTTCTGTACAACTGGTGGCGAATATCTACAAAAATTAAAACAGCCGCATTTAAGTGTAGCCTATCTGCCAAATGTGGGTCATCGTAATGTAGAAACACTACAGCAATTTTCAAACGTTAACACAGATAAGACCTTTATTTTTTGTGGCGTAGTCTATAAAGAACCTGAGCGTGAGAAGTTCTTAAAGGATTTAGCAGATGCATTGCAAAAAGGCCATGTGAACTATCAATATTATGGTTGTTTTGAGCAACTAGGTGTTTACGGTAAAGCGTATTATAAAGTTCTATCTGAAACAAAAATGGGACTTAATTACTCACGCCGTAATGATGTAACTCTGTATAGTTCTGACCGTATTGTACAACTGACCGGTAATGGTTTATTGACTTTTAGCCCAAGAATTCCGGGATTTGAGAAGCTCTACACCGAACAGGAAGTGGTTTACTTTGATGATCAGTTTGACTTGGCCAAGAAGATCCAATTCTTTGATCAAAACCCAGATCAGGCTGAAAAAATAGCGAAAGAGGGTTGGGAGAAAACGCGTAGGTCTTTCAATGCTAAACGCATCACCCAATTTATGGTTGAAGTGACATTTAAGCAGCCCCTTTCAGAAGATTATGAATGGTCACATGAGGTTTATGCATGATGTGGTTTTTGTACGTTGCGGTAGGCCTACTAGCACTTGCTGCACTGTTATATGTGTTGGGTAATTATACTTTCTGGCTTCCGTTTCGTTCGAAAAAACTACCACGCATTGTGATGCTACATCAGGTTACCCCTAAAGATGCAGCTTCTGGTATGAACATGCCTCCTGAAAAGTTTGAACAACTCTTACAGTTGTTGACACGTAAAGGGGCTATCTTCTGTTTTGTCTCTGAGCTTGAACAATATCGTAATCAAAAAAATGTCGTTGCTTTAAGTTTTGATGATGGCTTTATGGATAATTATCTTTATGCCTATCCATTACTTAAAAAATATAATGCAAAGGCAACCATTTATTTGGCAACGCAAATTGAAGGAATTGAAAAGTTAACTCATGAGCAAATCCATGAAATGGCGAATTCTGGTTTGATTGAATTTGGTGCACACACACAACATCATGTGAACTTACTTAAACTTGATGATCAAACTGCTTACGATGAAATGCTTCAGTCTAAGCAAGATGTTGAAGCATTAGTTGGAAAGTGCCCGAGCTTTGCTTATCCATTTGGTCGATTTAACGAAAAACACCAGAAAATGGCTCAAGAGATTGGCTTTAAAAACGCCGTATCGACTCGTAAAAAAATCGAAGCTTACGAAGCTGTTAATCAATTTAATATTCCACGTGTCAGCACGCATGGTGCCATGAATGCTTTACAGATGCGTATCGCCCTTGCTAAAGGACGTTATAAGTTATGAATAAAATTCCATGTAGTGTCTATATTGTCACTTTAAATTGTGGCGCTTGGTTAGAGCGAACTTTGCAAAGTGTAAGTGAGTTTGATGAAGTTATTATTTTAGACTCTGGCAGTACTGATAATACTTATGAAATTGCACAGCATTTTGAAAATACGCAGATTTCTCATCAAGATTGGCAAGGTTATGCTGGGCAAAAAAGTTTGGCTTTAGCAAAATGCAGAAATGATTGGGTACTCAATTTAGATGGCGATGAAGTCTTATCTAACGAGTTAAAACAAGAAATTGTTGAGACTATTCAACTGAACCAACTTGATGCATTAATCACACCGATTAATGATGTGTTTTTAGGTGTTCCCAACAGCAAACATACTAAAAAACATGCAAAGGTGCGTTTTTTTCGCAAGTCTAAAGGGCATTATGATCTTGCCAATAAAGTCCATGAAAATGTGATTGTGGATGGTGAGTCTCAGCGCGCTCAACATGATATTTATCATTATGGCGAGTCGAGCATTTTCGTTAAAGTCGAAAAAAATAACCAGTATTCCAACCTAAAAGCATTAGAGAAATTCCAAAAAGGAAAGTCTCCAAGTGTTGCAAAATTGGTTTTGGTGATGCCAGTGACTTTTATGAAGTCTTATTTTATTCGCCGTAGTTTCTTAAATGGTTGGCGTGGTTTCGTAAATAGTATGATTAATGCGTTTTATGCTTTTTTAAAAGAAGCGAAACTATTTGAACAGACCATGAATAAAGATAAAAAATAAGTAGGCAAGCTATGAAAATTGTTCAGGTATTGGCGACTAGTGGTGGAATAGGTGGTTTAGAGCAGCACACTTTTAATCTTGTTAATGAGCTTGCTTTAAACCATGAAGTACATGTGATTGCACATCCTTGCTATCTAGACAAATTTAGCCAACAAGTACATTTTCATACGGTTGATTTTGCACGTAGCCGTTGGAATATTTTTTTACTCTGGCAACTTAAAAATCTCATTCAGCAAATTCAGCCCGCTATTGTTCATGCACAAGCAGGAAAGGCAGCTGAGCTGATTGCCCGCATCAAGCCATTTTTATCTGGCCCAAAATTTGTGACAACAGTACATGGTACTAAAAAGAATAAATCTGCTTATTTAGCCGGTGATGCGGTTATTGCCGTGAGCCAAGCACTCACGCAAGGCATGCCTGAGTCTAAAGCACATGTGGTTTATAATGGGGTCTATCCTCAACCCGTACTTACAATTGAAAATAAAGAAAAGTTACTTCAATCGATTCAAAAAGATTTTGCTGAGCTAGACACAAGCAAAAAAGTTGTTATGTGTATTGGACGTCTAGAGCCAGTAAAAAATATCAGTTTACTGATTGAGTCGATGCAACAGATTGATGCCAATTTATGGATTATTGGTGATGGTTCACTTCGAGCAAGTATAGAAAAACAAGTCAGTGAATTAAACATGCAAGATCGGGTCGCTTTTCTTGGGTTTAGAACGGATGCTCGAGATCTGGTGCAATTAGCAGATATCGTGGTTTTGTCATCAGATCGTGAAGGTTTTCCACTTGTTATGGTCGAAGCTTTACAGGCTGATAAAGCAATGGCTTCAACCAAAGTGAACGGTGTGATTGAGTGGTTGCCAGAGCAATATCTGTCACAAATTGGAGATGCGCAAGGTTTAGCAAAAGCGATTAAATGTGCGCTTCAACCTGAGGCTCAAAAAGACTTTAGACCTTTATATGCAAAAGCCAAGGCTGAACTGACTGTACCAGCCATGGCTGAGCAGACGCTTAATATTTATAAAGGCCTGCTGAAAACTTAATTATTTTTTGGCGTAAGGCGGATGGCATCAAGTACCACGAAGTTATCTTCGACATTAATGGTATGGCAACCATCATCAGCCTGATTCCAGTCTGGCAAAACCACTTCTAGTAACTTTTCTTCGTAAGCTGTCGGGCTAAGCTGAGTAATTGCCTTTAATTCGATATTGCCGCCATAACGTTTTAAAGAATCTTGGCTTGGTCGAACCAGTTGGCCTTTATAAATAAAAGGTTTACCCGCCATACGAAACTGCTGACTGCCTCGGCACACTGGGTTCATTGGGTGCTCTTGCCAGTTCGGATTTAAAATATCTTCGGTAAAGAATAGATCTAAACGATCACCAAATTTCTTACAATCACGCCGCGTTGAAGTAAAAAGATACCATAAGCCTTCATGATAAAAAGGTGTGCTGTCGACTGCTTCGATATTTTCAATAAGATTCGAATGCTTTTCCCATTTCAGTGGAAATTCAGCGCATTTCCAAAGCTCAATCGTTTTGTTGGCAGAGGTCTCTGGAATCATGTACCAAGTATCTTTTACTTTAAATATACAAGGATAAGAAAGGTGATAGTCGAGTTTTAAAATAGTCTCAGGTGGTGTGTAGGTGCCATCTTTAAAAACCTCCAAGACTGAAAGAAAACCCACAGGATGTTTGTCATCAACTTCTTCAAAAAAAATGAAATGACGACCATTTTCATAAGCATAAAAGCTATCTGCAAATGTAAACTTTTTAGGGGAGTGGATCTCAAAGAGAGAATCTAATTGCTCAAGTGTTGTAAATGGTTGTTCTAACCAGCCAAAACGCATATACCAATGAGAGTCAAAAGATTTTGCTTTTTTTGCTTGTTGGTATTTGTACCATTTTTTTTGAATCAGGCGATTTAGCATTAAATTTTACACTCGATATAACTATAATTAGATAGACTATCCCTGACTCATTTTAACATTTGAATGAAATGAAAAAATATTTAATCAGTATTGAATCTGCTAATAGTGAACGTTTAAAAAAGTTGTACTCTCAAGCAACATTTTACAAATATCGCGATGAATTTAAGCAGTTTGGGGTAATCGGTAAAAATTTAAGCGTCAGTGAATATTTTCAACAAGGTGTAGCAGGCAAGAAAAAACCGATGACGCCTGGCGAGCTTGGTTGTGCCATGTCTCATATTGCTGCACTAAAAGATTTTTTAAACTCCGATGAAGAATATGCAATTATTTTTGAAGATGATGTGATCGAACGTTTTGAAATTGATTTCCAAGACTTAGAAAAACATATTAGTTCTTTGAATCTAGGTCCGTGCTTTTTCCTAAGCTTGGGCGGTATTCAAATGAAAATATGCAATCGTGTTCGAGGAAAGTTTTTACCCGAAGAGTTGTATAACCAAAAAATTCTAAAAGTTGATTACGACTATCTCGAAAAACTAGCGTATGCGTATGCCTATGTTGTAGATCGTAAAATGGCACAAATGTTGGTTGATTATCATCAGCCGATAAAAATTTATGATCACTGGCAAGACCTTGTTGGACGAGGTGATTTCAGTTTTTATGTCAGCTTTTTATTCGACCACCCAATCATCGAAAATAATGATGCGTTAAGTTATTTAGAAAAGGAAAGAAGTTTAATTACACCTATTTCACAAGATGATGGTGATTTGTTACGTTACCTAAGAGTTAAACTAAAGAAATATATACTTAATAAATATATAATTTAGTCGTTTTTTTAGATTTTCTTACTAATTTTATGACTAAGCAAAAAAATATTATTATCGGGTCAGCAACTGGGTACAGTGCTGATCTCATTTCTTCTTTTGTATATTCTTTGGAAAAGACAGACTTTGATGGCATTTTGACTTTAATTATCTATAAAGAGCAAATGCCAGAGTTTGTTAATGCATTTTCAGATATCAAAAATTTTAAAATTGAATTTAAAGTTTCAACTATTGGGAAATTTAAATCAAAGTCAAAATACTCAGGTATTTATAAGTTTAAGTTTATAAAAAATATTCTTAAAAAAATTATTGGATTAACTGTTAATGAAGCAGTTCCTGATTCAAAAATAAAAGCCCTTAAAATCACAGGCTATCCGCATGTGAGTCGCTTTTTTGAATATAAAGAAGTTGTAGAAAGTCATCCTGATGCTTCACATGTGCTTCTCAGCGATGTGCGAGATGTTTTTTTTCAGGATAATCCGTTTAAGGACCTCGGCAGAGGGCTCTTCGTAGGTATGGAAAATCCAGATTATACGATAGGTACTGAGCAATATAATCAAAAATGGATTATCGATGCATATGGAGATGGTTTTTATAATAGTGCAAAAGATGAGCCGGTTTCGTGCTCAGGCGTCACAATTGGGGATATGAACTCGATTAAAGTCTATATCAATAAAATGATTGAAGAGTTCTGCAAACAGCCATATCAAAAAATGTCTGAAAGAATCTATGATCAGGCAATGCACAATAAACTATTAATTACCAATAATTTAGCTGATGTAACTCGCTGTCAGCCATTTGAGTCTATTATTGTAACTCTTGGATTGTATCCAATAGATCAAATTACGATTAATGACCAAGGTCTTATTATCAATCGTAATCAAAAGATCATTCCTATTGTCCATCAGCATGATAGACATCCGGAATTGATACAGTTATGCGATAACTATATTGGGAAATAAATTTTAGGATTATCTAAATTTGATGAGGGAAAGCGGATATTAATTTTTATCCGCATTTCCTTTTAAAACCATATAAATCAGCGCAACAAAAATAAGCAATGCACCTGCTAAGCTACTTACGCAGAAATAAAGAATACGTTGATTTGTAGTGATGTTAAATAATTCATTTGCAAGGATATAGCGCATGAAAAACCATTGCGCAAGAGAGAATACAATTACGATTAAAGCATGTCGACGTACATCAGGGCGCATTGCCATAATGAATCACCAAGGGAGAAAAAGTAGTGATATTATGCCATTTGCCCACTTTCATCTCAATAGAGTATGAATTAACGAAATTATTTAGAAAAAATAAAAATATGAATGAATTGTGAATTTTTATTAACATTAATCGATAGTAAAATCCCTTTTGTTTACTAATACTTTCATTACCTTGTTGATTTTGGCTTGGGGAGACTAATGCAGCCTATTGATTTTGTACTGATTTGGGTAGACTCAACTGATACTAAATGGCAGCAACAATACATATATTATAAATCTAAAGAAGCAAATTTACAGATGACTGAACTCGTTAATGAGTGCCGTTATCGTGACTGGAATAATCTTCATTACTGGTTTAGATCTGTTGAGAAATTTTGTCCTTGGGTACGAAAAATTCATTTAGTCACTTGTGGGCATTTTCCTGAATTTTTAGTCAAAAATCATCCTAAATTGAATTTGGTCACACACGATCAAATCATGGAATCAAACTGTTTACCGACATTTAACTCACATGCTATCGAAATTAATATTCATAAAATTGAGGGATTAGCAGAGCATTTCGTTTATTTTAATGATGATACCTTTATCAATAGGCCTTTAGAGCCTGAGTTTTTCTTTAAAAATGGTTTACCTTGTGATGGTGTACGTTTGCAGCCACTTATGGTCGTAGGTGAGGAAAACTTTCTAGGTGCGGTTGCTCTAACTGATGTTGCGATTATCAATAAACATTTTGATAAAAGAAAATTGTTTAAAAACAATCCTTATGCTCTTTTTAATCATCGCTATTCTATGAGCAATAATTGGGGAAATTTCTTAAGTTTATATAATCGAAAATTTTCAAGTTTCTATAGTACTCATTTGCCTCAACCTTTTTTGAAATCTGTATTTGAAGAGGTTTGGAAAATTGAAGAAGCTTATTTAAAAGAAGTATCAAGTCATCGATTTAGACAGCCTTTAGACGTTAATCAGTATCTTTTTCGGTTGTGGCAATTGTGCTCATCCCGTTTTTATCCTGTAAATATATTTGAACGTGGTCAAAACTTTAACTTAAGGCTACAAAATCTTCCTGAAATTAATAATGTTATTAAGAATGAAAGGCTTCCACAAATTTGTCTAAATGACGATGAACATGTGGTCGATTTTGAAAAGCTTAAAACAGAAATTATTCAAATTTTTGATCAAAAATTTAAAAAGCTCTCAAGTTTTGAAAAAGAAGTATCTCATTAAAATTTGAAAATTAATTAATAAAAAACCCTGCATAAGCAGGGTTTTTTAATTTGAAAATCTAAAAAATTATTTAGATTCTTCAGCTTTTGGCTTTTCACGTAAGCGGATGCCCAAGTCACGAAGCTGATTTGCTTCAACAGGAGCAGGAGCTTGAGTAAGTGGACATTCAGCAGTTTTCGTTTTAGGGAATGCAATAACATCACGAATAGAAGTCGCGCCAGTCATTAACATTACTAAACGGTCAAGACCAAATGCCAAACCACCGTGAGGAGGAGCGCCGTAACGAAGTGCGTTAAGTAGGAAGCTGAATTTCTCTTCTGCTTCTTCATCAGAAATACCAAGCGCTTCAAAAATCGCTTTTTGCATTTCTAATGTATAAATACGTAGAGAGCCACCACCAACTTCAGTACCGTTCAATACCATGTCGTAAGCAACAGAAAGTGCTTCACCTGGATTGCTCTTCACTTCTTCTACGCTTGATTTTGGTAGAGTGAATGGATGGTGAACAGAAGTCCATTTGCCATCGTCAGTTTCTTCAAACATTGGGAAGTCAACAACCCAAAGTGGAGCCCACTCACAAGTTGAAAGATTCAAATCATGGCCAATCTTCACACGAAGAGCACCCATTGCATCATTTACAACTTTAGCTTTATCAGCACCGAAGAATACGATATCGCCATCTTGCGCACCAACACGTGCCAATAGTTCAAGTACGATCGGTTCAATGAATTTCACGATTGGAGATTGAAGACCTTCAATTCCTTTAGCGAGTTCATTAACTTTGATGTAAGCTAAACCTTTTGCACCATAGATGCCAACGAATTTGGTGTATTCATCAATTGCACTACGTGGCAATGATGCTGCGCCTGGAACACGTAAGGCAACAATACGACCTTTAGGATCTTTTGCAGGACCAGCAAATACTTTGAACTCAACTTCTTGCATTAAGTCAGCAACGTCAACGAGTTTCAACGGAATACGCATATCAGGTTTGTCTGATGCATAGTCACGCATTGCATCTGCGTAAGTCATACGTTGGAATTTATCGAATTTAACGCCAAGAAGTTCATCGAACATCTTCACAGTCAGGACTTCCATTAAGTCCATAATGTCATCGTCACTCATGAACGATGTTTCAACGTCGATTTGAGTAAATTCTGGTTGACGATCAGCACGTAAGTCTTCGTCACGGAAACATTTCGCGATTTGGTAGTAACGATCAATACCACCCACCATCAACAATTGTTTGAATAATTGTGGTGATTGTGGAAGTGCATAGAAACTGCCATTTTGTACACGACTTGGTACTAAGTAGTCACGCGCACCTTCAGGTGTTGCACGTGTCAAAATAGGTGTTTCAACGTCTAAGAAACCATTATCTTCGAAATAGTTACGAATAAGATTGGTCAATTTAGAACGGAAGCGTAAACGATCCAACATTTCAGGACGACGAATATCTAAGAAACGATATTTCAAACGAATTTCTTCAGAAATATTGGTATTTTCATCATTTAACGGGAATGGAGGTGTTTCTGAAGCGGCAAGAACTTCGATGTCTTTACCCAAAACTTCAATTTGACCACTCACCATATTGGCATTTTCAGTACCTTCATAACGGCGACGAACACGACCTGTAATTTTTAATACATATTCAGAACGTGCTTTATCTGCAGTTGCAAATGCTTCTGGAGTATCCGGGTCAATAACCACTTGAACGAGACCATCACGGTCACGCATATCAAGGAAAATAACACCGCCATGGTCACGGCGACGATGTACCCAACCGCATAGTGTAACGGTTTGGTCGATTTGGGCTTCAGTTAAAGAGCCACAGTAATGAGTTCGCATCATAATGAAGATTATCCAAACTATATTGGCTGAAAAGACGGATGCGTAAACCGCGCACCGTCAAAAAAAATAAGTTTTCGATTATGCCTTGTTGCATGGTTTGTCACAAGAAGTAGATCAAAAAACCGCAGAAATTAACCTGAAAATGAGCAATTTGGCAGCAAATTTTCTGATTCATCCCATTCTTTGTTGCCGATCTAAAAACAAGAATAATAAGCATCCTAAGCTAAAGCTACTTAACCAACCCTGCATAAACTCATTAATAGAGCGGCCTGTAAAATAATAGGTATCAGCATGCCAAACCTCATGGGGAATGTAGCGGGCATAATCCCAAAATGAAAATAAGCCTAAGACTGTAGATAGAATAAACAGAGACCATGCAAAAATTTTAATTTTTGTACTTACTTTCCAATGTTGTTTATGGCCTTGGTAGTAATGAATACTCATCCAGCCTAAAAACGGTAATGCAAGAGCAGAGGAACCGAGTTGAAGAAGACGATGTAATGGATATGGATAACCAAATAAATGAACGGTTTGTGATAAAAATTCTTGGAATATAAAAGTTCTAAAGTCAGAGTGGGTAAGACCATCCCAAATGAGATGAGTGGCAATACCGATAATGAGCGCGAATATAATTCCAATAAAAAACTGGATAAAACGTTTAAAAGAGTCTAATTTCAAATCATGCTGAATACCAAAAAAACGGTAAACAACAGGCCGATAAAGTAAATACCAAATGACACAAAACAATAAACCTAATGCAAGGTTTGGGTAGAGTAGACCTTTCCATTGATGAGTCAGCATGCTGGACTGAACTGTAAATAAGCGGTAAAGATCGGGTGTCATACTCCCAATTGCCAAAGCAGCAATCGGTAAAGTGTTTTGGCTTAATTTAGCAATGGGCGGGGCGATAACTGCATGAGAAATTGTAAAAGGCATTGGAAATCAAAAATTACTCACATCATTTAATTGACCAGTCTAACGAATCATCTAAACAGAAATGTTTTTTATTGCAAAAAGGTTGAAATGTTATAATATAACAAAAAAATATGGGTCATTGACTATGCAGCTCAAAACACAGCTTTTTGTTCTCTCTTTATTATCATTTTCTATTCAGCAAGTGATGGCAGCAGATGATACAAATACGAAGGAAGAGAAACCTGCCGAATTGGCAACAATTAAGATTAAAGCCGAACCTACAGCACCAACTAACAACAGGTCTTTGGCAGAAGGGGCAACCAGTATTGGTAATGCTTTAAATGGTCAGGCAGGGGTCTATTCAGCTCAATATACAGGAGGGGTGAGTCGTCCTGTAATTCGTGGTCAAGATGGTACACGAGTCAAGATTGTACAAAATGGTGGCGATGTAATGGATGTTTCATCTGTATCGCCAGATCATGCAGTTACGGTTGATCCAAACTCTGCACAAGATATTCAGATTTTAAATGGTCCTGAAGCATTATTATATGGTGCAGGTTCAGTTGGGGGACTGGTGAATGTGGTTGATGACAAAATCCCAACCAGCATGCCAGACAAGGGTTATCAAGGGAAAGCTGGTGTTCGTTATAACACTGGTAGTGATGAGTTACTTTATTCAGGGCAGGCGACAGTTGGTTTAGGTGATCATGTTGCGCTACGTGTTGGTGGTTTAAAGCGCGATGCCAATGACTATATCTTGCCTAAAGATTTACAAACAGATGAGCGTCGTCAGGATAGCACTTTTGCCGACTCTAAAAATTATAATGCTGGACTGTCTTGGATTGGGGACCGTGGGTTTATCGGTGCATCATTTAGTCAGCGCCACGATCAATATGGTATTCCTGCTGATAATGAGCTTTTTAGTTCTTGTGGGCGTGATGGTTTGCATCTCGTGTGTGGAACTGGTGACCCATCAGCCGATCATGGGCATGATCACGAACATGATGCTTCATGGATTAATCTTAAAGAAAAGCGTTATGACTTAAAAGGTGAGTTAAAAGACCCGTTTGCAGGTTTTGCTAAAATTGCAGCGCAAGCAAGTTATACCGATTATCAACATGAAGAAATGCATGGCAGTGATGTTGGAACAACCTTTAAAAGCAAAGGTATAGATAGCCGAGTTACATTAGAAAATAATGCTTGGGCTGGTTGGACAGGGCAAGTTGGGGCGCAATATACCCAACAAAAACTAAATATTGTTGGTGATGAGTCCATCATGGACCCAAGTAAAACCCAGCGTTATAGCGTATTTGGTTTGCAACAAAAACAAATCAATAACGTCAATCTTGCAGTTTCTTCACGTATTGATCATCAAACCATCGACATTGAGTCAGATCAAAAAAATTACACGGGTACCGGATATTCGGTTGCTGGTACAGCGAGCTGGGAATTTATTCCACAATACAAATTGTCATTTACAACATCACATCAAGAGCGTTTGCCATTTGCTCAAGAGCTATATTCAGACGGTGTTCATATGGCGACCAATACCTATGAATTGGGTAATGATAACCTGAAAAAAGAACGCTCAAATAATGTTGAGTTGGGTTTGCACTTTGATAATGATCTCTTGAAATATAACGTAAGCGTGTTCCATAACCGTTTTGATAATTTCATTTATGCCAATACTTTGGATGAATACAAGGGCTTCCGCCTCATTCAATATAGTCAAGATGCAGCGAAATTTTATGGTGTTGATGCTGACTTAAGTTATCAAATTTCACCTGTATATAATCTAGGGTTATTTGGTGACTATGTTCGCGGAAAAATTGATAATGAAAATGCGCCACGTATTCCTGGTGGACGTTTAGGTACTAAAGTCAAAGCAGATTTTGGCGATGGTTGGGATGGTTCTGCTGAGTATTATCATGTGTTTAAACAGGATGATATTGCTAATTATGAAACCAAAGGACAAAGTTATAACATGGTGAACTTAGGTGTTGGTTATAACGGAAAATATGGCAACGTTGGCGATTATCGTGTGTTCCTAAATGCGAATAACTTGTTAGATAGCAAAATTTATCAACATGAATCTTTCCTTGCAAATGTTCCCCAAGTCGGACGTAATTTTACGGTAGGGGTGAACTTTAGTTTCTAAGGACTAACACGAAACTAAACTTGAAAAATCAAGCTAAAAGACCTAATTTGAACCTATCAAGTTAGGTCTTTTTTATGCGTATTTTTCAGCGAATTCATCAAAAAATAAATTGGTCAGGGCGTCGTTATATGGCGATATTACTTTGCGTTGTTGCTATTGCATATCTTGCATCAGCAATTTACCACACAGTAAAACCATTGCCACAAGGAATTAACTTTAGTGGCAAGCTTAGACATGCCGATGTTAAATTTTTAGCAGATAAAACCTACCTTGATGCAAAAGGACAGCAACAGGTTGATCAGCACATCTTTGATGAAATCTTGAGAATGATTGATGAGGCAAAAACTACAATTGTGGTGGATATGTTTTTGTTTAATTCAGAGGTGGGTGATTCAAAAATAAAGCAAAGACCACTCATGCAAGAGTTAACCAATGCATTGGTAAGTAAAAAAAGACAAAATCGCCAAATTCAGATTGTATTAATTACTGATCCGATCAACTCGGTATATGGTGGATTAAGCCCGGAACATTACCGTCAGTTACGTCAATCGGGTGTTGATGTGATTGAAACCAATTTAGGCCCTTTACGTGCTTCTAATCCACTTTGGTCAGGTTTTTGGTATATTTGTTGTCAGAGTGTTGGAAACAATCCTGAAAAAGGCTGGTTACCAAATCCGTTTGGTGATGAAAAAATTACACTGCGTAGCTATTTGAACTTATTTAACTTTAAGGCGAATCATCGTAAGACATTAGTTGTTGATACTGATACAGGTTGGAAGTCACTGGTGACTTCAGCAAATCCACACGATGGTAGTTCTAGACACTCTAATGTGGCATTAGTTGTAACAGGAACTACAGCTACTGATGTTCTCCAGACAGAAGCAGCCGTTGCGCAAATGTCAGGCAGTAGCTCTCCATCGCTCATTTTAGGTGAATTTGAAAAAGACGTAACCAAACCTCAAGTTCAGGTGTTAACTGAAGGGGCGATTTATCAATCTGTACTGAAATTGATTAACTCGGCTAAGCCTAAAGAGCATCTTGATTTAAGTATGTTCTATTTATCTGAACGTAAGATTATTCAAGCTCTAAAAAGCGCTCAAGAAAGAGGTGTTATTGTTCGAGTTTTGCTTGATCCAAATAAAGATGCGTTTGGCCGACAAAAGAATGGTATTCCTAACCGTCAGGTTGCCTCAGAGTTACATGCTGCGGGAATTCCAATCCGTTGGTGTGACACACATGGTGAGCAAAACCATAGCAAAATGATTTTGAAATATAACGCCCAACACGCTGAATTAATTGTGGGATCTGCTAATTTCACTGCTCGTAATTTAAAAAATTACAACCTTGAAACAGATATGTTGGTTGTGGGTAATGTTCAAGATCAAGTTTTTAAAGATGCGCAAGATTACTTCAATACCTCGTGGTCAAACCTACAAGATAAACAGATGAGCGTGGATTACGCGAAGTATGCAGATGAGTCTAAAGTGAAGTATTGGATTTATCGTTTTATGGAATGGTCAGGGTTGTCGACTTTCTAATTCTATTTTTTATATAAACGTTGAGGCTATATGTTCACGACGGAGTCTTAATTAGTTTGCTTCTAAACTTGCAACTTATTCGTTGCCAGAATTTTGTACAAAATTGGCAAAGTGATTGGCGACATGGATGTCGCCGTTTCACTGTGTTGCAGGGAAGCAACATCAGTGAAACAAAGGTTTTTGTCACTTTTGACCTCTCAAAAGTGAGGCATTAGCCTATACAAAAGACATTAGAACATCACTGTAAGTAAAGGCTGTGCCATAAGGCCGATTTAAGGCGCTGGAGGAATCAACTGATCCAAAGTCTTATCATCTAACTTTTCCAATTCACTCAAATCAGTCTTAATTTTCCATTGCGACTCATCATCTACAGGATTTGGTAAACGTGCCTCAAGCCAGTCACAGACCACATCTGGGCTAAATTCAGGATGATTACACTGAATAATCCACGATAAAAAATCTTTTGCTTCACCATTCATATAAGGCGGTGGAGAAACAGGGAAGAATAAAGTCGGTAAACGTTCATTTGTCGATAGGTAGTTTAAAACATGTCCTAATTCTTGAACTGTTTGCCATGCCAGCGGATGTTCCACATCAATGCTGAACTTAAACCACCAAGCATGTTCGCCATCTGCTCCATGAGCCATGATACGGGCTTCTTGTACGGTTGGAACTTTGCAAAAAAATTGATGAAGACGTTCAAAACTGATTTCAGACACAGCAATTGACCTAGTTTGAAAAATGGTAATGGTAGCACAGATACAGATTCTTCATATTTTCTTTATAGTCATTACAAACAATATCAATCAAAGCTGTTTTATTCATGGTTTCTCCTTGACTCTCTTTTAATCTAGCTCTATATCAAGACAAAAGAGATACACCATGAAAAAGCCAATCGTTCTTGTACTTTCAACTTTAATGTTAGGTATATCTGCTACTGCGATGGCGGATTCAAATAATCGCTGGGATGATTATCACGGTAGAGATAATCGACATTATGAACAGCGTTACGACCACCGTGATGATCATAGAGCACCTGGTTGGTCAAATTCGGACCGTGGCAAACATTATGATAGATATGCAGCATTTAAACGTGGTGATCGTATGCCTGTAGAATACCGTGATAATCGTTATTTTGTTTCGGACTGGCGTGCACATCGTTTATATGAGCCACCACGTGGATATCACTGGGTGAAGACACCGAATCAATATTTGTTAGTTGATTCACACCACCAAGTTTATCGTGTTCGTTAATTTTGAAATATAGAATATATAAAAGGCCTCAATATTGAGGCCTTTTTTTATGCTAATTCATCATCTTGAGGCTGAGGGGGTTTTAAGGTTGTTGGTGTTTTTGCATGTTTTTCTTTCATCACTGAAGGATAATTCCAAGATGCAAAACGAACAACCAAGATAGACAGAGCTAAAATAAGAATTGAGCCGGTAATAATGACTTGGTCCATATCTGCTTTATGGTCATGTTGGATATCTGAAATGAGTAGGCGGGTTAATGCTGTAATTGCAACATAAATAAGAAAGCGTACAGGCATATGATTCGTTTTAAAGTAAATTCCAACCATTGCTCCAAGTTCTAAGTAAATAAATAATAATAGAATGTCATCAATAGAAGCATACTTCTTGATGGTCAAAATTTCAAAAACAGTATTAGCTGCAGACCAAGCCACCATACATCCAATAATAAACAGGGCTAAATAGTGGAAAGCTTCAACGGCGTAATGACCAAAACGGTCAAGTATTCGCTCGTATTTTTGAGGATCAGGCATAGTAAGATCTTTTTTTGATATGAGTATGCTTAGAAAATAAACAAATTTTATGCCAATAGAAATAGTAAATACAAAATAAAAAAACGCCTGAATATTCAGGCGTTTTCTTAGATTTAAAATATTAAGCTTGATTCGTGAAGTAGTCTTCACTGAAGCCCATAATTAAGTCAGAACCAGCTTTAATTTTAGCAATACGCGCATCAATATCTGGCAAGATACGATCAGCAAAGTATTGAGCTAAAGCAAGTTTGTTTTGATAGAAGTCACCAGACTTATCTTTTGCTGCCGCTGCAATTTTCGCAAACATATACGCAAAGCTGAGCAAGCCAACTGCATGCAAATAATCAACAGCAGCAGCATTCGGGAAGTCTACGTTTTCAGCAGCTTGTTCAATAATAAACTGAGTGATTGCTTCGATTTCAGTTGCAGCATCTAAAGTTGCATCTTTAATGAAGTTCAAATCGGTGTCTAAGTCATTTGCAAAGTCACGAATTTCAGTGATGTATTCAGCAATGAACGCACCGCCACATTTAATGGTTTTACGACCAATTAAATCTTGAGATTGAACGCCGTTCGTTCCTTCGTAGATTTGAGCAATACGAAGATCACGGATACATTGTTCCATACCCCATTCACGAATATAACCGTGACCACCGAACACCATTTGAGCATCTAAAGTTGCTTGGAATGCTGTATCTGTGAGATAAGCTTTAGCAATCGGCGTTAAAAGCGCAACGCGATTATTGGCTTTTTTCACTGCTTCTGCATCAGTTGAGAATTTAGTGATATCGAGCTGTTGACCAACATAGACTGCAAAAGCACGTGATGCTTCATTGTTTGCACGTACGTTTAACAACATACGACGCACATCACCGTGGACTAAAATGCTGTCAGCAGGTTTATTGGGTGATTGAACACCAGCTGCACTACGACCTTGTAAGCGGTCGGTCGCATATTGCGCTGCATTTTGATAAGCAAATTCAGACGCGCCTAAACCTTGGATACCCATAGATAAACGTTCGTAGTTCATCATCACAAACATGGCAGCAAGACCTTCGTTTTCTTTACCAACGAGGTAACCTTTTGCTGCATCAAAGTTCATCACACAAGTTGCAGATGCTTTAATCCCCATTTTGTGTTCGATAGAACCTGGGCCAACGAGGTTGCGTTCACCTAATGAGCCATCTTCGTTCACCAAATACTTTGGTACGATGAACAAAGAAATACCGCGTGAACCAGCAGGCGCATCTGGAGTTTTAGCAAGTACCAAATGAATAATGTTTTCTGCTAAATCATTGTCACCGCCAGTGATAAAGATTTTAGTACCTGTGATGTTATAAGTACCATCTTCATTAGGTTCAGCTTTAGTTTTGATAATACCTAAGTCAGTACCTGCATGTGGTTCTGTCAAACACATAGTGCCTGACCATTCGCCTGAATAAATCTTAGGTAAGTAAGTTTCTTTTTGTTCTTGAGATGCATAGCTGCTTAAAGCCATGCCTGCACCCACAGAAAGAAGCGGGTAGAGCATAAATGATGGGTTAGTTGCAAATAACATTTCATCTGAAAGAACGGTGAGCATTTTTGGCATGCCTTGACCGCCCCATTCTTCATCGGCACCTAAGCCAATCCAACCACCTTCTGCATATTGACGAAATGCATCTTTAAAACCAGCTGGTGTGAACACCTCGCCGTTTTCATAGCGAGCGCCTTCTTCATCACCAGTACGGTTTAATGGATGAGTCACGTTCTGAGCAAATTTAGCCATTTCTTCTAAAATTGCTTCAGCAGTTGCAGCATCTACATGAGCGAGTTTCTCATTAGACTGCCAAAATTGTTCTGCTTTGAATACATCATTTAAGATGAATTTCATATCAGCTAAAGGAGCATTGTAAATTGGCATAATCGTTCACCTTTTTTGTGCACATTGGCCTGTGCTAGATATCCTGTTAAACGAAATGGATATGGAATTTAAAGTGTAAATTTATCATTGATTTTATAAAAAAAGGACCGTCAAAACTGAGCAGTCCTTTTTTGTTTTTTAACATTGCATATCGCAACTAACTATGGTTAGAAAGCGAAATGTTCAGCATCTAATGACATTAATGGATCTACACCACCTGCAATCACGTCTACATGAGAACGTACGCGTGGCAAGATTTTCTTGAAGTAGAAGCGAGCAGTGGTTACTTTTGCGTTGTAGAAATTAACATCGGTAGTACCTTCTGCTAATTTCTCTTGTGCAACAAGTGCCATACGCGCCCATAGGTACGCTAAAGTAATGTAACCTGAGAAGTAGAGGTAATCTACAGCAGCAGCACCTACTTCATCTGGGTTTTGCATTGCGCGCATACCAATTTGCATGGTGAGATCGCCCCATTCTTTGTTAAGAGCTGCAAGCGGCTCAACAAATTCTTTCATGGCAGCGTTGTCTTTATTTGCTTCAACAAATTTGTGAACCATTTTGGTAAAGTCTTTCAGCATTGCACCTTGAGTTTGCAATACTTTACGACCTAACAAATCAAGTGCCTGAATTTCGGTTGTACCTTCATACAAACATGAAATACGTGTATCACGTACGATTTGCTCCATGCCATGCTCAGAGATGAAACCATGGCCACCAAAGACTTGTACACCGTGCTTAGCAGACTCAGAACCAGTTTCAGTTAAGAATGCTTTTGCAATTGGAGTCAATAAAGACAAGATGTTGTCAGCAAACTTACGCTCTTCTTCTGTTTCACCTTTTTCAACGATGTCAGCGTATTGAGCAAGTAAGTAAACAAGTGCACGACCGCCTTCAGCAAATGCTTTTTGAGTTAAAAGCATATTACGTACAGCAGGGTGAACGATAATCGGATCTGCATCTTTTTCTGGAGCTTTAGGACCAGAAAGCGAACGCATTGCTAAACGTTCTTTTGCGTAAGTTAACGCACCTTGGAAAGATGATTCAGATGCTGCTAAACCTTGAACCGCAGTACCAATACGTGCTGTGTTCATGAAGGTGAACATACAGTTCAAACCACGGTTTTCAGGTCCGATCAAATAACCTTTAGCTTGGTCAAAGTTAATGACACAAGTCGCGTTACCATGAATACCCATTTTGTGTTCGATAGAACCACAACGAACCGCATTACGCTCGCCCACAGTTCCATCTGCATTTACATGGAATTTAGGAACGATGAATAATGAAATACCTTTAGTACCTTTCGGTGCACCTGGTAAACGAGCAAGAACGATATGGATGATGTTCTCAGCCATGTCATGTTCACCAGCAGAGATAAAGATTTTCTCGCCAGAAATTGCATAGCTACCGTCAGCATTTGGTTCTGCTTTAGAGCGGATAATACCTAAGTCCGAACCTGCATGAGATTCAGTTAAGCACATCGTACCCGTCCAAACACCTGAAACAAGGTTTGGTAAGTAAGTATTTTTTTGTTCATCAGAACCATGATGTTCTAATGTACGTACAGCTCCGTGAGACAAGCCAGGGTACATACCCCAAGACCAGTTTGCTGTACCAACCATTTCAGAAATTGCAATACCTAAAGAGTTAGGTAAAGCCTGACCACCGTATTGTTCTTCTGCTGATAAAGACGGAAAGCCAAGTTCAATATATTTTTGATAAGCTTCTTTAAAGCCTGTTGGAGTGGTAACTACGCCATCATTCCAAGTACAACCTTCACGGTCGCCAACTTGGTTTAAAGGAGAAAGTTCATTTTCACAAAAGTCTGCCGCAGCTTCTAAATATTGATCAACCAATTCACGGCTTACGTTACCTTGGAAATCAGGTAATTTTGCATAGTGTTCTTCAGCATTTAATAATTCATGCAAAACGAATTGCATATCACGTAAGGGCGCTTTGTATTGTGGCATATCGGGTTCCTCAATACTGGTGAAACCAGAGTTATAATCTTAATCTATGATAATGTGCCATGAGGCACCTTGGACTATTACATCGTGCAACAACTTGCATAACTGCACAAGCACCTCAGGACCTTTACTTTGTGACTGCAAAGTCAAGAAAAAAATGCTTAAACTAGCTAAGTGCTTTGAGTGTAAACACTTTTGGTTATGTTTATATGATACAAATAGTCAAAATCTTAAATAGTTATGTATAAACAAAAGGCGCCTATAGGCGCCTTTTGTTTCATGATTTTTAGAATTATTTTACTTGAGCGGATGCAGGAGCAGGGGCGTTAACTGGTGGTTGAGGGCGTTTTGGTTCAAAGCGAAGGTTACAAGTCCCTTCAATTGTTTTATCGCCAAATTGCACATTTATATTCTGTCCATTGGCCTTGCCATCACACGCTTTTTGGATTTGTTCAAAACGGGCTTGACGTTCTGCACGGTGCTGTTCCCATGCTGCTTTTTGCTCAGGTGTGAAATCACGATGTTTCATACGGTGGTGACCCTCACGTGGGCCATCTTGCATCATACGGTGTTCTGAATTAGACGTTTGTGGAGTTGATTGACAAGCAGCCAAACTGCCCATAGTTACAATTGCTGCACTGAATAATGCGATTTTAGCCGTCATTTTCATATTTAAAGCCTTTTAATGTTGTATTTACCGATGCCTTAAAGATTAGATAATAAAGATGTAGAAACAATGGAGAGTTTTTCTTTTCGTTGTTAGTTACAATGTTCGGGTCTGTTAGTAGTTCATTTTATGAATTGTGTTATAGGCTAAAACCACATAAACGAGGCATGAAGCACAGGCAATGATATATCCTTGGCAAGCTTCATAACGAAGATTATGGCAGTTTTAGCCATAACCTTTCAGGACGGGACTATTTTTCAGTATTTCGTCGTTAAGAGTTACTTGCTTAGATCACTAAGCTTTGTATCTCTTGCCTAGAAATACAAGAAAATAGCCTTCGTCACAATTATAAAATGAAGTACTAGCAGACCCCTTTAGCGTAAAAATGAGAGAGTGCTTTTGAACGTTCTACGTGTTCCCATTGCATTACGGTTATTTTTGACAGTCTTGCTCACCACATTGCTTATTGCGACTGCAAGCTTGAGCGTTTTGCACTGGACAATGCAAAAGAACTTTGCCAAATATGTGGCTGACGTTGAAATGCAGAAGCTCGATCGCCTTATTACCAATCTTGGCGATGTCTATAGGGTATACCATGATTGGGGAAATGCGATTCAGGCACAAATTTTACAAATTGAAGGCACCGCGGCTCCTGATGATTATGATCGCCTCTCACAGTGGTGGCTTCGTCGCCAATATGATATTGCGATACAACAGCATTCTTTCGATGAACATGCCCTCATTAATATTGCGCCTCAAGTTGCACCGACAAATAAAAATACTATTTTTAGTGATGAAGAATTAAGAACACTTGAAAAAAATTTACCCTCTCAATATCAACCCTTTGAAGGGTTAAGATTCCCCTTAAGTGCAAACCAATTTCGCCCACGTGATGATAAAAGTAAATCCAAGAGGGGGAGCTTAAAAGATATTGAAACTCAAAATGGTAAGAAGCGTTTTATTGCTTTACCCGACCGTTTGGGGCTAAGTTCTCGTTTATCTTTGTATGATGCACGGCACCAGTTTGTCGTGGGCGAACCGCCTTCTTCAGATCAGATGTCATTTCGCCCGATTATCTTAAACAATCAAGTGGTCGGATATCTAGGCTTAAAACCCGTTTTAGATAAAGAAGATGCTTTGAGCATTAATTTCTTTAGTAATCAAAAGCGCTATTTACTCTTAATTTATGCTTTAACTTTACTATCAAGTTTAGTTGCGGCGTTATTGATGGCGACTTATTTTAAAAAACCAATTCAGCGTTTATTAAACGCGACAAATGAGTTAACGAAAGGAAATTATCAACATCAGGTAGTCATTAAAAGAAATGATGAATTAGGTGATTTATCGACGCAATTGAACCATTTAGCTGAAATTTTACATAAGCATGAAGAATCACGCCGTCAATGGGTAGCAGATACTTCCCATGAATTAAAAACACCTTTGGCTGTATTACAAGCACAAATTGAAGCCATGCAAGACGGGATTCGAAAAGCAACGCCTGAACATCTGGATGCAATGATGCGTCAGGTTTCAAGCCTGAAAAAACTAACACAAGACCTTGCAGACTTGGCGCAGGCTGATGCCCAGCAACTCAAGTGTTATTTGAGTTCTGTTAATCCATGGGAAGTGGTATTACAAGAGATTGAAAACTTTAAACCGAAACTTGAGCAGGCTGGTCTCGAAATTCAGGTTGAAGGAACAGGTTCTCCGTTATTATTAGACCGTGATCGCTTTAAACAGATTATTGTTAATTTAATTAGTAATTGTATTCGTTACACAGAAACAGGTGGCAAAATTCATATTCATACAGTTCAAACTCCGCAGGAGTGGACTTTGTATGTCGATGACAGTCCATTTGGTTTAAATGATGAGCAGTTATCCCGTTTAGGTGAGCGTTTCTATCGTGTAGATGATTCGCGTACGCGTAGTACAGGTGGAACAGGGCTAGGCTTGGCTTTGTCTTGTAAAATTGCGCAGGCGCTTGGTGGTACACTCAGTTTTGAACATTCACCGCTAGGTGGTTTACGTTGTGTGCTCACTTTTAAAAAGCAGAGTTAAATATAAAAGGAAAAATATCTCATGAAACATGTGATGTTGGTTGAAGATGAAGTCGAATTAGCGCATTTAGTGCGTGATTATCTTGAAGCTGCCGGTTTTGAAGTAAGTATGTTTCATGATGGTCAAGATGCTTATGCGAGTTTCCAACAACGTAAACCTAATTTAATGGTTCTGGACTTAATGGTTCCACGAATGGATGGTTTGACTATTTGCCGTAAAGTTCGTGAACAATCAGATTTACCAATTATTATGGTCACTGCCCGTACAGAGGAAATTGACCGTGTATTAGGTCTGAATATGGGCGCTGATGATTACGTATGTAAACCATTTAGCCCAAAAGAGTTAGTTGCTCGCGTACAAGCTGTTCTGCGTCGTTTAGAGCGTAAAGCGGAGCCTGAACAAAATGATTCTTTTCGCATTGATAAAGCTCAGCAAAGAATTTGGTATCAACAAAAATCATTGAGCTTAACGCCAACCGAATTTCGCTTACTTGAGCTATTTTTAGAGCATGTAGGGCAAGTATATTCACGTGCACAATTATTGGATCATATTAATCCAGATAGTTTTGACGTTGCCGATCGTGTAATTGACAGCCATATCAAAAACTTGCGCCGAAAAATTAGTGAAGCGGCTGAAACTGGTAACCGTCATGAATGGATTCAAGCTGTTTATGGTGTAGGTTACCGCTTCGAATATCCAGAAGAGTAAAACACTCGCGAAAGTTATTCTGTGGATAACCACAATGTTATCCACAGAAAATGTGGATAGTTTTAAAGATTTTATGGATAAATTATAATCTTTGTATGATTCGGCACGAATTGCCAAATCTCATCTATATCTGCATTTCTAACCGCAATACATCCTAATGTCCAATCCTTATGTGGTATATAAGTCGAGCTAAAAGGCATAGATAAAAAGGATTTTGGAACAGATCCATGAATCATGATATCTCCTCCCGTTGGTTGATTATGTTGCTTGGCATAAGCAATATCTTTCGTATCGGGATAGGAGATATGCAAAGATTTATAGTAGGCACTTTGTGAGTTTCGCCAGTCTATCGAATAAACCCCTTCAGGTGTTTTACCATCATTTTCAAAGTGTTTATGCCCTTCAGGGTTAAAGCCAAGACGGATAGGATAACGACGAATCACGTCCTGATTACTCTTGAGCAGAAGTATGCGTTGACTTTTAAATACTTCAATTGATGTGATGGGCTTGGTCTTAATGAGTTCTAAGATCTCTTCGGTTGAAAGAGCTTTATGGGATGATGTAAAAGTCGGTAAATATTTTTCATATTTATAAAAAGCGATTCCCAATGGAATCATGAGAAGTGTACAAATAATGATAGGTTTGATTTTCATATATTATTCTTTGATGCTTAAAAAACTCTCTTAAGCCACTACTAAAGTGATTTAAGAGAGTTTTAGTTTTTAAAGTATTAAGAAGAACAGCTGACAGCTACGTCTGGTACGTCACTTGGTAACGGACCTAAATCTTGTGGCTGTTCGAGCTCTGGTTGTCTTGTATATGGCTGATCAAGCAGCTTAAACAAACGCTCTACTTCGCTAAAATCATCTCGTTCTGCCGCATCAATAGCACGCTGTGCCATATGGTTACGTAAGATATAAACTGGATTGGCTTGTTGCATATTCGCATCAAGTTCATCTGTATCCTGATGTTCGCGAATACTTTGATATTGGCTAAGAAACTCATCAAATTGTCGAATATCAAGACAATCATCTCGTAAAACTTTGTATTCTTTATTTTGAAGTCGGAAAAAGCTCTGAGTGTAGTCAAGTTGTTCAGTTTGTAAGATTTTTAAAAAACTAAAACTACAATCAAGACTGTCTTTATGAAAATGGGGAAGTCCCATTTTTTTACATAAACCCCTTGTGTAATGTTCAATAAAAGTCGGTTCAAATTGTTCTAAGCAATGCGCTAACTCTTCTTTGAACTGATCTTTTTGTTCAGGTTCAGCAAGTGGAATCAAGTTGTTTAACCAAGTCCATAAATTCCAATGGCCTATGCTTGGCTGGTTTTGATAAGTATAACGACCTTGATAATCTGAGTGGTTATTAATCCAGTTCGGGCGAAAGCGCTCCATAAAACCATATGGACCAAAATCTAGTGTTGAACCTGTAATATTTAAGTTATCGGTATTCATCACGCCATGAGCAAATCCAACCAATTGCCATTTCGCAATCATGATCGCAGTACGCTCAATTACCTTTTTGGCAAAGGATAAAATAGGATTCTCAGTTTCTAGACACTCAAGATAATGCCATTCAATACATTTTTGAGTGAATTCTGGCAGCAACTCTGGAGCGTACTGATTAATCCATTCGAAATGCCCTAAGCGAATGTGACATTCAGATGTTCTGAGCAGCATTGCGCCTAACTCTAGTTTTTCGCGCTGTACCCCTTGAGTAGAAGTCGTAAAACCTACTGCGTGACTAGAAGCGACGCCTAAAGCATTTAATGCATGCCCAGCTAAATATTCGCGCACAACAGAACGCAACACTGCGCGTCCATCTCCCATTCTTGAATAGGGCGTCGGGCCTGCACCTTTTAGATGTAGATCTATGGTTTGACCTTTTGTATTGAGTATTTGTGCAATCAGTAAGCCACGACCATCACCGAGTTGTCCTGCCCATTGTCCAAATTGGTGGCCAGCATAGACCATCGCCAGAGAAGGGAATTCAGAGAAAGTACGCTGTCCGCTACAGATTTCAACCCATGCATTTTTTTCGTCTTCTGACCATTGCAGTTCATCTGCTAAAGCGGCATTGAAATGGCCTGCTTTTGCACCACGTAAAGGTGATGGTTGCTGAACATGAAATAATTTAGAAGGAAGTGAAGGGTAGAGCGGATTAAATTGCATGGGCTTGGCAAAATAGAGAGAGCGAATTTCACTATACCATAGTTAAAAAGCAGGCATAAAAATAGCTCCCGAAAGAGCTATTTTAGATCAGAATTTATTTTATTCTGACACCACGTTGGTATTCTTTTTAACACTACGCATAAGTGTTTCTAAGCATTCACGGTGATGACTTAGACGGTGTTCAAGCAATTGAAAATCAACTTTAAGCTTATGATCCATTTTATGAATCTTTTCAGCCATTGCTGCTTTTTTCACTTGTAATTCTTGTTCTTTAAGTTTTGCCCAGTCATTTAAAGTATGGGTAAATGCTTCGTATTCTTGTGCAATACGTTGCTTCATTTGACTAATGTCAGCATTTACATCATGACCATAAATAGCAAGATCTTGCTCGGCATATTTAAACTTCATCGCTAGTTCTGCTTTTTTAATATTAAAGCTTGGAATACGACGTAAATTTTTAGCTAAACCAAGTTTAGAACAAGACCAAATCAACCATTTTGTTGGATCATATTGCCACCATTTCACACCATTACGATAATCGTATTGGAAGATATGGTGATAGTTGTGGTAACCCTCGCCCCAAGTGGCGATAGCTAACCAGAAATTATCACGTGCCGAGTTTTCGTCTGTATAAGGACGTTTACCCCACATGTGACATAGTGAGTTAATAAAGAAAGTCACTTGATGGCTAATGATTAAACGCAATAGACCACCTAAGAGGACTACACCCCATAAATCGCCAGTTGCCCAACCAATTAAACCTAAAATTCCAACATGAACTGCAACTACGAGTAAACCGTAGTATTTATGCTGGAACATGACCAATTTATCATTGAGCAAGTCAGGTGCATTTTTAAAGTCAGGCTCAGATGGTGAATGATCGCGGATCATCCAACCCATATGGGCATACCAAAAACCACGCTCAATTGAATATGGATCTTCATCAACATGATCAACATGTCGATGGTGAGTACGGTGACCAGATGCCCAGAACAAAATACTATTTTGTACGGCAAACGTTCCACCGATCATTAAAAGAATTTTAAGCGGTAACGACGCTTCGTAAGCTCGGTGAGCCCACAGGCGGTGGTAACCAGCAGTAATCCCCATACTACTTAGAGCTAAAAGAAAAAATAAGCTTACCCATGCGCTTACACTAAAATCATAATAATACGCGTAAATCGGGATTATTATTGCGGCAAGAATTGGTAAACCAATTAAGGTAATGCTAGCGGTCCAGTTAATTGGGGCTTTGAGTGGGGCGGAAGTCATATCCGGCAGCGCTCCTAGAATCCTTGTTAGACAAGGTACAAAGACAAAACGACATAGCAAAACCAATCATCAAGATATATTGCTATTCTATCCTTCATATTAACACGTGCTTAGTGAGAGTCACTAAGATTATTGTACAGATGTATTGAAAGAACGGTAACAGATTTAAACTATGTCACAGAGTTTTTCAAGTAGGAGAAGTTGTTTAATGAATGTACAACGATTGAAAAAAAAGAACAGCATTGATATTGCAAGAAAATTATCATTGAAGTGTATTTTGGTCACAATCAGTCTTGTATTAGCCGCATGTCAAAGTGCACCCGATCAAAATACAAAAAAAGTGCAAACAAGAAAAACAGTTCATCATGTGCAACCTCCCGTTATAAAAAAGAGAGTGAGTCCCGATGGTATTCAAGATATTGATTGGCAGATCACTCAAATCAGTGGTCATAAGGCAAAGTTCTTTACACAGTGGCCAACTCTTTCTTTGAATTCAGCTGTCAAAACAGTATCAGGTCATACAGGCTGTAACAAAGTTTTTGGTCGATATACATTTGATTTTAGCCAGCAAAAACTCGATATGCAGGTAAATGCAGGACATTTAAGTTGTAGTGGTGCTTTGGCCCAAGAAGCAGAGCTGGTAGATGCTTTACAACGTATTCAACGCTTCCAGCTCGTGGGTAATACGTTATATTTGCTTGATCAGAGTGGGCAACGCCTCATTCAGACAGAAAAGAAATAAAAGGTGGTTTTACCACCTTTTTTTATATTTTAAAGTGCTTCAAGCATTGTAGTCGGGATATCAGTAATTAAGCCCTGAACATTAAGGTCTCGTAACTCTTTGGCTCTTTCTACATCATTTACTGTCCAGACACTAATGTTCAAACCAGCTTGATGAGATAGTTGAATCATTTCTTCTGTTGCGAGCTGGTCGTACCAACCAATATGACCGCAGCCATATTGTTGAGCGAGCTCAATGGCAGTTGCTCCAACTGGAATTTCAACTAACAATCCGCGTTTAAACTGAGACTTGATATCACGTAAAGCAGTTAAAATTTGAAGATCAAAACTGGTAATAGTCACGACTTTCTCAAAACCTTGTAATTCATTTTCAAGCTTTTGAACGAGCTTTTCTGCGAATGCCATGTCTCTTACAGCTTTGACTTCAACTTCAATATGATCGAAGTTATCAAGCAGGTTTAAAACACCTGTGAGAGTGGGTGTTGGCTCTGAATTGGGCCAGTTGGGCCAATTTTGACGATGATCAAATGACAATGCTTGGGCCAAACTAGATTGTTCAACAATTTGGTCGACTCCAGCTGTACGTAAAAAATTGTCATCATGAATAACAACTAACTCTTGGTCTTGAAGCTGACGAATATCAAATTCGACACCACGAATGCCTAAATTTTTTATGTGCTGAAAACCGCCTAACGTGTTTTCCGGAGCTTCTTTGCGTGCACCACGATGACCAATAATGCGCATAATTTTCTTCTATTCAGTTATTTTTGATTATGGTCTCTTCAAAAGTAGAGACCATTCTTAATCTAATCTATTTTTAAATAATCTCATTAATATTTTTTTGCCAAAGTACTTCTTGTCCACCTTCGGCACGTTGTAAAGCACGAGAAGCGACAAATAACCAATCAGATAGACGGTTTAAAAGCTGGAGCGCCGTGGTTTGAATATTTTGATCACGTGTTTGTACCGATAGAAGTGATCGTTCTGCACGACGGCAAACAGCACGGGCCTGATGGGCATAACTGCAAGTTAAAGAGCCTGATGGTAGAATAAACTCTTTAAGCATGGGTAAGTCTTCATTCATACGGTCAATTTCTTTTTCAAGAAATTCAATACAAGCAGGCTCAAGTAAATTGTAGTTTGGAATACAAACCTCTCCACCTAAGTCGAAAAGCCAATGTTGAACAAGGCTCAGGCTTTTGTCCCAATCAGCTTTATTAGTTACTTGACTGGCTGTGATTTGAGCACGAAGTACGCCAATAATAGCATTCAGTTCATCGACATCACCAAGTGCTGCAATTCGTAAATCATCTTTGGCAACACGAGAGCCATCGCCTAAACCTGTTGTGCCTGAGTCGCCTGTGCGTGTATAGATTTTGCTTAAACGGTGTCCCATGATGGATATCCTGAACATAAAAAAGGGGATAATGTCGGTCAGAACATTACCCCGAAACTGGAGTTAAGAAAATATTTTTATAATTAAAGTGAGATATTAATAACGGAAAGTTACGCCCGCTGATGCGAGACGGCCGCCATTTACGTAATAGATGCCTTTGTCATAGGAAGCAGTTTTATATTTCACATCACCCATATTCTGGATATTGGTAAAGAGTTTAACGTTTGGTGTAGCATTCCAGTAACCATTGAAGTCAACAGTAGTATATCCCGGAGTATCTTGATTATAGTCTTTTGCTTTAGATTTCGCAGAAAGTGAAACACTCAGTCCATAATGTTCATTTTGTAAACCAGTACTTAAAGTAAAGCTTTGACGAGGACGTCGTGATAAATCTTGATCAGTTTCATCATTGATGGCTTTAACGTAGTTATAAGATGATTTAATAAATAAGTCATCTCTGTTCCAGTTTGCATAGACTTCGCCACCGCGCATAGATGCCTTATCAATGTTGATGTTTTGATAAATAGGGAATGTATTTATCCAATCACCATTACACACAGCTATACAGCGTGATTCAATTAAGTTGTCGATTTTGGTGTAATACGCTGAAAGTCCAGTTGAAATGTTGTAGTTTAACTTCTGATCTATACCGACTTCATAAGAAATACTTTCTTCTGGCTTCAGGTTTGGATTACCCCCAGAGCCATACATGTCATTAAGGGTAGGTGCTTTGAAAGCTGAACCAATGTTGGCATAGATACTTGTCAGTGGTAAAAGTTGATAACGGATAGCACCTTGTGCAACTGTATGTGTACCATATTTTTGGTTATCTTCTACACGAACACCAACTTGAGTGTTTAAACCATTATTTTGATATTGGTGTTGTACAAAATAGCCTGTGCTATTAACGTCTTCATCGTAAGGTGAGCCATAAGAGAGTACATCGCCATCAATATTTTGATGAGTTACGCCTGCCAATACATTTTGAGATGAGGTGAATTGCCATTTGCCGTAAAGCTCAGCCTCTTTTGTTGTACTATGTACAAAATCACTTGAACCATTTTGATCAAGTTCATCTTTAAATTGAGATAATCTTGCATTTAGAGAAATATCAGAATTGAGATTTACACGACCACGAATATTAAGTAATTCATTTTTGAAATCTTGAGAAGTCAATGAACCATCATAACGAAAAGTATCGTATTGGCTTGTTCCTTCATTTTGTGTGTAGTCAACAGATGCCCCGAAATCTTCTTTTTCTACCCCAACTTTAGTACTGAAGCCTTTTTGATCATAAGAGGCTTTTTTAATGTCATTACCTTTTAGATCAGTGATGCGTGAACCGTCAGACTCTAAACGTTGACCGCGAACTTGCGCATAAAAACCGTTTTCAGCAAGGTCAGCACCTACAATTGATTTGTAAGTTTTATTTTCACCAATTTCTCCAGTTACAAATGCAGAAGTTTTTTCTGGAGTCTTTGAAATAATTTGTACAACACCCCCAATCGCATCAGTACCATAAAGAACAGATGCTGGTCCTTTCAAGACTTCAATTTGTTTAATATCAGTGGTATCAATAAATGCAAGATTTGCTGCACCAGTTGAGGCAGTATTCAGACGAGCACCATCACGTAAAATCAAAGCATGTTCAGAATTAGTACCACGAATAAAAATTGAAGATGTTTGCCCTAAGCCACCACTTTGAACCATATTAATAGCTGCATCATTCATTAATAAGTGTGGTAATTCAGCAATTGGCGACTGTTCTACAACTTTAGGTTCAACAATAGAAATACGCGCTGGAACTTCACTCGCTTTTTCAGCACTTTTTGAGGCAGTGATTACAATTGGATCGAGCTGAGTTGCGTTCGTTGTATCTTCAGCAAAAATAACAGGTGAACACCCCATCGCAATAGCGATAGCCCCTACCAGACGAGTAGGTTGAAAAGACTTAGACATAACATGCTCCATACATTCACCCCACGTGAATGATCGGGTAGATAGATGAAACAAGTAGGTCTCCGGACTTCAGCGCCATATTTAAGTTATGGACATATTCACCTTCCCACATTACTGCAGTGGTGTAAGTCGATATCGACTTAAAAAATATGCTTTACATTGTTACCGTTGCGGGGGCAGTGCCGGACTTTCACCAGCTTCCCTAAAGCATTAATTGCTTACACTTGCTTCCAATTTTACGCAGTATAAAGTGGCGATTTATTTCATACAATGTCATTTAGCCCAATTCCCAGAGAACTTTTACGCAAGGGGCAAAAATTGCATTACAATGGCGCTTATTTTAAGAAATGGTTGTAGTTTAGGCAGATCATGAGCCCATCAAACCAAAAACGTACACGCGCAAAAATCTGTGGAATTACTCGCATTGAAGATGTTCAGGCAGTTGTTGCTGCTGGAGCAGATGCGATAGGTTTTGTGTTTTTTCTGCCAAGTCCAAGACACGTCACAGTTGCACAGGTTCAAGAATTAGTAAAAAGAATTCCACCTTATGTACAAATAGTTGGTTTGTTTGTAAATGCAAGTGCCACTGAAATTCAGGATGTACTTGATTGTGTTCCCCTAGATGTATTACAACTACATGGAGATGAAACTCCAGAACAATGTCAGGAAATAGCTCGCCATTGTAAACGTCGCTGGTATAAAGCGATTCAGGTTAAACCTGATCTGGATGTAGTTGCTGAAATTCAAAAATATCAGGCCGTTGGTGCCAGTGCTGTATTGCTCGATGCGTGGCATCCTGAGCTTAAAGGGGGCACAGGACATCAGTTTGACTGGTCTAAATTCCCAAAACTTGATATTCCTTTAATCTTGGCAGGTGGTTTAACCCCTGACAATGTCATTGACGCTATTCATACTACCGGTGCTTTTGCAGTAGATGTGAGCGGAGGCGTAGAATCCGCAAAAGGTATAAAAGACCAACAACTCATTGAACGATTTATGCAAGGAGTCCAACGTGGATCAGCAAAACAATGTGATTGACTATACACAGTACCCAGATGCTGCAGGGCATTTTGGTATCCATGGCGGACGTTTTGTGTCAGAAACTTTAATGGCGGCATTAGAAGATTTAGAAAATCTCTATTCCCGCATGAAAAATGATGAACAGTTTCTGGCAGAATTCGACCGCGATCTCGCCTACTATGTAGGTCGTCCTAGTCCACTTTATTATGCTGAGCGATGGTCAAAAGAGTTAGGTGGTGCGCAAATTTACTTGAAGCGTGAAGACTTGAATCATACAGGTTCACATAAGGTAAATAACACGATTGGTCAGGCATTATTGGCAAAGCTTTCTGGTAAAAAACGTATTATTGCCGAAACTGGTGCTGGGCAACATGGTGTGGCAACTGCAACGATTGCAGCACGTTTAGGTCTTGAATGTGTTGTTTATATGGGTGCTGAAGACGTTAAGCGTCAAGCCATGAACGTGTATCGTATGCGTTTATTGGGGGCGACTGTTGTTCCTGTGCAAAGTGGTTCTAAAACACTAAAAGATGCCATGAACGAAGCGATGCGTGATTGGGTAACCAATGTTGATAGTACTTATTATGTGATTGGTACAGTTGCAGGCCCACATCCATATCCTCAACTCGTTCGTGACTTCCAGTCGATTATTGGCCGTGAAGCGCGCAAACAGATCTTGGAGCAGGCAGGTCGCCTACCAGATGCATTGGTTGCATGTGTGGGTGGCGGTTCAAATGCAATGGGCTTGTTCTATCCATTCTTAAACGATGCCAATGTGAAAATGTATGGTGTTGAAGCTGCTGGTTTTGGTATTGAAACTGGTAAACACTCTGCGCCGTTAAATGCCGGCCATGTTGGTGTATTACATGGTAACCGTACTTACCTAATGAGTGACGAACAAGGCCAGATCATTGAGACACATAGTATCTCAGCGGGTCTTGACTATCCGGGTGTTGGTCCTGAACATAGCTTCTTGAAAGATATGAAGCGCGTAGAATACGTGCCGATTAATGATACAGAAGCTTTACAAGGTTTCCGTGATTTAACCAAAATCGAAGGAATTATTCCTGCACTTGAAAGCTCTCATGCGATGGCATACGTTTCTAAGCTTGCACCAACCATGTCTAAAGATCAGATTATTATTGCGACTGTTTCAGGTCGTGGTGATAAAGACTTAATGACAGTTGCACGCATTGATGGCGTAGAAATGGTTGAGATGTAAGAGTACAAAATGCCAAGTTTGTTTATGGTGATGTTGGGTGGACGTCATGCACATGCCAATACAGAAGTCCATGATGTTGTTATGGCGGTAGGGGATACTTTGGAAGAAGTTTATCCTCAACTTAAACAGGCTTGGTTTGGTGAGGCTCAAGGGTTGCATATCGATGCTTGGGCCAAGCTTTCAGGTGTTAGCTCTCAAGGCAAAAACTATCAAATTCAGTTTTCCGATGCAGCTCCGTCAGCTTTGGATCTAAAGTTGTATTTAATTAATCTGGGTGGATATATACCCAATGCTTTCGGCGAGTTACATAGTTACCATTTGGTTGTTGCAACAGATGCTGTGATGGCAAAACAGTTGGGTAAACAGTTTATTGATCAAGAATGGCATAAACCACATACAGACCGTGTTGTAGATGTTGATGATTGTATTCCGATTGATCATATTGCAGGTCGTTATATTCAGTTAGTGCAAGGTGAGTTCAATCGAACAATTTGGGAAAATACTTATATAAATCTCTAACTGTTCTTAAAAAATGCTTAAAGTTAAAAATAAAATATAAAAAATTGCTGATCTCTTGTATAACTCGCTCAAATCGCAACTTTTTTGTAGCACTATTTACAATTCATATGCTTAGACTAGAAGCTCAACATAAGCTCTTTGGAGTAATCAAAATGGGTCTTTTAGATGAAGTAGGTAAAATTGCTGGTGCTATTATCGCGGAACAAGGCGTCGATAAATTAGATCCAGATGCAGGTTTCCTAGAAAAAGCAGCAGGTGCTTTTGCAGGCTATGAAGCCGCAAAGATCGCTGAAAATAAATTGGAAAATAAAGATAGTGAGCAGGAATCAGAGCCAGAACCAGAGCAACAGAGTGATGATGACGCTTAATTTTTAGAAATTGAATTCCACTTAAATCATTATTGGTTGAATTTGATGTTATTAATGAATCGGATCACAACTATTTTAGACAGACCCTTAAAGAGTTTAAGTTGTCGTATATAGATTTAAGTAGATATCAGAGAAAAGAGCATATTCAATATGCTCTTTTTTTATAGCTTAATAAAAGTCATTTGACGATCAAGCAGATGTAGTAGCAAATTGCTCAGTGAACAGTCTATTATTACCTAATAGATGAGTAAGAAATCAACGGATAATAAATAATGGATTTAATTCAAGAAAATGGACAGCCTCGTTATGGGCGTTTTGAATCTGTACCGTCAACTATTCATGTACAACGTTATATTTATAAAACTCCTTATGGTAAAGTTTTAAAAGGTTGGCGTAAGCAACTAAAATATAAAAAATTTAAATTTTGTGGTATTCAGCATAAGCACTATAGTATTGGTCTGGCAATTGCTGATATTGGCTGGGTCGGGCATGGTTTTTTCTATATTTATGATCATGAAACCCAGCAGGTAATTGAATGGAATGCGATTCAGCCTTTAGGTCATAAAACTTATCTTGATGAACAACCACTTTATAATCAAAGCTATTTTTCTAAATCGCCTTATCAATTTGATATTCAGCATGCAAATGGCGTGCGCTACATTCGAGTGACTAAATACGGTGAGATTCAACTTAGCGCTCGGATTTTTTGTGCTGGAACCGATATCTTAAGTTTGTGTACACCGACAGGAATTAATGGCTGGACCTATACTCAAAAGCAGACCACGCTGGGTGTAGAGGGGATATTTATCAATAAACAAAATCAAGTTGTGCAATTTAATGAAAAGACTTTTGCATCTTTAGATGATACTTGTGGTTTTTTGCGACCTGAAACAGCTTGGTTTTGGCTTTCATGTAATTTTTGGGATGAACAAGGCAGACGTATTGGCCTAAATTTAGCTTCTGGTGTTAATGAAAGCTTTGGTAATGAAAATTGTTTATGGGTTAATGGGGGGTTATTTCCACTAACAGATATTTTATTTGAAAAAGTAAATGATGAACTTTGGCAAATTAGCTCTCTAGATCAAAAGCTTAATTTACAGGTTCATATTGGTTGGTGCAGATACGAAAATATTAATTTAAGAATGATTGGAAGCCAGTTCAATCAGTGGCAAGCTAAAATTAGCGGCACGATTGAGCATGAGGCAACCGATATCATCAATTGCAATGAGCAATACGGTTTACTAGAACAACATTATGCAAAATGGTAACAAGCAGGTTATAAACCTGCTTGCCAAAATGCTTCACCAGCTGCAATAGGATCATTCGTTTTTTCGAGTGTTTCAATCCAAACAGGATATTGACGAATGACTGGATGTTGACTCGGGTGGAAATCTTTTTTAAACCAATCTAAATATTGGCTTTTCATGGCAGTTAATGTGCCATTTTTACCAAAGAACCAAGGTAAGCCTCTAAGGCTCATCAAGAGTCGTTCTCTAGAACTAAAGCCATCACATTTCAACATGATGTTGGTTCGGTAAAGCGTAAAACCAAACATAAGTACAGTAGTAAAAACGAGTACAAATCGACGTGTTGACTCTGGTACTTCACCGACTTGTTTCATTACGTCAAAAGCAACATCTCTGTGCTCCATCTCTTCAATGGCATGCCACGCAAACAGCGCTCGGACATATGGATGTGCATTTTCCAAAGTTTTCTTATTGCTATAAAACGTCTCGGCCATTAATGCTGTTAAATGTTCAGCTGCCGCCGTCATTGCAATATTGTATTGCGGTGAGCGTTTGGTGAGTTCAAAGCGGAACATTTTTTTAAGTGTCGTTGTGAATTGATCAACAGGCATACCTTGTTCTTTCATGAGCTGATTCATTTTGTCATGAGCAATACCGTGTTGAGCTTCTTGTTTAATAAAGTCCACAACTCGTTTTTGTAGTTCTGGATCATCAATTTTGTCACGGAACATACGAACACATTCGATAAAATAACGCTCTCCATCAGGAAAGGTTAAGCTGAGTGCATCAAACATACGAGTCAAAAAAGGATCATTATTAAACCAAAAGCGAGGCGCTTCATTTAAATGAAAATCTAGATCTTTACGAACTACTGGTTCGACCTGATAAGGAACATGTGCGTTCATATTTTTATTTCTCGCATCTAACATGTTCATTAGTATGTCGCGACTGGTCGGCTTTGTTTTGACAGTTATTGCCAATTTTTATACAGTTTGCGACAAGATGGCAGTAAAAAAAGGATGCGCCATGCAGGATTTTACGATTTCAAATGGGTATTTTTACCTTTGGAATACTTACTTAAAAGAAAGAAAAATGGACTGGCAGGCATTAAATCTGACGGATGTTCAGGCCCGACAAGTTCAAAATATTTTAGCTTCATCTATTGATGCTCAATCATCTTTAACTTTTTTTCTTGAGCTTTTAGAGCTAACCGAATCTCAGCTACAAGTTTCTAATTTAGCTTTGGAAATGGCCACTTGTATTACACCTGCCAATTTTGGAGTGTTGGGCTATATGGCATCCCGAAGTGGTAGTTTTGCAGAGGTTCTTGAATATATTATGAAGTTTCATCGTCTGGTGATTGACGGTGAGCAAGTGGTGCCTATGCAAATTGAGCAAGATGCTTCAAAAATTCGTTTGTATTGGCCGTTGGTTGATGACAGCAATATCATACTTTGTGAATTGACCTTGGCAGCAATGGTACAGCTTGCTAAACAGATCGCTCCATTACATGATTTTCTCTTGCAACAAGTTGAGTTCGTGCACCGTGCGCGTGGACCGTTAGTGCACTATCAGCGTTTCTTTCAATGCAAATTATCATTTGAAAAACCTTACTATGCATTAACTTTTGCAAGTGAGGGACTAAGTATTCGTCCTCAGCATGCAGACCCAACCTTAATGCAACTTTTAGTGAAACAGGCAGAAGAAGCATTAGCTCAGCGTAAAATACATACAGATTTAGCTCAGCAAATACATTGGATCGTCCATGAATATTTTAAGCAAAGGCAGCAGGCCCCTAAAATAGAAGATATTGCCATCGAGTTGAATATTTCAGTACGAAGCTTGCAGCGTCAGCTACAGTCATTAAACACTTCATTTAAATTAATTTTAGATGCAGAGCGTATGAAGCGCTGTGAGATATTACTTAACCAAAATGCTAGCCTCACTTTAATTGCTGAACAATTGGGATATTCGGACCAGTCAGCACTTGCACGTGCCCATAAAAATTTGACAGGACAAACCCTATTAGCAAGAAAAAGACAATTACAGCTAACAACTAAAAATGCAATAAAATAGACTTTTTATGGCGATTTTCTATTCAGATGACGATCTAATAATGGCTCGAAAATAGGAAGCTTTGATCATTGAGAAAAGTTTCAAAATATTGATAAATGTACGCCATGGGTTGTATGAATCATACAATCGAATATCGCCATAACGTTAGACCTGTTCAATGGACAAAAAATAGCGTTAAAATGCGATGTTCTTGTATTTCTACAAACAACTCCTCAATTTTAAATAATTCAAGGAAAGCACAACCCTATGTCACGTCTTGCCACCCGTTTTGAAAAGCTTAAGTCCCAACAACGTAAAGCGCTTGTATCTTATGTCATGGCGGGTGATCCACAACCGCAAGTAACAGTTCCGTTACTGCATAAAATGGTTGCGGCAGGAGTAGATGTCATTGAGCTTGGTTTACCATTTTCAGATCCAATGGCCGATGGTCCAGTAATTGCGCTTGCAGCTGAACGTGCGCTTGCAGCAGGGACTAACACATTAGATGCTCTTAACATGGTAAAGGAGTTCCGTGAACAGGATCAGGATACACCTGTTGTTTTAATGGGTTATCTGAATCCGGTTGAAGTGATTGGTTACGAGAAGTTTATTTCTCATGCGAAACAGTGTGGTGTAGATGGCTTATTGCTGGTGGATTTACCGCCAGAAGAGTCAAAAGAGTTTGCTGCTGTGTTGAAGCAACATGACATGGATCAAATCTTCTTACTCGCGCCAACTTCTACAGACCAACGCATTCAACATGTGGCAAATCAGGCAAGTGGATTTATCTACTATGTTTCACTCAAGGGTGTAACGGGAGCCGCAACACTAGATACGGCAGAAGCTGCTGCACGTATTCAGAAAATCAAAAATGCCACTGATATTCCAGTAGGTGTTGGTTTTGGTATTAGTGATGCTGCTTCAGCAAAAGCAATGGGTAGTGTTGCTGATGCTGTGATTGTAGGTAGTGCTTTCGTTAAAAATTTTGCAACGTTGGCAGCGGATGACGCTGTTGAACAGACGGTGAATAAAGTCAAGGAGCTTCGAGCAGCGCTCGATGAGTTAGTATGAATCAAGAAGTGAAATCAGGGAAAGTTCTTAGCCCTGCGACCCCATGGACAAAGCGTCCGGTTCCAGGTATTGAAGTCGCAAATGAGCAACAAATTCTCAAAGCAACATTTACTGAGCCAACGATTGAATGCCCTGAATGTCATGCTCTAGTGACACGTACAGCAATCTCTTTCAATGCGTATGTTTGTCCGCAGTGTGATGAACACTTACGTATGAAGGCTCGTGATCGTTTGAACTGGTTCTTCGACAATGTAGTAGCAGAATTAGGGCAAGAATTTAGCGCGAAAGATCCGTTAAAGTTTGTCGATACCAAGCCATATCCAGATCGTATGCGTGAAGCGCAAACCAAAACTGGTGAAACGGAAGCGTTAATTGCCATGCAAGGTAATTTAAATGGCGTTGATTTGATTGCATGTGCTTTTGAGTTCGACTTTATGGGCGGCTCTATGGGTACTGTAGTAGGCGACCGTTTTGTTCAGGCTGCTGAACTTGCTATTGAAAAACGTCAACCATTGATCTGTTTCGCAGCTTCTGGTGGTGCACGTATGCAAGAAGGTATGCTGTCTCTTATGCAAATGGCTCGTACTTCAGCGGCAATCCAAAGATTAAAAGATGCAGGTTTACCTTATATCGTGGTGTTAACACATCCTGTATATGGCGGTGTAACAGCTTCTTTAGCAATGTTGGGTGATATTCATATTGCTGAACCTAAAGCGATGATCGGTTTTGCGGGTAAACGTGTAATTGAGCAAACTGTACGTGAAACATTGGAAGAGCCATTCCAACGTGCAGAATATTTGCTTGATCATGGTGTAATCGATCAGATTGTTCATCGTCATGCTTTACGTGATACTGTATCTCGACTTGTATCGAAATTGATGAACTTACCTTGAATCAACAAGCTCCACTTTCAATAGACTCTTTAGATACATGGCTCAATTATTGGAGCCATGTTCACGTTACAGGGATAGATCTTGGTCTGGAACGTGTAATTCCTGTTGCAGAAAAACTGGGTGTCACTCAGCCTACTGCTAAAGTTTTTACAGTCGCCGGAACGAATGGTAAAGGCTCAACTACAACCACACTAGCTGCTATCTTAAATGAGCAGGGTTATAAAGTTGGGTTATATCAGTCACCGCATATCTATCGCTTTAATGAACGAGTCAAATTAGGTGGAGTTGAAGTCGATGATCAAAGTCTGATTGATGCTTTTGTTCAAGTCGATCAGGCTCGTCGCGATTGTGATTTGAGCTTATCTTTTTTTGAAGCAACCACTTTGGCTGCTTTTGTCATTTTTAAACAACAGCAATGCGATGTATGGGTGCTCGAAGTTGGTTTGGGCGGGCGTTTAGATGTCGTTAATGTAATTGATCCCAACGTTGCGATTATTACTAATATTGGCCTAGATCATACCGATTGGTTGGGCGATACGATTGAAAAAATTGCTTTTGAAAAAGCAGGAATTATTCGTCCACAAATTCCAGTTGTTTTTGCTGGCGAACAGCTTTTACCTCAAGCAATTCAAGATAAAGTAGAAAGCACACAAGCAATTTTATATACCGTTAATCGTGATTATTTTTATAAACTCGCCGATGATGGACAAAACTGGTACTTTGCCTCTGAAGGAACCACTTTAAAGCTTCCTTTAGGTCATTTAGCCATTGAAAATATTGCAGGGGCGGTTGCTGCCATTTTAAATAGCGGACTTGAAATTTCTCAGTCTGCTTTAGAAAAAGGTATTCGAGCTGCACGTTTAGCAGGACGTTTTGAACAGCGTCAAGTTGAAGGGAAAACGGTAATTTTTGATGCTGGACACAATCCACATGGTGTTGAATTTTTGTTAAAGCAATTGCGAAATTTCTTAGAATACAATAAACAGTACACAGAAGTTGTCGCAGTATTTTCAATGCTGGCAGATAAAGATATAAAATCAGTAGTCGATTTATTGAAACCTACTGTTTTACATTGGAAAATTGCTGAGTTGAATGTGCCGCGTGCTGCATCAATTCAGCAACTCAATGATGCCTTGCAAGGTCAGACTGTACAACAATATGGCAATATCAAAGAGGCATTTAAATCAGCGCTTGAGCAAACAAATAACAATCAGCTGATTTTGGCCTGTGGTTCGTTTCATACTTTAGAAGCGATTTGGGAGTATTTGGAAGAATGTCAATGAATAACAAACAACGCTGGATGGGTGGTGTTGTTTTACTGGGAGGTGGTGTTTTATTGGCAGCATTACTTCTAAAAGGAAATGAGGAAATAAAACAGGTTGAAGTTCAACCACACGCTTCCACATCACCAAAAACTCAAACTAAGCCAAAGCAAGCAACCGAAGGCCAAATGGTACAACTACAACCTTTAGCGGTTGATGTTGAAACAGAAAAACGTTTGCTGGAAGAACAGCGACGTTCGCGTGAAAAAGCTGTTGCAGAACAGGAAGCACGTGCAGCTGAGTTTTTAGCAATGCAACAGCAAGCTGAAGCCGATGCTGCTCGTAAAGCAGCAGCAGAGTATGCTGCGATTAATGCACGTCGTACAGCTGCTCAAGAAAGTTCAGACAATATTCCACCGGAAGTTGTCGGTAGCGATGGTAAAGTTAAAAATTCACAAGCTGATGTGAATAAAAAATCTGTAGATAGTACAAAAGCAGAAGCTGATAAAAAAGCAACTGAAGCAAAACGCCAAGCGGAAGCTGATAAAAAGGCAGCTGAAGCAAAACACAAAAAAGAAGCTGATAAAAAGGCAACTGAAGAAAAACGCCAAGCAGAAGCTGATAAAAAGGCAGCTGAAGAAAAACGCCAAGCAGAAGCTGATAAAAAGGCAACTGAAGCAAAACACCAAGCAGAAGCTGATAAAAAGGCAGCTGAAGCAAAACACAAAAAAGAAGCTGATAAAAAGGCAGCTGAAGCAAAACATAAAGCAGAACATGAGAAAAAAGTTGAGGCTGAAAAAGCGCGTGAACTGCTGGAAAATGGTGATAAAAAGTGGATGGTGCAAGTTGCATTGGCTGCTAACCAAGCAAATGCAGATTCAGTTGTTTCTAAATTACGAGCTAAAGGCTATAAGGTAACTACGAGCCAAACTAGCAAGGGAATCCGTATTATGGTAGGACCCGCGAAAGACCGTGATACAGCAGATGCAGCCCGTAAGAAAATTACGTCTGACTCAAGTTTAAATATGAAATCGGCTTGGGTCATTGACTGGGTACCGTTAGACCAACGCTAGTCACATTAAAGTTTACACTCAAAAGTCATTAAGATGGATTCGACAGTTGCTGTTGAATCCATTTTACATTTTTAGGGGTAAATAAATGGTCAATATTTTTCCATATAATATGGTAGCCATAACCACCTTCTTTCATTTCTTTAACCGCATCATCAATTGCCCAATTCTCAAAAATAATGCGATACATGGCAACGCTGGCGCCTGTACGGTCTGAACCATGGTAGCAGTGCAATAAAACACGTTGATTATTCTGCTTGGCAATCTTAATTTGTTGCATGACCTCTAATAGATCTTGTCGGTCAATTGCCCAAGTATTGATAGGAATATGCACAAGTTTAAATTTTTCATTTTTAAATACTAAATTATCTGATTCTTTAGCTCTTAAATTAATGATCGTTCCAATTTGATGGTTCTTTAACTCGGGAATCATAGCTGCATCAGGTTGTTCACTGCGAAAAACATCACTACTCACTTGATAAAAATTATGACTCTGAGAGACTAAAGTACCCCAGTCTTTTGGCCTATTTTCATAGGCAATACTTTCATGTTGCATACATCCTTGTAAATTTATACATATGACAAGTGTGATGAGCGATAATTTTTTCATATTTGATACCGATTAAGCTCATAAGGATCATGAGCACAAATTATTTCAATGGTTGGCTCATGTTGAGCTAAATGCTGTAAGCGTTTGAGGTTAACATGACGTTTCTCATTATCCTCTGCAAATGTTTTTTCCAGCAAACTGAGTGATCTTAATTTATTTCTAGGGTTTAACTCTAGATGTGAGTAGTAAGCATCTCCACAAAATAATAACCATTGATTTTGTTGCTTTATGGCAATACCACAATGACCAGCTGAATGCCCCAATAGAGGTATCATTAAAATTTCATCTTGGAACAGAGGAAAGCCTTTTACCTTTTCGAGGTTAAACCATGCTTCACCTTGCTGATATTCAACAAAGTTCCAGTAGCGATGATCTTTATATTGATTGGTTCTATAACGAAGTTTTCCCTTAAAATTTGGAAGTTGCGCTGCGTTATATTCTGCAGCTAAAACATGCACAGTGGCATGTGGAAAATCTGAAATTCCACCTGCATGATCAAAATCAAGATGAGTGACAAAGATGTGTTGTACATCCTTCGGATTAAACCCGAGCTTTTGGATTTGTTGAATGGCACTAAACTCAAGGTTAGGCTCAATTTTACCTAACCGTTTAACTAATGAGCCTAGGCGCTGTTTCATATGTAAGTAATCTTGCAAGCCAAAGCCTGTATCAATAAGCACTAAGCCTCGATCAGTTTCAACCAGAAGGCAATGACAGACGACTTCAGCTCGAAAGCCTTTTTGTCCAAAGAGTGGGGCGCAAACTGGGCACATGCTGCCACACTTTAAATGATGAATTTTATAGATCATGATTTTTATTTTTTATACCGAATCGCTTCGAGTTATAACTGATCTGAGCAGTAAAAACCATGTGTATTCAATACATAAAAAAAGCCATCGCGTTGGATGACTTTTTAAAGTGAGAATATTTGCCTACGTACTTCGTTTGTCTTGTAGGGAGTCTTTCAGATGCTTGCCTACGCACTTTGCTTGTCTTGCAAGGAACCTTTCAGATGCCTGCCTACGCGCTTCGCTTATCTTGCAAGGAACCTTTCAGATGCTTGCCTACGTGCTTCGCTTGTCTTGTAGCCAACTTTTCAAGTGTTTGCCTACGCACTTCGTTTGTCTTGCGCTTCGATTAAAGCCTTTAAAAGGCTTTAATCTTGCTCAGGTTGTGGTGTTAGGCGTAAATAAGGCTTAACCGCTGTATAACCTTTAGGGAAGCGTTGTTTAATTTCTTCTTCATCTTTAAGTGATGGCACAATCACTACATCTTCGCCGTGCTGCCAGTTCGCTGGTGTAGCGACTTTATGCTTGTCAGTTAATTGTAATGAGTCAACCACACGTAAGACTTCATTAAAATTTCGACCTGTTGAAGCAGGGTAGGTAATAATTAAGCGAACTTTTTTATTAGGATCAATAATCACTAAAGAACGCACTGTGAGTGTTTCACTGGCATTAGGATGGATAAAACCATAGAGCTCAGATACTTTACGATCTTTATCCGCAATGATTGGAAAATTTACCGTTGTGTTTTGTGTTTCATTAATATCGTTGATCCAGCCCTTATGAGACTCTACATCGTCTACGGACAAAGCAATCGCTTTAACATTACGCTTCGTAAATTCATCTTTTAATTTTGCTGTGTAGCCTAATTCTGTTGTACATACTGGCGTATAGTCGGCTGGATGTGAAAATAAGATTCCCCAACTATCACCTAAAAAATCATAAAAATGAATAGTACCTTCGCTCGATTCTTGTTGAAAATCGGGGGCAGTGTCTCCTAATCGTAGTGTCATGGTCGTTCCTTAATTGCTCATAATTTGTTATGTGTTCTAATAAATATGCAGCATTTACTTTATGATTAAAATTATTGTTTTTGTATTTTATTATGAACTTTTTATATAAGTGTAAATATATATGACTAAAACTCATTATTTTATGTGCTTAATCAATGTAACTTTAAGGTAAATTTGCTAAATTAGATTTCTCGGAAGTTATGCTTAATAGATGAGCGTTAATGCTACGTTTTTAGGTGCAAGGCGCATTACGGGGGACTAGATGAATGATAAAACCATTCGTCTAACTATCAGATTTTTTTTAGGGGTTTTGTGCAAACCCCTTGTACTTCAAATTTCTGGCACCATAATAAACGACTGAGAAAAAGTTTATTCATTTGACCAAGCAAGATTTAGAGAGTTTATCCATGTTGGCAAGTCTGATCGGAGGTATCTTCGGTACAAAAAATGAGCGCGAACTCAAACGAATGCGCAAAATTGTTGAGCAAATCAATGCGCTCGAGCCGACGATATCAGCTTTAAGCGATGCAGACTTATCTGCAAAAACTCCAGAATTCAAACAACGTTATAATAATGGCGAAAGTTTAGATAAATTACTTCCAGAAGCGTTTGCAGTTTGTCGTGAAGCAGCCAAACGTGTAATGGGCATGCGTCACTACGACGTTCAGCTTATTGGTGGTATTACCTTACATGAAGGTAAAATTGCCGAAATGCGTACCGGTGAAGGTAAAACCCTGATGGGTACTTTGGCGTGTTATTTAAACGCATTAAGTGGCGAAGGCGTTCATGTCATTACTGTGAACGATTATTTGGCACAGCGTGATGCTGAGTTAAACCGCCCATTATTTGAATTTTTGGGTTTATCAATTGGTACAATCTTTTCAATGCAAGGCCCGTCTGAAAAGGCGGAAGCTTATCTTGCTGATATTACCTATGGTACCAATAACGAATTCGGTTTTGACTACTTACGTGACAACATGGTGTTTTCTTTAGCAGAAAAGAAACAACGTGGTTTGCACTATGCCATTATCGATGAAGTTGACTCAATCTTGATTGATGAAGCACGTACACCATTAATTATTTCTGGTCAAAGTGAAGACTCTTCGCATCTATATTCTGCAATTAATTCGATTCCCCCTAAATTAAAGCCGCAAAAAGAAGAAAAAGTGGCAGATGGTGGGCATTTCTGGATTGATGAAAAGCAGCGTTCAGTTGAAATGACCGAAATTGGTTATGAAACTGTTGAGCAAGAACTTATTCAAATGGGATTGTTGGCTGAAGGTGAAAGCCTATATTCAGCAACAAATCTGAGCCTTGTTCATCATGTGTCTGCTGCTATTCGTGCACATTTCTTATTCCAACGCGATGTTCACTATATTATTCATGATGGTGAAGTCGTGATTGTTGACGAACACACTGGCCGTACAATGCCAGGTCGTCGTTGGTCAGAAGGTTTGCATCAAGCAGTTGAAGCGAAAGAAGGTTTAGAAATTCAGCCTGAAAACCAGACACTAGCGACCACAACATTCCAGAACTATTTCCGTCTATATAAAAAGCTTTCAGGTATGACAGGTACTGCTGATACTGAAGCTGCGGAAATGAAAGAAATTTATGGCCTTGATGTTGTGATTATTCCAACTCATCGACCAATGGTACGTAATGACCAAAACGATTTAATTTATTTAAACCGTAACGGTAAATATGACGCGATTATTCAGGAAATTACGAATATTCGTGAGCAAGGTGTAGCACCGATTCTTATTGGTACAGCGACCATTGAAGCCAGTGAAATTTTATCTTCTAAGTTAATGCAAGCAGGTATTCATCACGAAGTGTTGAATGCAAAGCAACATGAGCGTGAAGCCGATATTATTGCTCAAGCGGGTAGCCCGAATGCAGTAACGATTGCAACCAACATGGCTGGTCGTGGTACGGACATTATCTTGGGTGGTAACTGGAAAGCGAAACTTGCCAAGCTTGAAAACCATACGGCTGAAGATGAAGCACATCTGAAAGCACAATGGGAACAAGACCATGAAGATGTATTGAAATCAGGTGGTTTGCACATCATTGGTTCTGAGCGCCATGAATCACGCCGTATTGATAACCAGTTACGTGGTCGTGCGGGCCGTCAGGGTGACCCAGGTGTTTCTCGTTTCTATTTGTCTCTTGAAGATGACTTGATGCGTATTTTCGCAGGTGACCGCGTAGTTGGAATGATGCGTGCGATGGGTCTCCAAGAAAATGAAGCAATTGAACACAAAATGGTGAGTCGTTCAATCGAGAACGCTCAGCGTAAAGTTGAAGCGCGTAACTTTGATATTCGTAAAAACTTATTGAAATACGATGATGTGAATAATGAACAACGTAAGATCATTTATTCACAACGTGATGAAGTGTTAGCTGAAAATACTTTAAAAGAATACGTTGAAGAAATGCATCATGAAGTGATGAAAGGCGTGATTACTAACTTTATTCCACCTGAGTCAATTCATGACCAGTGGGATGTTGAAGGTTTAGAAAACGCTCTACGTATTGATTTGGGTATTGAGCTTCCAATTCAAGAGTGGTTAGACCAAGATCGTCGTCTAGATGAAGAAGGTTTAGTTGAGCGAATCAGTGATGAAGTGATTGAGCGTTATCGTCAGCGTCGCGCTCAAATGGGTGATGAATCAGCAGCAATGCTAGAACGTCACTTCGTTTTAAACTCTCTTGATCGCCATTGGAAAGATCACTTAGCTGCAATGGATTATTTGCGTCAAGGTATCCATTTACGTGGCTATGCGCAAAAGAACCCTGAACAGGAATACAAGAAAGAAGCTTTCAACCTGTTTGTAAATATGCTGAGCATTATTAAAACTGATGTTGTGACTGATTTGTCTCGTGTACACATTCCAACACCAGAAGAACTTGCAGAAATGGAAGCTCAACAGCAGCAGCAAGCTGAATCAATGAAGCTTTCTTTTGAACATGATGACGTAGATGGGTTAACTGGTGAAGTTACACTTTCTCAAGAAAGCATGAACGAGTCTAACGATCAGCAAGCTTTCCCTGTTCCAGAAAGCCGTAATGCACCATGCCCATGTGGGTCTGGACTAAAATATAAACAATGTCACGGTAAGATTTAATCTGCCTTAACGAAAAAAAGCAGAACAATTGTTCTGCTTTTTTTATGTTTGTAGTAAGCCTGTGAATAATGTTTGCAGTTTTAAGTATTAAATGCTATTTACTTCTCATCCAGAGTGTATGTTGGAAAGACAATGAAAAAAGTATTACAACCTTTATTTTTAACTGTTCTTGCTGTGCCTAGTTTGGTTTTTGCAGCAGAAGCAGCTTCAGCCCCTCAAACGACAACGGTTGATAAAGTACTTGCAGCAAAAGGCCCAACTTCGGCTCAAGCTGTAGTGAAGCAAGAAAATACAACAGTGATTAGTCCGCGTACAGGCATTCGCTATACGTTAGGCAATACAGGTAATCGCCCAATTATTTTACAAACGACTGCGATTGCTCCGGCAAACTCAGCAAATATTAATCGTATTGTGGCAACTAACCCTGCTTTATCTGCGAAGAGCCAAGAGAAAGCTAAAGTTGCACTCATTGGTGAAGCTGCTGTAGCAGGATCAGCGGCAGTTGCAGCAAGCAATGTAGCAGCTCCAGCTGTAACAAATAGCGTTGCAGCTGCGAACCCAGCATCAATAAATTAAGTCATATATTTATAAAAAAGCCGGTCAATTATGAACCGGCTTTTTTATATGAGAATTTCTAATTTTAGATCTGATTATTCACATCATCATTTTTTGTTTCACGAATGAATAAGAAAGCGACGAGTGATAAAAGTGATGCAGCAGTAAGATAATAACCAACAGCATATAAACCATAAGTTTCAGCAAGCTTAGTAGCAATGAGTGGTGCAAATGATGCACCAAAAATGCCTGCCAAGTTAAACGTTAATGCTGAACCTGTGTAACGAACTGAGGTTGGGAAAAGTTCAGAAAGAACTGTACCAATCGGACCATAGGTCAACCCCATAATCGCCAAGCCTGTACATAAGAACAGGAAGACGATTAACGTATTTCCAGACTCTAACATACTAGAGAAGAACAAGCCGAAAATTGCAGCAGCAATACAGACGCCAATAGACGTGGTTTTACGACCAAATTTTTCTGCAAAAATAGCTGATAAAGGAATGAATGCAGCAAAGCAAAGGGTGGCAAAGAGTTGAAGTTCTAAGAATTCACCACGCGCATAGCCAAGCTTAGTGGTTCCCCAGTTTAAGGCAAATACGGTCGTAAGATAGAACACGACGAACGTACAGATTGCTGCAATCGTGCCAAGAATAAGTTTACCTGTGTGTTTGGTTAAGACTTCTTTAAATGGAATATTTACTTCTTTTTGTTTATCTAAAACTTTTTGGAATGCTGGAGTCTCATGGAGTTTTAAACGGATATATAAGCCCACAATCACTAATACAGCACTTGCAATAAAGGGAATACGCCAGCCCCATTGCATGAATGCTTGCTCAGGAATAGTCGCACTCAATAATAAAAATGAACCAGTTGCCAAAATAAAGCCAATTGGAGCACCGAGTTGCGGGAACATACCATACCAGGCTCTTTTGCCTTCAGGTGCATTTTCAGTCGCGAGTAAAACGGCACCACTCCATTCGCCCCCTAATCCTAAACCTTGTCCTAAACGGCATAAAGCCAATAGTAAAGGCGCAGCAAGACCAATTTGTGCATAGGTTGGAAGTAAGCCAATACATACTGTTGAAATACCCATGGTGAGCAAAGCTGCAACCAATGTGGCTTTTCGGCCAATACGGTCTCCTAAATGGCCGAATATTGCTGCACCGATGGGGCGTGCAATAAAGGCAATTGCGAAGGTTGCTAAAGATTGTAAGACTGCGGCACTGCCACTACTAGCAGGGAAAAACAGGTGAGGAAAAATAAGAACGGCAGCAGTTGCATAGATATAAAAGTCGAAGAACTCAATGGTTGTACCGACTAAGCTTGCAAACAAAACCCGCGTTTTTGAATTAGTGGCTACTGCCGGAGCAGCCGCCGCAGAGGTTGAATCCATATAAAACCTTATATCAGTTAAAATTTATTTTTAATTTACTATTCCTTTTAAAGACGTATTTTTCTAAAAGAATAGCGTGAAAGAACATCATCCATGACTCTTTCAGGATCACTGAATAAGAGTGAAAAATGAACTAAACTATGTACCAATAGATCGCAAGAAAATGTGCTCCTGCACCTAAAAGCACAAAAATGTGCCAGATCGCATGGGTATATCTTACCTTTTTTAACGCGTAAAACAATGCTCCAACCGTATAAGCTAATCCGCCAATAATCAAGAAAATCAATGCGTCTTTACTTAAATAAGTGCGCATGTCATCCATTACAAAAACGGCGAGCCATCCCATTAAAATATAAGCCAGCAAAGAAATTTTTTGAAAACGATGAATAAAAACTAACTTGAAAAGTGTACCAATTGCAGCGATGCTCCAAAGTGCAATTAGCAGATAGTGAGCTTTTGTAGTAGGAATTGCGATACTTAAGAAAGGGGTATACGTTCCGGCAATTAAATAATAAATAGCTGTATGGTCAAGCTTTTTATACCAGTAGCGTAGATTTTGTGTTTGAGCAAAGTGATAAAGTGTAGAGCTGGTGAAAACCAGAATGAGACTAAATGAATATACCCATAAACCAATCCATTGAGCAGTTGAAAGATAAGACCCCTTCATAATTAAAAAGATAGAAGCAACAACTGCCATAACGACACCAGCCCCATGGCTGTAGGCATTAAATAGTTCTTCTTTAGGATCGTAAGTTTCCAACATAGATTTACTCATAAGTTTAATTTTTTTGATTAAAAATACGAATGTATAGAAATACAAAACAGTCGTAAAGTTATTTTATTTTTAATCCTAGACCCTTTAAACTTCTATCTTATATGAGTCTTCATTTTTAGGTATATCCGTGTCGGTTTTTTCCTTTGAGCAAGAACAGCAATTCTTCCATGAAATTAAGCAAATGCTTGATCAACAAACTTTTGAGCGTTTGATCTTGAGCCAATATAAGGGAGAGTTGGAACAACTGGAAAAAATCACTTTCCGCGTTGTAGAGTTACATGGGCAAAAACAGCTTTCAGCTTTATATCATCATACTACCCAAGATGTGACTAAAAATTATTCATTTGAAGAAGGCTTGCAACAGATTGAGCAATTAATCATTCAATGTAAACAAGCGAATTTATTCTCAACTAATCAAGAAATTCAACTCAAGAAAAATAAGAAAAAAGCCCTATTAAATATGGGTAAAAAGCAGGCAGTAAATGCGACACAAACGATTCAGGCACATGATCGTGAAAAGCAACGCTATGTACAGCAGGGTAATGCATTTTTAAAAGAGCTTGGTATTACCGATGAAAAAGGCCAAATCATTCCAAGCATGGCGCGTAAATGGAAACAGATTAATAAATTTATTGAAATTTTTGCGAGCGCTTATGAACAAATTGATGCATCTCAACAAGAATTACGGATTGTCGATTTTGGTTCGGGGAAAGGTTATTTAACTTTTGCTTTGTATGATTATTTGCAAGAGCAGCAGAAAACCCCATTGATTACTGGTGTTGAATTGCGCCCGAATCTGGTTGAGTTTTGCCAGAATGTTGCAGACAAAGTGCACTTTAACCATCTAGACTTTTTTGAAGGTGACGTACGTAGTTATCAGCCAGAAAAACTAGACGTTATGATTGCCTTACACGCGTGTGATATTGCGACTGACTTTGCCATTCATACTGGAATTCGTTTAAATGCTTCAATGATTATGTGCGCGCCGTGTTGTCACAAAGAGTTACGCCCACAATTACATAGTCCAGAAGTTTTACAACCAATGCTACAGTTTGGTATTCATGCGGGGCAACAAGCCGAGATGCTGACCGATACGTTGCGTGCATTACTTTTAAAAGCGTATGGCTATGAAACTAAAGTTTTTGAGTTTGTATCGCTTGAACATACCAGTAAAAATAAAATGATTTTGGCGACGAAACGCAAAAACGTTTCTGAACCTGATGCCAAGATTATGGCTCAAATCCAAGCACTCAAAGCGATGTATGGAATAGAAAAACAAAGTCTTGAATTGTTATTACAAGACCAGCTACCAATCGAAAATATTGGGTGTAAATGCTAGGAGGGTGAACGGATGTTGAGAATTATAGCGGGTAGTTGGGAACAGCTTGAGCAAGATGCGAAATACATCCGTGAGCAAGTCTTTATTCAAGAGCAGGGAATTGCGCCTGAAGATGAATGGGACGATTTGGATGCTGTGGTTCTACATTTTATTATCTATGACAAAGAGCAGCCTATCGCTACAGCACGTTTGTTGCCACAGCATAGCGTGGGGCGTGTTGCTGTTTTAGTGCCTTATCGAAAGCAGGGTATTGGTAAAATTTTAATGCAGCATATTATTGACTATGCACGTAGTCATAAACTGCCTTATTTAAAGCTTTCAGCACAAACGTATGTGACTGCTTTTTACGAAGCTCTAGGTTTTCATGTGCAAGGTGAAGTTTACGAAGACTGCGGTATTCCACATATTGATATGATTTTAGAGTTAAATTGAGACTTCTTTTTAGAAATCTCAATTTGGATTTACTTCATGGCATTCCAGCTTTCAATTGCTTGTAGCCCTGTTTCTAAGCCGACTTCATAACTGTAACGAAGCTTTTTAGGATTAGTGCTTAAACGACCAGCCATATTTTTAAGTAGCGGTGGGCAAACTTCTAAAATTTGCTGTTCTGGGTTGGAACCACGGACAAAATCTACTGAAGCATTATATCTGGCACAACGGCTACGTAAGCTGTTTGCAAAACCATAATGATGTTTAAACGCATATTTCGCGAGGAATTGATCCCCTCTACTACTGGCTTTAAAGTAATTTTTCGGGCGAGTGCGTAAAACTAATAGTTTTTTGACATCACTTTGCTGAGCCGTCCAGCGAACAGGTAAGGCATCTGCAACACCGCCATCAAAGTATGGTTCACCCATAATATCGACGGGATGACGTGTTAAAACCGGAATCGAGCTAGACGCACGAAGCGCATTTAGCAAATTGTCTTTACCCGCACGAAGATATTCAGCATGACCTGTTTTGGCATGCGTCAACACCATATAAAAATCAGGATTTTTAGCAAACAGACTTTGCTGATCAAGTGGATGTTCTTTTTCACCAACTTCCCACATCCATTCTAAATCAAGTAAATCTCCGCCTTTAAAAAAGCGTTTGTAATCGATAAATTCAGGACGGAGGGAGTGATCAGTGTAAAACGTTAACGTGCGCCCTTGTTGACCTGCTAAGTAATTTGCAACGTTGGTTGAACCAGATGATACTCCAACGTATAGATCGAAAGGATTGAACTGTTGCTGTAAAAAAGCATCAAGTACGCCACTGGTAAAGGCACCACGCATGCCTCCACCCTCTACAACAAGTGCATTACGGGAAAAATCTGTCATTTGATATCTAATTACTGAGTTGAGTTCTGATGTTCTTTCATATCCATTCCAGGCATGTTGTCACTATGTTGAGCGTGTTGCTCTGTAGAATTTTCAGCTTTTTTCTGCATTTGCTCTTGTTGTGCTTTGCGCTGTGCTCCTGGCATATAGTCAGGTTCATTGCTCATTGCTAAATAGAAAAAGCCAAGGAAAATCGCACTCAAAACACCAACAATCAGAACAAATTTCCAGCCTAAAATTGCTGACTCGGAAGAATTTTTATCGGACATAAGGATTTCTCGAATGTGCTTTAGAAGCACAAAAATGAAGTCTATTTATAGCATATTTAGGCGTGAGGCTGAAATCTTAAAGGTCATAAAGAAAAACCCATATAAATAAAATATATTTATATGGGTAAGGTTTATGCAGTTTTTAAATATTTAATAAGTCTAAGTTATTGAATATTTTGTTTCTGCTCAGCTTTAGTTTTTAGCAAGGTTGGAGGTGTAAAACGTTCACCATATTTGGCAGCTAATTCTTCAGCTCGTTTTTGTGCTTTATCAGTACCATATTGGTTGAGGAACTGGATCGCACCTCCCGTCCAAGGAGCGTAACCAATACCAAAGATAGAACCGACATTGGCATCAATCACAGACTCCAATACGCCTTCTTCATAGCAGCGTAAAGTATCTAAGGCCTGTACAAACAGAATGCGATCGATTATATCTTGTTCAGAAATGTCGTGATCTTTTTGCCAGCGGTTTAAACCTTCCCATAGATGCTTTTTACCATTTTCTGGATATTCATAGAAACCTGCTCCAGCCGCCTTACCTTTACGGTTTAACTCATGAATCATGGTGTGAACCACTTCATCTACAGAAGTTTTAGGTAAATCTTTTCCTTCAGCTTGCAGGGCTTTACGTGCTTCACTAGCAACATGTTCTGTTAATGTTAAAGACACTTCATCTTGAATAGCGAGTGGTCCAACTGGCATACCAGCTTTCAGTGCTGCCATTTCAATACGTGCTGGGTGAACGCCTTCTGCAAGTAAACGCATACCTTCTTGAATGAATGTACCAAACACACGACTGGTAAAGAAACCACGGCTATCATTGACAACAATCGGCGTTTTTCCAATTTGTTGTACAAAATCGTAGGCTTTAGCAAGTGTCTCTGCGGAGGTATTTTTACCTTTAATAATCTCAACTAACTGCATTTTGTCGACAGGGCTAAAGAAATGCAGACCGATAAAAGCTTTATCATCCTTACTTGCTTGAGCTAAACCTGTAATTGGCAGGGTTGATGTGTTTGATGCCATTACGCCATTAGGCGCTAGATATTGCTCGGCTTCTTGAGTGACTTTAGCTTTGAGCTCTTGGTTTTCAAATACTGCTTCAATAATTAAATCACAGCCTTGAAGATCTTGAGCTGAAGCTGAAGCCGTAATTAGTGATAAAACCTGATCACGTTTTTCTGCGGTCATGCGGCCTTGTGAAACACGTTTATCAAGAAGCTTTTGTGAATAAGCTTTGCCTTTCTCTGCATTTTCAACAGATACATCTTTAAGTACAACAGAAATGCCTTTAATTGCAGTTGAGTAAGCAATGCCAGCACCCATCATGCCAGCACCCAACACACCAACTTTAGTGGCTTGCCATTTTGCAACGTCGGCAGGGCGGCTAGCGCCAGATTTAATTGCATTTAGACCGTGCCAGAAAGTACCGATCATATTTTTAGAAATTTGACCTGTTGTAAGCTGAGTAAAGTAGCGGGACTCAATACGCAGTGCAGTATCGACATCGACTTGAGCACCTTCAACTGCGGCAGCCATAATCGCTTCAGGGGCAGGGTAACAACCTTTAGTTTTGTCTCTTAACATGGCTGGTGCAATTGCAAGAACTTGTGCAACTGCCGGCGTTTTGGGATCGCCACCTGGGATTTTGTAGCCTTTTACATCAAAAGGCTGCTGAGATTTTGGATTTGCTTTTACCCATGCAATTGCTTTATCTAAAAGCTCTTGTTCATTTTCAGCAGTATCGTGAATTAAGCCTAAAGATTTTGCTTTATCAACACCGAACTGTTTTCCTTCCATTAGGAAAGGAAATGCATTTTGAAGCCCAAGCAGACGTACCATACGGACAATACCGCCGCCACCTGGTAGCAAACCTAAAGTGACTTCTGGTAGACCAAATTTGCTTTTTGGGTCATTGATTGCAATACGGTGATGGCAACTTAATGCGATTTCCCAACCACCGCCAAGTGCAGTGCCATTTAATGCTGCAACAACTGGAATGCCTAGCGTTTCAATTGTACGTAAATGACCTTTTAGCTTTTCAACCATATTGAAAAAGTCAGTCGCATGTTCAGGCTGAACTTGAATCAGCTCATCTAGGTCACCGCCTGCAAAGAAAGTTTTTTTTGCTGAGCGGAAAATAACACCTGAAAGCTCTATTTCTGCTTTAAGTTTCTGATTTGCCTCATCGAGCGAGTCACGAAACTCAGCATTCATGGTGTTCGCAGATTGGCCTGTTGAATCAAGCGTTAAAATGACAATATTGTCGGCATTTTTTTCGTATTGAATTGCACTCATCTTTTATATCCCTAATTTTTATACGCGTTCAATAATGGTGGCAATACCCATCCCACCGCCAACACAGAGCGTCGCTAAACCGCGCTTTTTATCTTGTCGTTCAAGCTCATCAAGTAATGTGCCTAAAATCATGGCACCTGTTGCCCCTAACGGATGTCCTAAAGCAATAGCACCGCCATTTACGTTGACTTTTTCAGCAGGGACGTTGAGCTCATTAATAAAACGCATAACGACAGCTGCAAAGGCTTCATTGACTTCAAATAGGTCAATGTCATCAATAGTAAGGCCAGCTTTTTCTAAAGCTTTACGTGCAGCAGGAGCAGGGCCAGTCAGCATGATGGTTGGGTCAGTACCGACTAATGCAGTCGCCAAAACTTTAGCGCGTGGTTTTAAATTTTGTTCTTTTACAGCTTTTTCAGAAGCCAATAAAACTACAGCTGCTCCATCGACAATACCTGATGAGTTACCTGCGTGATGAACATGATTTATTTTTTGTGCTTCCGGATATTTTTGTAAAGCAACTGCATCAAAACCCATTTGCCCCATCATTTCAAAACTTGGGTTGAGCTTCGTTAGACCTTCGAGTGTAGTGCTGCCTTTAATAAACTCATCTTTATCTAAAATCACCACGCCTGCGTGATCTTTTACTGGCACAACTGAGTGATTGAAATAACCATTTGATTGAGCCGCTGCTGCTTTTTGTTGTGACTTTACAGCGAAATTATCTACATCTTCACGGCTATAGCCATCTAAGGTTGCAATGAGGTCAGCGCCGATGCCTTGTGGAACAAATGATGATTTAAGATTTGTTTCTGGATCTAGCGCCCATGGTCCACCATCGGAACCCATTGGAATGCGTGACATTGATTCAACGCCACCAGCAACCACTAAATCTTCCCAACCAGAACGAACTTTCATTGCTGCCATGTTGACTGCTTCTAAGCCTGAAGCACAAAAACGATTGATTTGAACGCCAGCAACATCATCATTCCAGCCAGCTGCAATCGCTGCGGTTTTAGCAATGTCACCGCCTTGATCACCAATAGGAGTTACGCAGCCCAAAACAATGTCGTCGACTTTAGATGTATCGAGTTGATGGCGCTGCTGTAATTCATTTAATAAAGTGGTGAGTAAGGTAATTGGTTTTACTTCATAAAGAGAGCCGTCTTTTTTTCCTTTTCCGCGTGGTGTGCGAATGGCATCAATAATATAAGCCTCGCTCATAACAGTTCCTTTTTTATTGCTTAAAATTTATTTGTGTTTTGAGTGTACTGGTTTTAATAGCGAGTGCAATGACGATAAGCGCACCAGTCAGGTGATGATTTTTGCCAATAGAAATACAAAAAAGCCCAAGTTGAACTTGGGCTAAATGTGAAACTAAAGAGATTTAAGAGTTAGTGATAACCGTGTAGCTGGCGATATAGGCCAGGGGTTACACCCGTCCACTTTTTAAATGCGCGGTGGAACGTACTCGTTTCACTAAAACCAACTTGTTGAGCAACGTCTTCAAGTGTTAATTCAGGATTGAGTAATAAGTGAATTGCAGCATCTCGACGTAAGGCATCTTTTACGCCTTGATAGCTTTTACCTTCAGCAGCCAAGCGACGACGTAAGGTTTGAGGAGATAAATACAACATTGATGCAACGTCATTAAGCGTTGGCATTTCTTCACCAATCTGGCTTTTGAGTACTTCACGAATACGAGAAGTTAGCGAGTTGGTATTTTTGAATTTTACTAAAAGCTGAGCAGGTGCTGCTTTTAAGAATTCTTCTAGCGTTTTTTCATCTTGGCGGATTGGCAAATCAAGATAATCAGCCGCAAAGGTTATTTCAGTACGCGGTGCATCAAACTGCATGACTGGTGCAAAAAATAATGCATCATATTCATCTGCATGCGCAGGACGTGGGTAGCTAAAATGAACACGCTCTAATGGCAAACGGCGTTCAATGAGCCATGATGCTAGACCATGCCAAATCATAAGCATACTTTCGGTAATGAAATGATCTGGATCTAAAGTTTTTGGAATGAGCGGAACTAGACGTGCTTCATGCTTGTCACGCTCTAGGCTGACAGACCATTCATCGCCAAATAATTTGTAAAATTGAGATGACAGTTCAAGGGCTTGGCCCAATGTTTTTGCGTGAATAATCAACTGACACATAATGGCAAAAGTGCCCAGACGACGTGGTTGTACGTCAAATCCAACGTGTTCATCCTGTGTGACCATCCACAACATTTTTATAAAACGAGTGTATTGTTCTGGTGAGATTCGAGCTTTAGGTTGACGTAATAATTCCGCTTCAATGCCCACATGTGAAAGGAGCATTTCAACATCCATGCCAAGGCGCTTTACGCCTGTCAAAGCCGCATTGACGAAGTGGATGCTAATCGTATCGCGACTCATATTGAATCCTTCAGTCTCTTTGATGTTCACTTTAAATTGACCTAAATGACCGTCTAAAAAAATAAATTGGCGATTTACAACAGAGTAAAAGCACTTTTTACATGTTAAATTGCCGAAATGATCAAGGTAAATGGCTGAACATGACATTGTTTTAGAATATTTGCTTAACTAATATAAAAGAAAATATGAATAATAGTGGTTAAAAAAACGATGACGACAGCATTAAATGGACTTAAAGTTCTCGATTTCTCGACACTCTTACCCGGACCTTTTGCCACAATGTACTTAGCCGATATGGGTGCAGAGGTCATCCATATCGAATCTCCATCGCGTCCAGATTTAATTCGGATCATGCCGCCCTATGCAAATGGGCAAGCAACGGCACATAGTTATCTAAACCGCAATAAACAGTCGATTGTTCTCGATTTAAAAGATCCGGCGAGCATTGAATTAATTAAAGCCAAAATTTCCGAGTTTGATATTGTCATAGAGCAGTTTCGACCTGATGTCATGCGCCGTCTAGGATTAGATTACTCAACACTTGCCGAAATTAATCCGCGCTTAATTTACTGCTCAATTACAGGTTATGGACAAACAGGGAGCTATAAAGACAGAGCTGGGCATGACATTAACTATTTAGCTTTAGCCGGTATTGCTGGGTATAGCGGCCGACAAGACAGTGGTCCGCCACCGCTGGGTATTCAAGTTGCAGATATTGCAGGTGGTTCACTTCATGCTGTTATTGCTATGTTAGCCGCAGTGGTTGAACGCGGGCGTAGTGGTATGGGGCAATATATTGATATTTCCATGACCGATTGTGTTGCTAGCTTAAATAGTATGGCTGCATCAGCGACACTTGCTGCACAGGTCGAGCAGGCCCCAGAGCATGGAATGCTTAATGGTGGCATTTTCTATGATTACTATATGACTCAAGATGGTCGTTATCTTTCAATTGGTAGTCTTGAACCACAATTTATGTCAGGTTTATCAATCGCGCTTGATTTGCCACTATTATTACAAAAAGGTGCTTCATTAGATGTCGAAGATCGACAAGAAGTTAAACAAGCCATTCAAGAAAAAATTAAAAGTAAAACATTTAAAGAATGGCATGAAATATTTGCAAATCTTGATGTGTGTGTAGAACCTGTCTTAAGTCTAAATGAGGCGTTAAATTCACCCCTAGCACAACAACGTGGATGGATTGTGGATGTACCTTTGCAAAATAATACAGCAGATACAGAACCACAATTAGCTTGTCCAATTAAGTTTTCAAGATCAAAAATGAGATATTCCTTTATAGGTCAAAAGCTTGGTGAAGGACAATGGTAAAGAGCAGAGTCCTTTTCTTATACAATGTGTATTAAGATTATTATTAGATTAATCAATTGATTAACATTTTGAATAATTTCTTTACATAAAATTAGCGTACCCTTTATAAACAAAGACATAAAAGGTACTTAAACATGAAAACACATAAATCCTTGATGGCTTCCTGTTTATCCGTTTTATCAATTACTCTTTTTATACAGCACGCACAAGCTGCTGCTGCATTCGACCCAAATAGTCCGTGGATGTTGGGTGATTGGAACGGTCAACGCACTGCGTTACAAGCACAAGGTTATGATTTTTCTTTTGGATATACCGGTGAATATGCCGGTATTTTAGATTCAAAAAATACCTCTTCGCATGGTAGTGCTTATACGGGGCAACTTGCCTTAGGAAGTCATTTTGATTTAAACAAAATTTTAGGGTGGCAAGATACTGAAGCTCAAATCACATTAACTTATCGTGATGGGCAATCACTTTCTGAACATTCGCCAGCTTTAGCAGGACATTTGAGTTCTGCACAAGAAGTGTGGGGGCGTGAGCAAACTTGGCGTTTAACAGATTTGTGGATTAAGAAGAAATTCCTTGATCAGAAGTTAGACGTTAAAGTCGGTCGTTTTGGGGAAGGTGAAGACTTTAATAGTTTTGACTGTGATTTCCAGAACTTGGCGCTTTGTGGCTCGCAAGTCGGTAACTGGGTCGGTGATCAGTGGTATAACTGGCCCGTGAGCCAATGGGCTATGCGAGTTAAATATAACTTGCAACCCGATTTATATACGCAAGTGGGTGTATATGAATATAACCCTGAAAACTTAGACCGAGGCAAAGGTTTTAACCTAAGCACGGATGGTTCGCACGGTGCAATTATTCCAGCCGAAGTGGTGTGGTCACCTAAATTAGGTGCTCAAAGCATGGCTGGTGAATACCGTTTAGGTTATTACTACAGTACTGCTGATGCCGAAGAAATTACGAATCCAACCAAGACATCTCACAAGCAAGGTGTTTGGGTAACTGCAAAACAAAAATTATTCCAGCCTGCGGATCAAACAGACCGTGGTTTGACTGGGTTTGTGAACCTGACGTTCCACGACTCTGATACCAACAAAATTGATAACATGCAAAATGTAGGCTTAGTCTATAAAGGTTTGCTCAATCAACGTCCTCAAGATGAGTTGGCACTTGGTGTTGCTCGTATTCATATCAATGATGATTGGAGCGATATTCAAGCCAAAGAATATGACACTGAATACAATACCGAGCTTTACTACGGGATTCATGCCACTAACTGGCTGACTATCCGTCCAAATGTGCAATATGTTCGTCATGTTGGTGCATTAAAAAATGGTGATAACACTTGGGTAGGCGGTATTAAATTCTCAACTGCATTCTAAGCGTAATTACTCTGAAAACGGATTGTCGAGGGCTAAATCATTGATTGACGTAACTTGACCTTCCGTTTTTTCTTTATGCCTGAGTTTTGTTTTAGATGTATTGATAGGCCGATTTTTGATTAAAAGCTTGGCCTATCTTTCCGATAAAAATGATTGATAAGAGGTGGTTTATGACTCAACCTACTTCAAGATCAGGTTTAACGACTTTTACCGTAATTATTATTGGGTTATTAGCGTTATTCCTGTTAATTGGAGGTATTTGGCTCGCTACATTAGGCGGTTCAATTTACTATATTATTGCTGGTGTATTACTTCTCATTGTTACGTGGCAACTCTATAAGCGCGCATCTACAGCATTGTGGGTGTACGCTGCTTTAATGCTAGGCACCATTGTTTGGGGTGTCTGGGAAGTTGGAACAGACTTTTGGGCGCTTGCACCTCGTTTAGATATTTTAGGTATTCTTGGTTTATGGTTATTGGTTCCAGCCGTAACTCGTGGAATCAGCAACCTTGGATCAAGTAAAGTTGCCTTATCTTCAACTTTAGCGATTGCAATCGTGTTGATGGTTTATTCTATCTTCAACGATCCGCAAGAAATTAATGGTGAGATCAAAACACCTCAACCAGAAACAGCTCAAGCTGTGCCTGGTGTGGCAGAGAGCGACTGGCCAGCTTATGGCCGTACTCAAGCGGGTGAACGTTATTCTCCATTGAAACAGATTAATGATCAGAACGTAAAAGACCTAAAAGTGGCTTGGACACTGCGTACTGGTGATCTCAAAACAGATAATGATTCTGGCGAAACAACCAATCAGGTTACACCGATTAAAATCGGTAATAACATGTTTATCTGTACGGCTCACCAGCAATTAATTTCAATTGATCCAGCTACAGGTAAAGAAAAATGGCGTTTTGATCCGAAGTTGAAAACGGATAAATCGTTCCAGCATTTAACTTGTCGTGGTGTGATGTACTACGATGCAAACAATACAACTGAGTTTGCAACGAGTCTTCAAGGCAAGAAATCTAGCTCTACACAATGTCCTCGTAAGGTCTTTGTACCAGTCAATGACGGACGTTTAGTTGCTGTGAATGCTGACACAGGTAAAGCATGTACTGACTTTGGTGAAAATGGTGAAGTGAATTTACAAAAATTCATGCCATATGCTTATCCAGGTGGTTATAACCCAACATCTCCGGGTGTTGTGACAGGTTCAACTGTAGTCATTGCTGGTTCAGTCACTGATAACTATTCAAGTAAAGAGCCATCTGGTGTAATTCGTGGATACGATGTTAACACTGGTAAGCTTCTTTGGGCATTCGATACAGGCGCAGCAGATCCAAATGCAATGCCAGGCGAAGGTACAACCTTTGTTCATAACTCGCCAAATGCTTGGGCACCTTTAGCATACGATGCAAAACTTGATATCGTTTATGTTCCAACAGGTGTAGGTACTCCAGATATCTGGGGTGGTGACCGTACTGAGTTAAAAGAGCGTTATGCAAACTCAATGTTAGCGATAAATGCTTCAACTGGTAAATTGATATGGAACTTCCAGACAACTCATCACGATTTGTGGGATATGGATGTACCATCGCAACCATCTTTGGCGGATATTAAAGACAAAGCAGGTAAAACCGTTCCAGCAATCTATGTATTGACTAAAACAGGTAATGCCTTTGTTCTTGATCGTCGTAATGGTCAACCAATTGTTCCTGTAACTGAAAAACCAGTTCCACAAACAGTTAAGCGTGGACCACAAACCAAAGGCGAGCATTATTCAAAAACTCAGCCATTCTCTGACTTGAACTTGGCACCACAAGATAAATTGACTGATAAAGATATGTGGGGTGCCACAATGCTTGATCAGCTCATGTGTCGTGTATCTTTCAAACGTCTTAATTACGATGGTATTTATACCCCACCATCTGAAAACGGTACTTTAGTTTTCCCTGGTAACTTAGGTGTGTTTGAATGGGGTGGTATGTCGGTTAACCCTGATCGTCAGGTTGCTGTCATGAATCCGATTGGTCTGCCATTCGTAAGCCGTCTAATTCCTGAAGATCCAAACCGTGCAGAAACTGCAAAAGGTGCAGGAACTGAGCAGGGTATTCAGCCGATGTATGGCGTACCTTATGGTGTAGAAATCAGTGCATTCTTATCTCCACTTGGTTTACCTTGTAAACAACCAGCTTGGGGTTATGTTGCTGGCGTAGATTTGAAAACGCATCAAGTTGTATGGAAAAAACGTATTGGTACTATCCGCGATAGCTTACCGAAACTGTTCCAATTACCAGCTGTGAAAATTGGTGTTCCTGGTTTAGGTGGTTCAATTTCTACCGCAGGTAATGTCATGTTTGTTGGTGCAACTCAAGATAACTACATCCGTGCGTTTAACGTTACTAACGGTAAGAAACTTTGGGAAGCACGTTTACCAGCAGGTGGACAAGCAACACCAATGACTTATGAAATTAATGGTAAGCAATATGTTGTGATTATGGCCGGTGGTCATGGTTCATTTGGTACGAAAATGGGCGACTATTTAGTGGCTTATGCATTGCCAGATAACAAATAAACGTTTGCTATAAAAAAAGCCCAGATTTATCTGGGCTTTTTTTATGTCGATTTATATAAGCTTATCAATAAAACCGTTATTAAATATGCAAAAAAAGCATTTTATTGATGAATGAAAGCTCGCTATGCTATCTGCCTTAATAATGAATCTACTAGCCATACGCCATGTATTTATATACCGATTTCGACCAGCAGCTGGTTAATGAACGAGTTGCTCAGTTCCGTGATCAGACTGAACGCTATTTAGCTGGCAAACTTTCTGAAGATGAATATCGTCCGTTACGTTTGCAAAATGGTTTATATGTGCAACGCTATGCGCCTATGCTGCGTATTGCTGTGCCGTATGGCTTAATGAATTCTAAGCAATTACGTAAAGTTGCTGAAGTTTCAACTACTTATGATCGTGGTTATGCACACGTATCTACACGTCAAAACATCCAGTTGAACTGGCCTGCACTTGAAGATGTGCCAGATATTTTGGCTGAACTTGCAACTGTACAAATGCATGCCATTCAAACCAGTGGTAACTGTATTCGTAACACAACGACTGACCAATATGCAGGTGTGGTTGCTGGTGAAATTGCAGACCCACGTCCAACATGTGAATTGATTCGTCAGTGGAGTACATTCCACCCAGAATTTGCATTCTTGCCACGTAAGTTCAAAATTGCTGTTTCTGCACTTGAAGAAAAAGATCGTGCGGCAACTGCATTTCACGATATTGGTGTTTATATCGTGCGTAATGAAGCGGGTGAAATCGGCTATAAAATTATGGCTGGTGGTGGTTTAGGCCGTACTCCAATCATTGGTAGCGTTATTCGTGAGTTTTTACCACGTGAAGATTTAATTGCTTATTTAGAAGCGGTTCTACGTGTTTATAACTTGCATGGCCGTCGTGATAATAAATACAAAGCGCGTATTAAAATTCTAGTTAAAGCATTAACTCCTGAAGTATTTGCACAGAAAGTTGAAGCTGAATTTGAACATACACGTGAAGCGTTGAAAATTCAGCCAGAAATCTTGAAAAAATTGGATGAAGAATTCACCCCGTTTGATTATCAAGATTTAGCTGATGAAGACTTTACAGCTTTATTTGCTGAGCATCCAAAATTCAAACAGTGGTTCAACATCAACACGCATGCGCATAAAGTGAAGGGCTATCGTATTGTTACGATTTCTCTAAAACGTGCAGGTATCGCACCGGGCGATATGACCACTGAAGAAATGAACTTTATTGCAGATCTTGCTGATAAATATACTTTCGGTGAACTCCGCACGACTCATGAGCAAAACATTGCTTTGGCAGATGTGCCTCAAAAAGATTTGTTCGATGTATGGCAAGCGCTTGAACAGCAAAATATGGCACGTGCACATATTGGTTTTATTACCGATATTATTAGTTGCCCGGGCGGTGATTTCTGTTCACTTGCAAATGCGAAATCAATTCCAATTGCTGAAGCAATTACACGTCGTTTCGATGACTTAGACAAAGTTTATGACCTTGGCCATTTAGACTTAAATATTTCTGGTTGTATGAATGCTTGTGGTCACCACCACGTAGGTAACATCGGTATTTTAGGTGTAGATAAGAAAGGTGCTGAATTCTACCAAATTACATTAGGTGGTAATTCAGACCATGATGCATCAATCGGTGACATCTTAGGGCCATCATTTGCAGCAGATGTTGTGCCTGATGTAATTGAGGAAGTATTAAATACTTATCTTGATTTGCGTACGGAAGGTGAGCGTTTTGTTGATACATATCGCCGTGTAGGAATTCAACCATTTAAGGAGCGTGCATATGCTTAATACAGCTCTACCAGTGCTTTATAAAGATGGCACGATTGCAGACAATACTTATCAAATCATTGCTGAAGATGGTGTTATTCCTCAAGGTGACGTTGTTGTAACAACGGCTCAACTAGACCAATTAACTAACGTTCAAGGCAAAAAAGCTTTGTATGTGACTGTGAATGATTCACCTGAAAATCATACTTTCCCATTAAATGAACTTGATGCAATTTTCATTGACTTTGCGGGTTTTGGTGATGGCCGAGGCTACTCATTTGCAGCACTATTACGCCGCCAAGGTTTTCAAGGTGAGTTACGTGCAACAGGTGATGTGTTTAAGGATGTCTTGAACTACTTAAAGCGTTCTGGTTTTGATAGCTTTATCGTAAAAGAAGGCAAAGACGTACAAGAAGCTGCGGCAGGTTTGCAAGACTTTACCAATCCGTATCAAGCTTCAACTGGTGTGCCAGAAGCGAGTTATCAAACAGGTGCTTAATAAACCCTGAAATAAAAAATCCCGCAATTTGCGGGATTTTTTTATATTGAAAATTATGTATCAAGTTGGCAGTTAACCATCCACTTTATACCAAATTGATCGGTAAATGCTCCGTACAATGCTCCCCAGAATGTTTTTTCTAGAGGCATTTCAATTTGACCGTTAACAGACAAAGCATCAAAAAGTTGTTTAGCTTTTTCTTGCTCGTCCTTTTCAAGATTAATTGCGATGTAGTGATTATTGCCTTGGGTAAAAACACTGTTAGGCGCACAGAATTGATCATTTGTATCTGATGCCATAAGTACAGTGTATTCATTAATGGGTAGAGATACGTGAAGAACCAGATTTTTATTCGCTTCTGATAGGGTCACACCTTCTGTGGGTGGCATATCACCATAGCGACTCAACATGGCGAACTCGCCGCCAAAAACTGATTTATAAAAATTAAAGGCTTGCTCTGCCTGACCTTGAAAGTTGAGATAGTGATTGAGTTGCATTGTTATTGTCCATTGTTGTTTTCGTTTAAAAGAATAAGTTAAAACTTAAAAGTGATTTTGTGGGTCATTTTTTGTAGTTTTTTCATAAAAAAAACCCACCGAAGTGGGATTTTAAAAATAGTTAATTTTAATTAAATAAGTTCAATCGCAACTGCTGTTGCTTCACCACCACCAATACAAAGTGCTGCAATACCTCTTTTACCGCCAGTACGTTTCAGCGCATGAATCAGCGTAAGAATAATACGAGAACCTGTTGAACCTACTGGATGGCCTAATGCACAAGCCCCACCATTGATATTGACTTTTTCAGCATCAAGTTTGAAATCATCAATTGGGCACATGGTAACCATGGCAAAAGCTTCATTAATTTCCCATAGGTCAACATCTTGCGCATTCCAACCCGCTTTTTTCAGAACTTTCTCGATGGCACCAACAGGGGCAATGGTAAATTCTGAAGGATGCTGAGAGTTTGAAGCTGTTGCAATAATTTTTGCCAGTGGTTGTAAACCACGTTGAGTAGCAACCTCACTTGAAGTTAATACTAATGCAGATGCACCATCTGAAATAGAGCTTGCATTTGCTGCGGTAATTGTACCGTCTTTTGCGAAAGCTGGTTTAAGTGAAGGAATTTTGTCTATCTTTGCATTTAGAGGTTGTTCATCTTGATCAACGACAACATCGCCTTTGCGACTAGGTACGGTAACTGAAACAATTTCATCTTTGAAATAACCTTCGGTAATTGCCGTTTGAGCACGTTTCAAAGAACGAATTGCAAAGTCATCCATTTGCTCACGTGTATAACCACGTGTATTTGCCATATCTTGGGCAAAAGACCCCATTAAACGACCAGTTTCGGCATCTTCAAGTCCATCAAAAAACATATGATCCTTAATTTCACCATGGCCCATACGATAGCCAGCGCGTGCTTTTGGTAAAACATAAGGCGCGTTTGTCATAGATTCCATACCGCCAGCAACAACAATTTCAGCACTGCCTGCTTTAATCATATCAGTTGCTTGCATCACGGCTTTCATGCCAGAGCCACAAAGCTTATTAATAGTTACCGCACCTGTAGAGTCAGGTAAGCCTGCTTTGCGCATTGCTTGACGAGCAGGGCCTTGTTTTAAGCCAGCAGGAAGAACACAGCCCATAATGACTTCTTCGACATCCGTAGGTTGTAAACCTGCTCTTGCGATTGCTTCTTTAATGGTTACTGCACCTAATTCGGGAGCAGTCAGTCCTGATAATACTCCTTGAAAACCACCCATAGCAGTACGAGCACCATTAATAATTACGATGTCAGTCATTGTTGTAATCTCCGATTGTTCTTTATCTCAAATTAAGAAAACATTAAAACTTAAGCAGTATATTGCAAAATGGGGGATGGCTTGGATTCTGTATTAGACTGTGGAGTTCTAACATTTTTTAAGGTCTTCTAAACGAATATGCCCCATTTTGCTGAGAACTAATTTAAAGTTTTTAAGCTGGTCATAAGAACAATACGTAAAACTGCCATTAGATTCGCGTGGCAGTCCTGTGTCTCCCTGAAATACAATACTATTTATTTTTTTGCCGAATTTTTGAAATTTTAAAGAACCATAACGATGATTAAGTTCCACATTGGCCAATATCACTTCATTGCTTTCTCTTTGAAGATTATGATTTGTGTCTACAAAGCTTATAAGGCTTGTATCCCAATTACTATTACACCGCATCAAATCAACACTTGGGCACAGTACAATACTCTTATGTCTTAGAATTGCATCGTATTTGGCTTTTTGTATATGAATTGTGAGTAGTCGAGGAGTGTTTTTTAATTCTACAGAAGCCATAAATTGATGGTATAAAGGAAATGCTATAGTAAGCACAGTTATAAGGATTGTGAGCGTTATAGTGAGTTCAATTAGGGTGAAACCGAGAGATTTAAACATTAACATTCCTTAATATATATATAAATATTTTGATTTTATACGTTCTATCAATGATTTATAAGAATTTTTATAATAAGGAAACACAAAATTAAATAAAGGTTATCAGAAAGCTAGAATACTGGTAAAATCACCCTAAGCGAAACAACGAAGTTGTTCATATTTGCTAGTTGAGTAAAAAATTACCGAATTACAACGGAAATTGTAAGTAATTTTGTCAATAATTTACTTGATTAAAATTATCAAGCACTTGGAAAGTTTATCAAGTGTTTGTATGATTCAAATGTGAATAGCTTAAAAATAATACTGGGGTAAAAATATCTCAGGGGCCAATAAATTTAGGCTGAGCTTGAACAACAATTGTTATCTCTGGAGGATATCCATGAAATTGAGTCGTATTGCACTTGCTACTATGCTGGTTGCTGCTCCATTAGCTGCTGCTAATGCTGGCGTAACTGTTACTCCATTATTGCTTGGTTACACTTTCCAAGACAGCCAACACAATAATGGTGGTGATAAAGGTAATTTAACAAATAGTCCAGAGCTTCAAAACGATTTATTCGTTGGTGCGGCTCTTGGTATTGAGTTAACACCATGGTTAGGTTTCGAAGCTGAATATAACCAAGTTAAAGGTGATGTAAACGGCGCTTCTGCTGGTGCTGAATACAAACAAAAACAAATCAATGGTAACTTCTATGCTACTTCTGATTTAATCACTAAAAACTACGACAGCAAATTTAAGCCGTATGTATTATTAGGTGCTGGTCACTATAAATACGACTTTAATGGTGTAGATCGTGGTGCACGTGGTAACTCTGAAGAAGGTACTTTGGGTAACGCGGGTATCGGTGCTTTCTATCGCTTGAACGATGCTTTATCTCTTCGTACAGAAGCTCGTAGTACTTATAACTTTGACGAAAAATTCTGGAACTACACGGCTTTAGCTGGTTTAAACGTAGTTCTTGGTGGTCACTTGAAGCCTGCTGCTCCTGTAGTAGAAGTTGCTCCAGTTGAACCAACTCCAGTTGCTCCACAACCACAAGAGTTAACTGAAGACCTTAACATGGAACTTCGTGTGTTCTTTGATACTAACAAATCAAACATCAAAGACCAATACAAGCCAGAAATCGCTAAAGTTGCTGAGAAGTTAACTGAATACCCTAACGCTACTGCTCGTATCGAAGGTCACACAGATAACACTGGTCCACGTAAGTTAAACGAACGTTTATCTTTAGCTCGTGCTAACTCTGTTAAATCAGCTCTTGTAAACGAATACAACGTTGATGCATCTCGTTTGTCTACTCAAGGTTTCGCTTGGGATCAACCGATTGCTGACAACAAAACTAAAGAAGGTCGTGCTATGAACCGTCGTGTATTCGCGACAATCACTGGTAGCCGTACTGTAGTAGTTCAACCTGGTCAACAAGCTAAATAATTTTAGTTTTTGAACAGTAAAAAAGCGACTCGTTAGAGTCGCTTTTTTACTGCGCTTTTTAAAGTATTTATTCATTTGTATATCTCCTTGATGGTGGTTATTCAGTCAACTGGTCATAAGTAGTTTTTACCAATCACCTTTTCTTAATTGCTGTTTAGTATCTTGTCTATCTCTACGATGTTGGGCACGAGGTTTTTCCGTTTCGTGCATTCCACCTTTGTGAAGTAAAGGGGAGAGGGCAACCTGATTACGGACTTTGATTTTTGACATTTCTTTAATTTTCATGTTTTAACCTTTAATACATAAAACTTGTTTAAGTGTGTGAGCAACTTCAATGAGGTCAGCCTGATTTGCCATGACTTCATCAATATCTTTATAAGCACTGGGGATTTCATCGATAACACCACTGTCTTTACGACATTCAATACCTTGGGTTTGTTCAATAAGATCTTGTTGGTTAAAAAGAGTCTTTGCCTTGCTTCGGCTCATCTTACGGCCTGCTCCATGAGAACAAGAACAAAATGACTCAGGATTTGCTTTACCTCTGACGATATAAGAGCGTGCTCCCATTGAACCTGGAATAATGCCTAATTCATCTAAGCCTGCTCGAATTGCACCTTTTCGGGTAATCAATAAATTTTCACCGAAATGTGTTTCACGACTTACGTAATTATGATGACAATTAATAGCCTCTTTTGTCATTTGAAAAGAGGGAAGAATTGGACGAATCGCCTCTAAAATTAAACGCATCATTTCTTTGCGATTTTCAAAAGCATATTCTTGAGCCCACTCTACAGCTTCTACATAATCATCGAAACTGTTTGAGCCTTCAGCAAAATAACTTAGATCTTTATCAGGTACATGACCAAAACGATGCTGAGCTTCTTTTTTGGCTAACTCAATAAAATAAGTGCCAATAACGTTACCCAGTCCTCTACTACCTGAATGTAGCATCACCCATACGTCTTGATTTTCATCAATACATAGTTCGATAAAGTGGTTGCCACCCCCTAAAGTACCAAGTTGCTTTTGCCATGTGGCATCAAACTGTCGAAGCATTCGAACAAGGCCAGGATGCTTTTTGATAATGGGCTCTAAGCGTTTTTCAAGTGGAATAATGCTAGAAGCTTTTGCTTTAACTTGTTTATGCAAAGCAAATCCGACCGGTACTTTACGTTCGATTGCATCGCGTAAACGACTCAAGTTATCAGGCAGTTGTGAGGCCTTTAGGCTTAAGCGAATTGCATTCATTCCACAACCAATATCTACACCGACTGCAGCAGGAATAATGGCGTGTTTAGTTGGAATAACACTACCTACAGTCGCGCCTTTTCCTACGTGAACATCTGGCATTACTGCAATATGTGAATAGATAAATTGCAGTTGAGCCATTTTCTTGAGTTGTTCGATACTTTCACTATCTATATCTTGAGTGAAAATTTTAACGGGAACACCGTAAAGTGCTTCCTTGTTTAATATTTTTTGTATGCCCATAATTTTTCTCTTATTTTTGTCCGAGCAGGCATAAAAAAAACCTAGCGAATGCTAGGTCTTAAATTTGAGCATTCGGACAAGTGAAGTGAATTTGTACACTTGTCCGTGAGCTGACATCGTGCCAAATTATTTAATCTGTTTTACCTTGTAGTGTTGGCATGATGTCCTCCTTATTTAAAAGCGCCGTTGAAAATCTGAACGGCATTTTACGCCTTTTAAATCAAAGATCAAGTTTTTGATCTTTGATTTATTTTTAATTACTAATTTTTAGTCTTGCTCTGGCTTCACATTCATTTGGTCGTAAGGAATCAGTTTAGTTTTATATTTCCACTTGTAGCCTAACCAAATAATTAAGAACAATGGCAAGCTAATATAGGTTGAAAGTAGACCTAACCAGTCAATTTTCCCACCTAAAATAGCTTGATAGTTTTGTCCTAAAATAATGATTGAACAGAGGATAAATGCAAACCAAGGGGCAAATGGGAAAAATTTGGCGCGATAAGCTAAATCTTCTAATTTATATCCTTGAGCAATATAACCTTTGCGGAAACGATAGTGCGAAATCGCAATTCCTAACCAAACAATAAAGCCGCACATCCCTGACATATTAAGTAGCCAGTTAAATACTTGTTTTTCACCAATAAAAGTTGTTAAGAAACAAAAAGCGGCGATAAATGTTGTGGCATATAATGCATTCATTGGAACGCCACGACCATCAAGTTTTGCAAACCACCTTGGCGCACGGCCTTCCTGAGCCATTTTAAACAACATACGAGTTGAAGAGTACATGCCAGAGTTACCTGCTGATAAAATAGCAGTAAGAATGACAGCATTCATTAAGCCAGCTGCAAAAGCAAAGCCAACTCTTTCATAGAGCAATGTAAACGGAGAAAGCGCAATATTTTCAGTGGTAGCAGCTTGCAGTAGATTTGGGTCATCATAGGCAATCAGAGTACCGATAATGAAAATACATAAGACATAAAATAATAAGATTCGCCAGAAAATCTGTTTGATTGCAAGTGGAATCGTTTTCTTTGGATCTTTAGATTCGCCAGCAGCAACCCCAACCATTTCAGTCCCTTGGAAAGAGAATCCGGCAATCATTGCTACACCGATCATGGCCTGTAAACCACCCACAAAAGGTGCATCTTTATAGGTCCAGTTTCCAAAAGCTGCGACACCTGGAGTTAGCATAATCTTAATGATCATAGCTAAACCAATAATAATGAAGGCAATGATGGCGATCACTTTGACCATTGAGAACCAGAATTCGCTTTCGCCGAATCCTTTTACTGTCATGGCATTGATTGCAAAAATTACGACAAGGAACAGAGCACTCCAGTAGAACCCTGGAATATCAGGGAACCAGAACTTCATAATAAACTGAACTGCAACAAGTTCGAAGGCAACCGTAATTGCCCAGTTATACCAATAGTTCCAGCCTAAAGCGAAGCCAAAGCCTTCCTCGACATAACGACTGCCATATGTAAAAAAAGCACCAGAAGTTGGATTATGGGTTGCAAGTTCACCTAAACTGGTCATTAAGAAGTAAATCATAATGCCAATGAGAGAGTAGGCGAGTAGTGCTCCACCTGGGCCAGCATTTGCAATGGTTGAGCCAGAAGCAAGGAAGAGGCCTGTACCAATGGAACCACCAATGGCGATCATATTCAGATGACGAGCCCCGAGCTTACGCTGGAGTTTTTCAGGAGCATGTGTTTCGCTCATGGAGATTCCTTACATAGTTTGTTATGCACAGGCATATAACACCTTAAAGCCTTGAAGATCAGTTTTAATCTGGCACTGACCAAAGTGCTTCTCAATTAAGATCGGATAGTTTAAAAAACGGTTTGCTACAATCCATAGCTCGCCTGATGCCTTTAAATGTTTTTTAGCGTTCTGGCAGAGTCCTTCACTTGCATCATAGTCGGTATGAATACCTTGATGGAAAGGGGGATTACTAACAATGGCATCGAGTTCTGTTGGAGCGTCTGCAATACCTATGACAGGCTGCAATCTCAACTGGTCTGAACTTATTCCATTTCGACTAAAAGTCATTTCCGTTGACCGTAAAGCAAAAGCATCAATATCTAGAGCATGAATAATATTACTTGAATTTATTTTTGCCAAATAGCAACTGATAATTCCAGCACCACACCCGAAGTCGGCAATTCTACCTGATTTCACCTGATTAAGATAAGGGAGTAAAACAGCAGTTCCGATATCTAGATGATTTTGGCTAAAAACACCGGGTAGGGCACAAATCGTAAGCTCTTGTTCATTAACTTGAACGGTATAAGTTTTAAGCCATTTTTCTAGAGGTTTAATCTGTTCTGTTTTCTCAATCTTTAAGTGCCATAACTGACAGTGGCGAGCACTATCAAGTTTTAGTACTTTGCCGAAGCTTTGTAATTGTTTAGCGGCTCTTTCTACACCACCTTTTTTTTCACCAACTAAAAAAACAGATTGATTGGTTTTAAGATGGCTCATTACTACATGCAATATGTAATTCAAGAGCTCTTTAGATTTTGGAACAAAAATAATTGCTTGGTCGAATTCTTGTGATGGAAACTCAACTGAGAAGTGCGCTTTTGTTCCACTATTTATAAATCCCTGATAGTCGGCATGATTCCATGTCCAGACTGACGCATCAGTCCCAGCGGGTAATTGACTGACTAAGGCATCATTCGGTGCATTAATTAACAAGATTCTACCTTTCAAATAGTCTTGCTGTCTTAATACCACTTCACTTCTAGGATCCATGTACATCTCTCATGAAGAAGAATGCCCAGTGGGAGCTGGGCAGTAATCAAAATTAAAAGTTAGTTATTTATGCGTTTCAGGAAGCACAACATTTAAAATTAATGCTGCGATACCACCTGTTGCCACGCCAGAGCTAAAAATATTTTTAAATAATTCTGGAAGGTGCTCTAAAATTTGAGGAACTTGAGCAACACCTAAACCTAATGCAAGTGAGATGGCAATAATTAATAATGCTCGGCGGTCAAGGTGAACTGAAGAAAGAATATTAATGCCTGATGCAGCTACTGCACCGAACATGACCATAACAGCGCCACCTAATACGGCTTGAGGAACTGCTTGTATAACACCAGCTACTGCAGGGAATAGACCTAATAAAATAAGTAATCCAGCAATCCAGATGCCTACATAGCGGCTAGCAACCCCAGTGAGTTGAATTACACCATTGTTTTGAGCGAAAACAGAACTAGGGAAAGTGTTAAAAAGACCAGCGAGCAAAGAGTTTGCACCATTCACTAATACACCACCTTTAATGCGTTTCATCCATTCAGGACCATTAACAGGTTGGTTGGAAAGTTTACTGGTTGCTGTTACATCACCAATTGCTTCTAAAGAAGTCACCAAATAAATGAATGCCATTGGGATGAATAATCCCCAAGAGAAACTCAAACCAAAGTGCATTGGTGTGGGAATTTGTACGAGTGGCGCGTCTTTAATACCAGAAAAATCTAGATGACCCATAAATCCAGCAAGAACGTAACCACTCACTAAAGCGATTAAAATAGCTGAGCTTTTAATCCAAACCACTCGAATACGATTGAGCACAATAATAATAGCAAGTACCGTACATGACATAATAAGGTTGTCTGCACTTGCAAAAGTATGATCTTGCATGGCTTGATAGCCACCACCCATACTAATCAAGCCTTCTTTAATAAGCGTTAAGCCAATTAATAGAACAACAATACCTGTCACCAAAGGAGTAATGAGTCTTTTTACCCATGGAAGAATTTGCGAAACACCCATTTCAATGAAGGAGCCGGCAATGACCACACCAAATATTGCAGCCATAACTTGGTTTACAGGTGTTCCTGCGGCCACCATTGCACTACCGATACCAATAATCGGGCCAATAAAGTTAAAGCTTGTGCCTTGAACAATAAGAAGACCTGCACCAAACGGACCAACTTTTTTACATTGTAGAAATGTAGCAATACCCGAAATCACCAAAGACATCGATAAAATCATGTTAGTTTCGGTGCTTGAAACGCCTAAAGCTAAGCAAATTAAAAGGCCAGGTGTAACAATTGGTACAATAATCGCAAGCAAATGCTGGAAAGCTGCTAAAAAAGCGATCAAAGGTTTTGGTCGATCATTTAAACCATAAACAAGGTCTAAATGGTCTTGAGAGTGTTGATTGGACATGGGTGTAGGTCCGCCGCAATTTTGCAAATTGGCGCTATTCTAATCGAGATAACTATCTTTACAAAACGAAATACAGGCTATTAGAAATTTTTTTGTCAATGTCAATAAACTGTCACTACTCAAGAGTAGTGTTTTTCTGTATAATTTGCCCTCAAACTTTAGGCGTATCGAATTTACATGTCAGATATTAAAACACTCCGTAACATTGCCATCATTGCGCACGTCGATCATGGTAAAACGACTTTAGTCGACAAACTTTTACAACAATCAGGTGCATTAGGTGATCGCGCGGGTGAAATCGAGCGTGTGATGGATTCAGGTGCAATTGAAAGTGAACGTGGTATTACCATTCTTGCAAAAAACACTGCAATTAAATGGACTGATGCGCGTACAAATACAGAATACCGCATTAACATCGTGGACACCCCAGGACATGCTGACTTCGGTGGTGAAGTTGAACGTGTAATGTCGATGGTTGACTGCGTACTTCTTCTTGTCGATTCTCAAGAAGGTCCAATGCCACAAACTCGTTTTGTGACATCGAAAGCCTTTGCGAGCGGTTTGAAGCCAATTGTGATTATCAACAAAGTAGATAAGCCAAGTGCGCGTCCTGATTGGGTAATTGACCAAGTATTTGATTTGTTTGATAACTTAGGTGGTACTGACGAACAGTTAGACTTCCCAGTTGTTTATGCTTCAGGCCTTCGTGGTGTTGCTGGTCCTTCTCCAGAAGAACTTGCTGACGACATGACTCCATTGTTCCAAACAATTGTAGATATCGTTGAACCGCCAGCAGTTGATGTTGATGGTCCATTCCAAATGCAAATCTCTTCACTTGATTATAACAGCTTCGTTGGTGTAATCGGTGTTGGTCGTATTCAGCGTGGTTCAGTTAAATTAAACACACCTGTAACTGTTATCGACAAAGAAGGTAAAACACGTAACGGTCGTATCTTAAAAATCATGGGTTACCATGGTCTAGATCGCGTTGACGTTGAAGAGGCAAATGCTGGTGATATCGTTTGTGTAACAGGTATCGATGCACTTCATATTTCTGACACGATTTGTGATCCGAAAAATGTTGAAGCTTTACCGCCGTTATCTGTAGATGAACCTACTGTTACGATGACTTTCCAAGTAAACAACTCACCGTTTGCGGGTAAAGAAGGTAAATTTGTTACTTCACGTAACATTCGTGAACGTTTAGATCGTGAATTGATTCACAACGTAGCATTACGTGTTGAAGATACTGACAGTCCAGACCGTTTCAAAGTGTCTGGTCGTGGTGAACTTCACCTTTCAGTTCTTATTGAAAACATGCGTCGTGAAGGCTTCGAAATGGGCGTATCACGTCCACAAGTAATTTTGAAAGAAGTTGACGGCGAAAAGCAAGAACCATACGAAAACGTAACATTTGACGTTGAAGAACAGCACCAAGGTTCGGTAATGGAACAAATGGGTTACCGTAAAGGTGAAATGACAAATATGGAAGTTGACGGTAAAGGCCGTATCCGTATTGAAGCAACTGTTCCTTCACGTGGCTTAATTGGTTTCCGTTCTGAATTCTTGACCATGACTTCTGGTACAGGAATCATGACATCAAGCTTCTCGCATTACGGTCCAATGAAACAAGGTACTGTTGCGAAACGTCAAAACGGTGTGTTGATTTCTATGGTTCAAGGCGTTTGTTTGGGCTATGCATTATTCACATTGCAAGACCGTGGTCGTCTATTCGCTAAACCTCAGTTAGAAGTTTACGAAGGTATGATCATTGGTATTAACTCTCGTTCAGATGATATGGTTGTTAACCCAACTAAAGCGAAACAGTTAACAAACGTACGTGCATCTGGTACAGATGAAGCGTTAACGTTGACACCAGCTGTTGAATACACGCTTGAACAAGCGCTTGAGTTCATTGAAGATGACGAATTAGTTGAAGTTACTCCAAAGTCAATCCGTATCCGTAAGCGTTACTTGACTGAAAACGAACGTAAACGTAACCGTGATAAATAATTTTTCTTAAATGAAAAAGAAAAAACCGCTAAATTAATTTAGCGGTTTTTTTAATCGTTCTATTTAAAATTAAACTAAGCTTAAAATCATATTTTTCTTATCAGAGAATATGTTGTTAAAGTGTGAGATAGTTTTCTTTTTTTTGATAAAAATATTAAATTATCAATATCATGGCGAGTACTATCTAAATCGATAAGATGCCAATGAAAAAGAAAAATATGACGTGTTTCGACCCCCGACATCTGGAGATGTTTAGATGAGTATTATTCAAGAATTTAAAGAATTTGCCATTAAAGGCAATATGATGGATTTAGCCATTGGTGTGATTATTGGTGGTGCTTTTGGCAAAATCGTAGACTCTTTGGTAAAAGATATTATCATGCCAATTATCAGTGTGATTACTGGTGGTGGTGTTGATTTTTCACAGAAATTCATTGTTCTAGGATCAAATCCTGCCAACCTGCAATCTTTAGATGCTTTGCAAAAAGCAGGTATCAATGTTTTAACTTATGGTAATTTCCTCACCATTTTAATTAACTTCCTGATTTTGGCTTGGGTCGTTTTCTTAATGGTGAAATTATTAAATAGACTTCGCCGTGATAAGAATGAGCCAGAAGCTCCAGCTGCAACTCCTGAAGATATTCAGTTATTGCGTGAAATTCGTGATGAGTTGAAAAAGCAAGCTTAACAATATTCTGAAGTAATAAAAAACGGTACTAAAAGGTGCCGTTTTTTATTACTAAGTATTTTATGTTGAGCTAAAGGTATTGATAAAATTGGAAAGCTATCGATAAGCTCAGCTATGCATATTGTAAAAGGGGTATAAATAAATGAATCAGCTTTTTGTATATGGAACCTTATGCCCAAATAAAGCAAATGCTCATATATTAGAGCCGATTGGTGGTCAATGGACAAAAGCCAGTGTGCGTGGTGTGATTCACATTTTAGATTGGGGACCAGACAAAGGCCTAAAAGCGCTAGAGTTAGATTTAAAATCAGATTGGATAGAGGGCTATCTGTTTCGCACAGAAAAGCTAACTGAAAACTGGCAGATGCTTGATGATTTTGAAGGTTTTCAATACCAGCGTGTCATCGCAGATGTGAAGCTTGAGTCAGGAGAAATGGTTAAGGCTTGGACATATCAACTGAATGTGCAGGCTCAAGCTTCTGAAAACCATCATTAAAATAATGGAATCAACGTAAGCTGCCCATTCTGAATTTAACTTCTAAAAGATGATAACCAAACTGGCTTTTGATTGGACCTTGTAACACACGTTCAGCGGCGGTAAATACCACTTTATCAATCACTGGAACCAGTTGCCCTTTTTTGACTTCGCCTAGTTCTCCACCGCGTTTTGCTGAATTACAAGTTGAATATTGCTTGGCAATTTTGGCAAAGTCAGCGCCATTTTGTAGCTTCTTTTTTAACTGTTCGGCTAAGTCTTTATCTTTGACCAGAATATGTCGAACGATAGCTGTTTGCATTGTAACTTCCTCTGAAAACTAGAGCTTATTGGGCTTTTTGAGGGGTTGGCATTCTGGGCAAAATACACTAGCACGTTGACCAAGTTTTAAATTTTCTAAAGGGGTTTCACAGTTAACGCACATTTCTCCAGCACGACCATAAGCGAGAAGTGTTTGCTGAAAATAACCATTTTCACCCATGGCATTGCTATAGTCTCGTAAAGTCGAACCACCTAAATCAATCGCCGATTTTAAAATTCGTTTAATCTCGATAACCAGTTTCTCGATCTGCTGAAAACTTAAGTCCCCAGCTGGCTGAGCAGGATGAACTCCGACATTAAACAAACTTTCAGTTGCATAGATATTGCCAACACCCACCACAACATGATTATCCATAATTGCAATTTTTGTGCCGACAGATTTATTTTTAAGTTTTGAAGCTAAATATTCTGTATTAAAGTCTGTACTTAAAGGTTCTGGCCCTAAAGTATCAATTAACTTTCCTTGTGTTTCGGAATTTAGCCAGAGAATACAGCCAAAGCGACGCGGGTCATGGTAGCGTAATTCATGTTCTTCAAAGCGAATGATGAAATGATCATGTTTTCTCAGTTCATCATTTGATTGACACAAGCGGAAGCTTCCTGACATTCCTAAATGCCAGAGCATTTGATCTTGTTCAAATTCTGCCAAGATATATTTAGAACGTCGGTTTAGGCCAATAAGACGTTGCCCAACAAGTTTTTGAACATCATCTGGTATTGCCCAGCGTAAACTTGGGTTACGTACTTCAACACTTAGAACTTTTTGATTCAATAGGGGAAATAAACTGGTTTTGGTTGTTTCGACTTCGGGTAACTCAGGCATCGCCAACTCGCAGAATTAACAGATATACTGGATTAATCAAGTATAACGTGTGGTATGTAATATTTCAGAGATTACTATGTCAGATATTTTACCATTAAGCTGGTTTCAACGTGAAACCTCAGAAGTGGCTTATGACTTAATTGGCTGCGTATTATGTAAACGACAACCCGATGGTCAAGTCATCCGTTGCACAATTAGTGAAACAGAAGCTTATTTGGGGGTTCGTGATAAAGCTTGCCACAGCTACAATGACAAGCGCACAGCACGAACAGATGTAATGTATCGCTCTGGCGGTACGATTTATGTCTACTTAATTTATGGCATGTATGAAATGCTCAATCTCATTACTCAGACAGAAGGCATTCCTGAAGGAGTAATGATTCGTTCTGCATTTTTAAGTGATGCTTCAACTAAAAAAGAATATAAGCTTCTAGCTGGACCCGGCAAACTGACACGTTATTTAGGCATTGATCGGAATTTAAAAGGTCAAACCTTGGGAGACGAATCTGGACTGTGGATTGAAGCAGCTTCAATACAGCCAGAAGTGGTCATGACTCCACGCATTGGAATTGACTATGCCGAAGAAGCAAAAGACTGGCCAGAGCGATATTGCTGGAAAGATCATCCATCTTTGAGTCGATAATACTAATTTGGAAATCAGTTTTTAGATATTGATGAAGAGTGTTCTAGATTTACAACAATGCAAATCGAATTCAATATCCAGACAAGACATTACTTTTTGTTATCATAACTACAATATAAATAAAGGAAATAAGCATGTCATTATTACGCTTAGACCGACTTCACTACTGTATTTTGATGAGTATGGGCTGCATTTCTAGCCCATTTGTTTGGGCAGATGACTCAGCTCAAAACATTGCGGTATTGCCAACTTTACATGTTGAAGCAACCCGTACCGATACAACCTACTTGCAAACACCAGCTTCAGTTTTTAGAGTTGATGCGCCTCAAGCGGATACTTCTTCACAAGTAAATTTAACCGAAGTTGTGAAGGGGATACCGAGTTTACAGCTTCGCAATCGTGAAAATTATGCTCAAGATTTACAGCTTTCCATGCGTGGTTTTGGTGCACGCTCTACTTTTGGTGTTCGAGGCATTCGTCTATATGTAGATGGTATTCCTGCAACAATGCCAGATGGACAAGGTCAAACATCTAATATTGATTTAAGTAGTCTGGACCATGTTGAAGTTCTAACCGGACCTTTTTCATCGCTATATGGAAACTCATCTGGCGGGACGATTTTAACTTCCACAAAAGAAGGTCAAGGGAAAGACTCAATCGAGCTGAGCTATTCGGGAGGCAGCCACGATAAAAGCCGAGCAGGACTCGTGCTACAAGGTGGGGCAAAAGGTGCGAATGAACCAAGCTATGTCATTAGCTCATCATACTTTGATACCGATGGTTACCGAGAACATAGTGGTGCAGAAAAAGTATTAAATAATGCAAAACTCAGTTGGAGTCTTGATGATGGTAGCAAAATCAACTGGATAACCAACTATGTAAAAATTCATGCAGACGACCCGCAGGGTTTAACGCATGACCAGTGGAATGCTAATCCAAAGCAACAAGTTCCATTTTTAAAGCAATTCGATGTCCGTAAAGATATTGAACAGACTCAAACGGGTGTGACTTGGTCTAAACCGATTAATGACCAAAATGAACTCTATGCCATGGCATATTTAGGTAATCGCCAAGTCACTCAATATCAATCTATACCTAAATCAACACAAGATGCCAGCATCAATCATGCAGGCGGGGTGATTGATTTTGAGCGTAATTATTATGGTGCTGACTTCCGTTGGACGGGCAAAGAGTTACTTCCAAATACTACTCTAAGTATTGGTGTTGCACTCGATGCAATGGATGAAGATCGTAAAGGTTTTGAAAACTTTAATTTAGTAAACGGACAGCCTTCTTATGGCGTCAAAGGTAATTTGCGCCGTGATGAAGATAATACTTTGTGGAATATCGACCCCTATTTACAAGCTTCATGGCAGTTCTTACCAACGTGGCGTTTAGATACGGGCGTACGCTATAGCAATGTCCATTACAAATCTAAAGATAACTATTTAAGTAATGGCGACGATAGTGGTAAGACTGATTACAGTAAAGTTTTGCCTTCTGCTGCTTTAAGCTGGCAAATTTTACCTGAACTGATGGCCTATGTGAGTTATGCCAAAGGATTTGAAACGCCAACTTTTACTGAAATGGCATATCGTCCAGATGGAGAAAGTGGCTTTAATTTTGATTTAACCGCATCCACAAGCGATACCTATGAAACAGGCTTAAAATCACAAAACCAATTAGGTGATTTTACTTTGGCAGTTTTTCAAACTAAAACCAAAGATGACATCGTCTCTGCCGGCAACTCAAATGGTCGATCAACGTTCCGTAATGCAGATAAAACCTTACGTGAAGGCGTAGAGTTTGCATGGAATAAAAAGTTGTGGCGAGATTTAACAGCGACTGCTAGCTATACATATTTAGATGCAACTTTTGATGCTGATATTCCAGCTTTGGGAAGTATTGCTCAAATTCCATCGGGTAATGCCATTCCAGGAATTGCTAAAAACCAAGCTTATGCCTCTTTGGCTTGGCAGCCATCACATGGTCTATATGGCGGGGTAGATGTACAGTATATGGATAAAGTATACGTGAATGATACCAACAGTGACGCAGCGCCAAGCTACAGTGTAACCTCAGCTAATGTGGGTTATGCATGGGTAATGGGCGACTGGAAAGTGAATAGCTTTGCCCGTGTTGATAACCTATTTGATAAAAACTATGCAGGTTCAGTGATCGTAAATGATGGTAATGGACGCTACTTTGAACCAGCGGATGGACGTAACTGGAGTGCAGGTTTACGTGTAATTAAGCAATTCTAGGAATTAAAAATGGCAAAATTATTTGAAACGGTTAACTTTGGTTCACTACAACTGGTCAATAGAATTGTAATTGCTCCGATGTGCCAATATTCGGCAACAGACGAAGGTGAAATTACCTATTGGCATGAACAGCAATGGGCAAATTATGCATTGTCTGGTGCAGGACTTTGTATTGTAGAGGCGACTGCTGTACAAGCTGAGGGGCGTATTAGTTATGCTGACCTTGGGCTCTGGAATGATCAGCAACGTGACCAAATCAAAACTTTATTGGAGAAAGTTAAAACACTTTCTCCAATGCCATTTGGAATTCAGTTAGCGCATGCTGGTCGTAAAGCATCGACTGAAAAGCCATGGTTGGGTAAAGGCCAAATTGCAAAAAATCAACCCCATGGCTGGCAAACAGTTGCTCCAAGTGAAAGCACTTTTTCTGTTCATGATGCAGCGCCACATGCTTTAACCATTGCTGAAATTAAACAAGTTCAACAAGACTTTGCAGCAGCTGCAAAACGTGCCGTAGAAGCTGGCTTTGAGTTAATTGAAGTTCATGCTGCGCATGGTTACTTGCTACATCAATTCTTATCGCCAATTGCGAATCAGCGTACAGATGAATACGGCGGTTCTTTAGAAAACCGTATGCGTATGACTCTTGAGGTTCTTCAGGCAATTAAACTCGCTGTTCCTGAAGGTTATCCTGTTGGCGTTAGATTATCTGCGACCGATTGGTTGGAGAGCATCGAGCATTGGAACGTTGAGTCTACAGTGGGTTTATCAAAAGCTTTGGAGCAATTGGGCACAGCCTATATGCATGTGTCTAGTGGTGGTTTACACGAGCATCAATCTATTACGATTGGGGCTGGTTACCAAGTTCCATTTGCTGAACAAGTCAAAAAACATGTGTCTATTCCAGTCATTGCTGTAGGGTTGATTACCGAGCCAGAACATGCTGAACAAATTTTGGAAAACCAGCAAGCTGATGCTATTGGTCTTGCTCGTGCAATGTTATATGACCCAAGATGGCCTTGGCATGCAGCAGCAGCTTTAGGTGCAGAAGTTAAAATTGCGCCTCAATATTTACGTTGCCAACCTCACGGGGTAAAACAGCTTTTTAATTCTTTTTAACTGTATCGGGCAAAGTCATCTTTGCCCGTTTTTCTTTAGATGAGTGAGGACGGTCAGTGGTTTTTCAGGTTATTTTACCTATCTTGATATTGCTATTGATGGGCTATGTTTGTGTCCTCATCAAATTGGTAACACCTGAACAGATCAGGGCACTTAGCGCATTCGTCATTAAAATTTCCTTACCAGCTTTTTTAATTCATTCTTTGGCAAATAAAAATTTACAAGACATTTGGCACCCTGCTTATTTTATTGCGTATGGTGGCGGCTCTTTAATTTTATTTTTCTTGGCTTTTATTCTCTATCGAAAATATTTTAAAAATAGTTTAACCCATAGCGCCGTAATCTCGATGGGCGCATCTATGTCCAATACTGGATTTATGGGAACTGCTATTTTGACCATGTTGATAGGTAATCATGCAGCAATCTATATTTCTTTAACGTTGATTATTGAAAATTTATTGATTGTGGCACTCATGCTCATTTTGGCTGAAGCGGGTTTACATCAACAACAGAATCTTTTGCCGCTTTTAAAACAGACTTTTTTAAATTTACTCAAAAATCCTGTCATTATCGCTATTTTGGTTGGGATGGGATGTATTATCTTAGACCTTCATCTTCCTGCGGCCCTTAATCAGTCTCTAGAGTTACTCGGGCGCACGGCTTCGCCTTTGGCGTTGTTTGCCATTGGCGGAAGTTTAGTGGGTATTGGAATCACAACAGTAAATATGCAAAGCGTTTTATTGGCGACATTTAAAGTCATCTTGATGCCATCTGTTATTTTCACGCTCTTTTTAATAACTCCAGATGTAAGCCGCGAAATGCTTTACGCTGGAACATTAATTGCTGCTTTACCGATGCCGATTGCTTTTGGAATTTTTGGACAAGCATATGGTCTAAATGAAAAAGCATTAACGCCTCTCATGATTAGTACAATTGTTGGATTTATTGGGGTGAGCGGGCTTATTGCTTTATGGTGGTAAAAGAAAAGCCCCATAAGAGGCTAAATCATTCACTACTTTTTGGGTGCTGGCTGTGTGGGAGCATTTGTAGCTTGTTTACTTTTTTCTGCAATAATCTTATCAACTGAAGCTAAAGACGCTTTAGCGTTAGGAACATTTTGATTGGCAAGTTCAGTAAAGATCTTTTTGGCCTCAGGTAAATTTTGCGGAATGATATTGCCATTCGCCATCATGGTCGCTAAAGCCATAGACGCAGGGGCATAACCTTTTTGTGCAATTGACTGTAGGGCTTCTATGCCTTGGCGTTTCATGAGTGGATTTTTATTTTCAACACCTTGGCTAATATCATAAAGTGCTTTCACCTGAGTAGCAGGGTAGTTCCCCTTTCTAATTAAAGGTGCCAATTTTTGAATAGCAATTTGATGCGATTGCGGCTTTTTCTGAGCAAATAAAATCGTAGCAATTTTTACAGTTGCATCATCGGAACCTTGAGCTGAGGCTTTTTGAATATATTGACTGAATTTGTTGCTGTCTTTGGCAACGCCTAGTTCACCTGTCTCATAAATTTGTGCAAGCGTATAACTGGCTTGAGCATAACCTTTATTAGATGCGTCTTCATAATATTTGAGGGCTTTGGAAGAATCTTTTGCTGTTCCTTGTCCCATTTGGGTCATATAACCTAGGTTATAGATCGCTTGGGCATTACCAGTTTGGGCTAAACGTTGCATTTCCTGAAATGCAGCAGAATAATTTTTTGCTGCATAAAGTTGTTCGGCTTGTTTAAACGCATCTGTTTTAGCAGTGGCAGGGGGGGTATCTGCTGCAAAAATTGATGCACTTGAAAGAGTGATTAGGCTTGCGATTAGTAATTTTTTCATTTCTTTTTAACCTTTTACTTCGTAGCTACATCATTCCATTGATGCATTAAAATAGTTTCAATTTCTCATCATAAATATTGATTGCTGAAAGTAAACAGCCGATTTGTATATAAAGCACTGCACTTTGGGTAAATTGTGGAGAAAAAACACCCACTCACATTCATCAAATGGAGTGGGAAATATTCTTATTTTGCTGAATTGAGTAATGCTTCAATTTGCTTGGCATCACTTGGCACGCCAGAGAGTCTTTGGCCATCTTGCAAGAACAGAGTCGGTGTTCCATCTATATTTAATTTTTGACCTAAAGCCATATTCTTCTGAATTGGGCTTGAGCAACTTTTGCTATTAGTCGGCAATTTGCGGTTAAGCATATAGTTTGTCCAAGCTTCTGCCGGATTTTTTGAGCACCAAATTTGATTAGATACTTTTTCAGCATTTGGATGCAAACTGGTCAGAGGGTAAAGGAAAACATATATCGTTACGTTATCAACACCAACCATATTTTGTTCTAGGCGCTGGCAATATGGGCAGTCAGGGTCACTAAAGATATAGATTGTACGTTCGCCTTTTCCTTTTACATATTTAATTGCTTGATTGAGCGGCAAGCTTTTAACATCAATCTTACCTAATTCGGCAATTCGTTCGTCTGTCATATTTTTTTGTTGTTTAATGTCCACTAAATTACCGACAAAAAAATACTTCGCATCTTGGTTGGTATAGACAATACGACCACTTGTATACACTTCATAAATGCCTTGTACTGGCGACTGATAAACACCTTTTACAGGCAAATCTGGATAATTCGTCTTAAGATTTTGTTCAAGCGCTTTAACATCAGCATGAGCAGAACCGAAAATAGCCAGACTCAACATGAGTGTAGCAAGTTTAGTTTTCATCTTTTTTCTCTTTAATTTCAACCTGGATTATGATGGCATAGAACAATTAAAAAATTGATGCCCTAATTTAATGAATTTATTAGAATTTTGTATCTATAAAAAAGCCCGTGGAGGCATCCACGGGCTTTTTATTTATTAAATATAATTATTGTGGTCTAGCGACATCACCACTTAAGGCTTCTGGTAAATTTAGTACTTGAAGACCCAGTTCTTGAAGAGCAGCAGGTTTGGCAACAACTAAAGCAAGATAACCTTCATCATTTGCAATGCTATTAACGACTTCTATATCGTTATTTAATTGAGTTGCTGAAGCAGGCGCCTCACCTGTACCTTGAATCAAGTGTAACCAATGTTTTGGTTTTGCTTTAAACCAAAGACGCGCCACAATTTCTTGACCTAGGTAACAGCCTTTATCGTAATTGACGCCTTCACGTTGGTGTAAACGTAATTCTTGTGGCTGGAATTCATGTTCAGTCGCCTGTGTAATCCACGCTTGACCAGTCATAATGGCTTGTTTTTGCCATTCAGAAATATCAGTTTCAGTAGCAGAGAACTCAGTTTGATGACCAGAGATCTTTGGAAAAGCAGGGCCTTGTTCACTCAAGGTCATTTTCGAAAACGCACCAAATTTTTTAACATGTTTGGCAAATTCTTCTGCTTGATCTTGAGCAACTACAATTTCAAAACTTTCAGGATTAATCTTCTTTAGCCACAAGCCAAAGTGAATACGACCTTTAAGATCACAAATGGCTGTATAGCGAGTTTCATTTTCAGCTAAACGTTCAGTATCTACAGTAACTTGGCCTTGTAAAAACTTCTGTGCATCTACACCGTTTAAAGCATATGAGGAGAAAGCGAGCAGACTCATGATTAATCTCAAATTCAATATGTTTCTTTATGATTGCTGACTATTTTGCTCCATTTTTACTAAAAAATCAGCCATAGTTTTCGTAATTTGATCCCGTCCGAACAAAGAGTTTTGTTTGAAAAAAAACCAAAAATATACGTTCGCATAAATATGAGGGTTTAAGCTAATAAACATAATTTCGATAATTTAAAAGAAATTAAAATAAGGAGAATATGATGGCAACAGGAACAGTGAAATTTCATCGCGTGTTTAAGGCTCCAGCCGAGCGAGTTTATCGTGCATTTTTAGATCCAGACGCTTTAGTAAAGTGGTTGCCGCCGCACGGCTTTACTGCCAAGGTTCATAGTTTTGATGCAAATGTTGGTGGCTCATATAAAATGAGTTTTACCAATTTTTCGACAGGTTCAACACACGCTTTTGGTGGAACATATGTTGAATTAGTTCCAAATGAATTAATTCGATATAACGATCAATTCGATGACCCAAATTTACCGGGCACGATGCAAGTCACCATTACATTGAAAACGGTAATGGTGGGTACGGAAGTACATATTACGCAAGAAGGTATACCTGAAGTTATTCCCGAGGAGGCGTGCTATTTGGGATGGCAAGAATCTTTATCTTTACTGACTTTGTTAATCGAAGCGGATATCCCTGACCAATAAGCCTTCTAAAATTTTAATTAAATATTTAAAAAGTGAGTGGAGCTAAATCTACTCACTTTTCTTTTATAAGATCTATCTAAAATGTAAACCTTACTCAGAGAAAGACAATGGATATACACATTAAAAGAATTTATGAAAATGCAGACCCTAGTGATGGGAAGCGAATTTTGGTTGACCGCCTATGGAGTAGGGGAGTTAGTAAGGAAAATGCTCATTTAGATTTATGGCTAAAAGAAGTGGCTCCTTCAACTGAACTTCGAAAGTGGTTTCATGCAGCAACGCCAGATCATTGGGAAGAATTTAAGCAGTATTATTTGGAAGAGCTTGAGACCAACTTGGCAGTTAAAGAATTACAAGAGGTTGCATCAAAGCATAAAGTCACACTCTTATATTCGGCAAAAGATGTTGGAAATAACCATGCAATTATTTTAAAAGAATATCTATTAAATAAAAAATCGAAGTAAATATATAAATTTTTTTTTGGTAAAAGTCTTTTATTTAAAACTTTAAAAAATGAGTCATATCTCGCATAATATACTTTTTTGAGATTTTTTTCATGTCTTTGCCAAATTGCCCAAAATGCCAATCAGAATATACTTACCAAGATGGCGACTTATTGATCTGTCCTGAATGCTCAAACGAGTGGAAAGAAGGGGAGGCATCGCTTACTGAAGAACAAGAAATTATTAAAGATGCTAATGGCAATGTTTTAGCTGATGGCGACAGCGTGACTGTCATTAAAGACTTAAAAATTAAAGGCTCATCCTCAGTGGTAAAAGTAGGCACGAAAGTAAAAACAATTCGTTTAGTTCCAGATGCAAGTGATGGTCACAATATCGATTGTAAAATTGATGGTATTGGTCAGATGAAGTTAAAATCTGAATTTGTAAAAAAAGCTTAAACTGTTAATTTTCATTACATTTCGGTAGAGATATACATTTTATCTCTGCCTTTTAAATTTCTAATATCATTATAATTTTATTACGAAAAAGTATAAAAAATGGGCTATTCAAAGAATGATTGCCCATTTATATTGTCATAAATAACAAATAACTTTCGTCCAGAATAATAACGAAAGTCATACCCACACCAACAAAAAAATGAGGTTTTTATGGCAGGATGGTACGAAATTTCACTAGCGAGTGATGGACAATATCGCTTTATTTTAAAGGCAGGAAATGGTGAACCTATTTTAAATAGTGAGCTATATAAGGCAAAAGCCTCTGCTGTAAATGGTATTGAATCAATTCAAAAAAACAGTGGTGATGATGCACGATATGAGCGTTTAACTGCAAAAAATGGGAAACCTTATTTCAATTTAAAAGCTGCAAATCATCAGGTTATTGGAACCAGTCAGCTTTATGCGAGTGAAGCTTCACGAGATAAAGGAATTGAGTCTGTTAAAACTAATGGCTCATCGACAGCTATTAAAGATTTAACGGTTCAGGCATAGATTTTTATGGTGATTTAAAAACTGTTTCTTTTAAGGGGCAGTTTTTTTATTTGAGCAGAATAGTACGAAATTTACTATTGTGATAGCGGCATGGATGCCGCTCGTATGGCTGCGGTAGCATGGACGTACCGTCAGTCATACAAATGGTTTTGTTACTTTTGCCGAAACAAAAGTAAGGTATTGCCTACATAAATAACATTTGCATGCCTCTACCATTTGAGGCAGTGACATGTATTTAATTAACGCACTAACTTCGCTAAAAGTTCTTCTTTGGTTAAATTGCTCGCTTCAGCATCTCGGCGGCCTTTATATTCAAAAGTACCAGCATCAAGACCTTTTTCACCAATCACAATACGGTGTGGAATACCCATTAACTCAAGGTCAGAGAATTTAACGCCTGGACGTTCGTTACGGTCATCAAGCAACACATCAAAACCTTGAGCTTGAAGTTCTGCATAAAGTGCTTCTGCAGCTTCAAGAGTACGTGGTGATTTGTGAGCATTCATTGGAACAATTGCAATTTCAAAAGGTGCAATAGCTTGTGGCCACATAATACCTTTATCATCGTAGTTCTGCTCAATTGCAGCTGCAACAACACGTGTTACACCAATACCGTAGCATCCCATGGTTACTGTAAACGGTTTGCCATCTTCACCTAGAACTTTACAGCCTAAAGCTTCAGAGTATTTAGTACCAAGCTGGAAAATATGTCCTACTTCAATACCGCGTTTAATTTGTAGTATGCCTTTACCATCTGGAGATGGATCACCTTCAACGACATTGCGCAAATCAAAAACTTCAGTAATTTGTGCATCACGTTCCCAGTTTACGCCTACTGCATGTTTATCAATTTCATTTGCACCAGCAACGAAATCTGAAAGAACAGATGCAGCGCGGTCAACAATGACAGTTAAGCTTTTTTCGACTAAACCTTGTGGACCTGTAAAGCCAGCAGTTAAGCCAGACGTTTGAAGTTGTTCCTCAGTTGCAAAAGTAAGAGGAGCAGCCACTAAAGGATGTTTCTCAGCTTTAATTTCATTAAGTTCGTGGTCGCCACGTACAAATAGAGCAACGACAGGAACATTACCTTTTTCATCAGTAATACCTTGAACCAATAATGCTTTCACAGATTGCTTAGGATCAGCATTTAAGAACTGACATACATCATCAATCGTTTTCTGGTTTGGTGTTTCAACCAATTTAAATTCTTGTGTAGGTGCCGCACGTTCACCAACTAAAACAGCTTCAGCCATTTCAACGTTTGCTGCATAGTCCGATTCAGTTGAAAATGCGATGTCATCTTCACCACTTGCTGCCAATACGTGGAATTCGTGTGAAGCTGAACCACCAATAGAACCCGTATCAGCTTGTACTGGGCGGAAGTCTAAGCCTAAGCGAGTGAAAATACGGCTATAAGTGTCGTACATCACGTCATAAGTTTCTTGTAATGATTCTTGAGTTGCATGGAAAGAATAAGCATCTTTCATGATGAACTCACGTGAACGCATTACACCAAAACGTGGACGAATTTCATCACGGAATTTGGTTTGAATTTGATAGAAATTTACAGGAAGCTGCTTATAACTTTTAAGTTCGTTACGCGCCATGTCTGTAATAACTTCTTCATGCGTTGGCCCAAGTACGAATGGGTTCGTATGACGATCTTTAAAGCGTAATAATTCAGGACCGTATTGTTCATAACGACCCGATTCTTCCCAAAGACTTGCGGGTTGGGTCACGGGCATGAATACTTCCATTGCGCCTGAGCGGTTCATTTCTTCACGAACAATCGCATCTACTTTTTTAAGCACACGTGTTCCCATCGGCAGCCATGTATATAAACCAGATGCCAATTTACGAATCATCCCCGCACGTAACATGAGCTGGTGTGAAATCACTTCAGCATCATTTGGGGTTTCTCTCAACGTTGCAAATAAAAAGCGGCTTGCGCGCATGGAAAAAGTCCTAAAAGTTAAGCGTTATAAAAACGCAGATTATACGATAATCGCTGCATTATGACATGAATCGTCGAGTTTGACGCAGCATAAAGTTTTTCAAGTCATCTAGATAAGTGAAAATGACGGGTACAACCACAAGAGTCAACAGGGTAGAGGTAATCACTCCTCCAATCACAGCGTGAGCCATTGGTGCACTTTGCTCACCGCCTTCACCAAGACCTAAAGCTAAAGGAACCATCCCCATCACCATAGCACTTGTCGTCATTAAAATTGGACGTAAACGGGTTTTGCCAGCTTGTAAAATAGCATCATAACGGCTTATCCCCTGATCCATTGCTTTCTTAATAAAATCGATCAGCAAAATCGCATTTTTGGTGACCAGCCCCATCAGCATAATAATGCCAATAATTGAAAATAAGTTTAGGGTACTATTGAACAAGAAAAGAGCAAGAAAAACGCCAATCAGTGACAATGGTAAAGAGGTCATAATTGCAGCTGGGTGAATAAAACTATTAAACTGAGAACCCAAAACAATATAAATAAATACAATGGAAAGAGTGATTGCAGTTAATGCATAACCCGCCGATTCAGCCATATCAGCATTGGCACCTTGGGTATTGAAGGTATAACCAGCAGGCAATTTAAATGCTTTTTGCATTTTATCAATGTCTTGACCAATGTCGCCGCTAGGTCGTCCAGATGTATTGGCTTTGATGAGTACTTCTCGTTCAAGATCACGTCGATTAATTTGTGATGCGCCGAGTTTTTCCTCAGTTGTTGCAACTGCGCTAAGTGGAACTAATATCGGTTGTCCATTTGCACCCGTTTTGTTTGAGTTGAAATATAGGTTTTGTACATCTTGCGGAAGCATGCGTTTGTTTTCATTTAATCGAATATTAACGTCATACGTTTCGCCGTCACGATCTTCCCAAGTTGTGACATTATCACCCGCAATTAATGGGCGAATCGCATTGGCAATCTGAGAAACGGATAAACCTAAGTCACTTGCCAGTACACGATTAATATGGACACCCAGAGTCGGTTTAGGTTCTTTCAATGAGCTTTCTAAATCAACCACACCTTTAATTTTACCCATTTCAGTCATAAATCGATTTGAAATTTTTTGCAGCTCATTAAGATCAGTTCCTTTAATCGAAATCATGATTGGCTTTTGCCCACCAGATACTGAATCTTGAGCAGCAGCTACAGAGGTTACTCGAATACCGGCTACTGTTTGCAAACGTTCACGGAACTCATTGTTGAGTGTGTTGATGTCTTTATTGCGCTGTTGTTTGGGCTTTAAAGTCACTCCTAAGCCTGCATTGTTTTTACCTGAATCTACTCCACTGTTTACAACGCCATAGGTGGAAACGACATCTGGGAATTGTCTAATAATCTGATCAACTTGATGTAGTTTAGCTTGTGTATATTCCAAAGAGGCGTCTACAGGAGTTTCGAACTGAATGCGGACTTCACCTTTATCCGGAGTAGGTACAAATTCAGTTCCAATCAGTTTAGATAATCCTAATGCAGCAAATAATGAAACAATTGCGATAGTGACCGTGATCAAACGAAAATGTAAAGCCAACTTTAATAGCTTTTCATAAACATGAGTAAGTCGATCTAACACATTAGAAATATGGCCAAAAAACCGCTGTAGCCAACTATCTTTTTTCTTTACAGGATCTTTCCAGTGAGCAGAAAGCATTGGATCGAGCGTAAAACTAATAAACATTGAAATTAAAACAGCAGTACTGACCGTTACACCAAACTGATAAAAGAAACGCCCGATCAGTCCGCCCATAAAGGCAACAGGTAAAAATACGGCCACAATGGTAAGCGTGGTGGCGAGTACTGCTAAACCAATTTCTTTCGTGCCTTCTAGGGCAGCAGTTACATGATCTTTGCCAAGTTCAGTATGTCTTACAATATTTTCTCGAACTACAATCGCATCATCAATTAAGAGGCCAATACTGAGTGATAAGGCTAATAGCGTCATCATATTAATGCTGAAACCAAAAGCCCAGATGAACGTCAAGGTTCCTAGTAGCGTAATCGGTAAGGTTAAGCCTGTGATGACGGTAGATCGGAAAGAACCTAAAAATAATAGAACAATTAAAACTGCTAAGGCAGCACCTTCAATAATGGTGCGAGTCACATCTTTAATTGAAGCACGAATTCCTTTAGAGCTGTCGGCTACGACTTTGTAATTTAAGCCCACAGGCATTTGTGTTTTTAATTTCTCTAAAGTTTGGTAGGTTTTATCGACGACCTGAATTACATTGGCATCGGAACTCTTTAAAATATCAATAGAGACCGCTGTTCTTCCATTATAAAATGCACTCGATTGGAGTTCAGCTTGTGTATCTTCAATTGTTGCCACTTGCTTTAGAAATATTGGTGAACCATTTTTATTGGCAATTATCAAATCGCCAAATGCAAGTGGATGAATGACCTTTGATTGAATCTGCACAACCAGTTCAGAATTCTTCTGTTGTAAGGTCCCCGCAGGAACTTCAACATTTTCATTTTTTAGCGTATTAATGATCTGATCAATGCCAATGCCGTAACTTTGTAATTGCTCAGGAAGAATTTTTATTCTTATTTGCCGTTTTGCATCCCCCAATAAATTCACATTACCGACACCAGAAACGGTTTTAAGCTGCGGCACGATACGTTTATCTACATATGAACTTAGCTGAGCCAGACTCATACTATTTGATTCAAATACCACCGACATGATCGGGCTAGAGGAAGGATCGTAGCGTTGCACAATCGGCGCATCAATTTCATCACGGAATTGGGCTGAGACAGGTGCAATTTTGTCACGAACATCTTGGGCAGCAAGAGCGGATGACGTATCGAGATTAAACTCCGCCACAATCATTGAAAAGCCTTCACTTGATCGTGATGTGATTTGTTTAACCCCTGAAATTGTATTGATCTGATCTTCGAGTTTTTTTGTAATATCTGATTCGACAGCTTCAGGTGAAGCACCAGCATATTGCGTAGTCACTACGACGAATGGGAAATCGACGTTTGGAAACTCTTCAACCGTCATACGTTTCCAAGAAGCTAACCCGAGTACCATTAAGCTGATCATCATCATAATAGTAAAAACGGGGTATTTCACACTGATTCGAGTAAACCACATATGCTATTTGCTACCTTATTTATTTTTTTCGGTTGTAACCGTCACTTTTTTATTAATGTCGGAATCTTCAAATTGAATACGGCTCACCAGATCTGTGCGTTGTAAACCATCAACTAAAGCAATATTGTCGTTATAGCGCTGTTCAATTACTCGAATTTTAACTTTTTGAATGGTGTGATTACGTACTACCCATACAAAAGGATCATGTTGCATATTTTGAATGCTATCTAAAGGAATCGTTTGACCTTGCTGAGTGTCATTCCGTAGAATATTCCCATTAATGAAAGCCCCTATGCTTAACGAATCAATTTTTTCCTTAGGAACTGCAAAAAATTCGATTTGTCGACTGTCTTGATCTGCAACAGGTGAAATACGCGTAAGAGTCGCAGTTAATTGTTTAGAATTTCCCTGAATCTGATATTGAATGCTGCTACCTACTTTAAGAGCAGACTGTTGCTCAATGGGTAACTTGGCTTGTATTTCAAGTTGGTCTGGATTTACGATTTCAAATAATGTTTGGCCAACTGATACAGTCTGACCAGGTTCTACTTGTCGTTTAGTAATTACGCCTGAAATTGGGCTGGTAATAATGCCATCTTGATCAGCCTTACGAGCAATATCTACATTCGCTTGTTGAGCTTTTACACTTTCAAGTTGACCTTTATAGTCAACCTGACTCTGTTCAAACTCGACACGAGCAATAAATCCTTGGTTAAACAGTCTTTGCTTTCGATTCATTAAATTGCGTGCAAGTTCAGCTTGTGATTGAGCTGAAGCAAGGTTGGCGCGTGCTTGTGCTAATCGTGCAACATTGTCCTGATTATTCAATCTTACTAAAACTTGGCCTTTTTGTACTTGCTGGCCGACATTTGTAGTGACAGTGTTCGTCGTGGCGCTCACTTGAGCCTGAATTGAACTTTGCTGAACTGCACGAATGGTTCCTGTAAATGCAGTTTGAGAGTCAACAGCTCCTTCTTTAACTGCAATTAAGTCTTGAGGAATGAGTTCAATTTTTACGGGAGCTGATGCTGTAGTTTTGGGTGTTTCTTGCTGATTACATGCAGCTAAAATCAAACATAAACTAATAATACTCAGTTTAAAAACAGTAGAAGGGGTGAGATGCATTTTCTGCATACAGCATCATCCTATAATTCAAATTTTATTTTGCCCCCTATTCTTGATAAACCTTTACAGTTATTCAAGCTTTTTTAAACGTTCGATAATATTTTCATACTCGCTATTGGTACGTTTGTAGGTCTTGGAAAGTGTTTCAATTGTTTCTTTGACCCTGTAAATATTATTTAGATTGTTTTCAATCAAAGTCTTATGTCGCTCAGGAATGACTTCTCTCTTTCTGAAATATTCCATTTCTTGACGCTTAAATAAAATTTTGTCTTGTTGTAACTGATCAAGTTGTTCTTGTTGATAGTTAATTTGCTTCTTTATCGCAAGTAATGCTTGATCTCTTTTAATCATGGCTGTCTTACTATTGCTATAGGCGTTTTTTAATTTGATATCTAGTTCTCTATGCCGTGTAGACAATGCTCGTTGACTTGATTGATGTAAATCAGCCTCGGCATTATAAGAGTGATTTCTTTTAATCACTTGCATATTTTGATCTAGAACTTCATAACCGTAACGAATATGAGCAGGCGTGACAGATGTACTAATATTGGCCGTACCTTGTTGATCATAGTAACGATACCAGACGACTTTAGACGTATCGGCTATAGCAAAGGTCGTTGAGAAACAGAGCGAACCGAAGGAAATAATGCCTACAGATACAGACAAGCAGCTCCTATAAAAGGCATATTTCATCCGATTATTCATTGAAAATCCCCAAAAAACAGAAAGCTAAATCGCTTATTTTTAAATAATTAATCTTTATTATATTAGTTATTATTTAGCTGAATAAAAATATAGTCATTATAAAAAAAATGATAATTTTGATTAAAGTGTGATGAGGTTAAAAGTTATTGTTTATAAATGAGAAAGTAGACAGAAATGCCTCATTGAAAATAGACCATGAGATATGTTAAAAATGCTTATAAATGCGTAAAAACAAATTTAAGTTAAATTGCATTTATATTTTATATTTATGGGGATGGAAGATTAAATGGAAGATGCATTCCAAAATCTGAAAGTAATGGTGATTGATGACTCAAAAACCATTCGCCGAACAGCCGAAACTTTATTACAGCGAGAAGGCTGTGAAGTGATTACTGCGGTGGATGGATTTGAAGCTTTGTCCAAAATTGCAGAAGCGAATCCAGATATTGTTTTTGTCGATATCATGATGCCTCGTTTAGATGGTTATCAAACTTGCGCTTTGATTAAAAACTCTCAAAATTATCAGAACATTCCCGTTATCATGCTCTCTAGTAAAGATGGTTTATTTGATCAGGCAAAAGGGCGTGTGGTAGGTTCAGATGAATACTTGACGAAACCTTTTAGCAAAGATGAATTGTTAAACGCAATTCGTAATCATGTAAGTTCATAATTAAGTAATTTAGGGGCAAAGAAATGACACGTATTCTCATTGTTGATGACTCACCAACAGAAACTTTTCGTTTTAAAGAAATTCTAACCAAGCATGGTTATGACGTACTTGAAGCATCGAATGGTGCAGATGGTGTAACTTTAGCAAAAGCAGAACAGCCTGACTTAGTGTTAATGGATGTTGTAATGCCAGGCGTAAATGGCTTTCAGGCAACACGCCAAATTACTCGTGATGAAGAGACTAAGCATATTCCTGTGGTCATTGTGAGTACTAAAGATCAGGCAACTGACCGAGTATGGGGCAAGCGTCAAGGTGCAATCGACTATCTGATTAAACCTATCGAAGAAAAGCAATTGATTGATGTAATTAAACAATTTCTAAATTAACTCATCCATCCATAAAAACATAAATAACGGGATTATGTGCCCGTTTTATAGGATCGAGTATGGCAGCGAATGGATTTATCGAGTTACTTCGTTTGTCTAAACGGGGTAATAAGAATTACGCTTCAGTTCAAAATGAAGCACAGCGATGGTCAGGGATTGCTTTTGAAATGAGAGGGCAATACTTCGTCGCACCACTTGGGGAAGTGTCAGAAGTTATCTATCCGCCGAAATATACGCCAGTTCCAAATGCTCAAAGTTGGGTGAAAGGTTTGGCGAACATTCGGGGAAGGTTGCTTTCGGTTTCTGATTTGGCTCATTTTATTTCAGGGCAACGAAGTACATTTTCGTCTGCCCAAAAAGTGTTATGTATTAGCTATCACGACCAGTATGTGGGGTTGGTTGTGGATCAGGTCTTGGGGATTCAGCACTTTAATAAAAAAAGTTTTTTTTCTCAAAGCTTAGACTTAGAGGAAAATCTAAAAGATTATTGCCAAGGTTATTTTCACCAACATAACCAGCATTGGCATGTCTTTTTATTTAGTCGGTTATTGCAAAACCCACATTACATGAATGCATCGACAAAATTTATAAACTAATTTTTTACGCTGTGAAAAACAGAGTATTTTCTGGGGAGAAGCTATGGGCTTTAAGCTTAAAAAGAAAGGCAGCAATCGTGTTGCGTCCGAAAAATCAGGGCTCAATTTTATTGCAAAAATCCAATCGCAAATTGAGCAATATGCCAGTTTATTTGGGGAAAGTAAAAAGTCCAAGCCTATCCTTTATGTAGCGTTGTTAAGTTTAGTATTTGCTTTAACTACGCTCGTTTATTTGTTTTATAGCGTACCTCGACATAACGAATTAACCCATAGTTTGGGTGAGTTGCGTTTATTGTCGCAAACTATTCCTAGACAGGCTACGGAAGCAACGGCTTCTGGATCACCTCAAGCTATGAAAGACTTAGTTGAATCGCGTCAACTTTTTGCAAAAAATATGAAAAATGTTGAAAATATTTATGGTACATCTTCAAAAGAATACAAAAAGGTTGCGGTTCTGTGGAAAGCTTTGTCTTATGACGTTGACTTGATTTCGTCACATCAGGACGTAATTAACCAGTTATATAATGTGAATATCTCGATTGGTGACTCTATTCCTGAGATTCAAGCTGAATATAACTTGATGGTTGACAAGATGGTTCGCGAAAAAGTATCGAGTAGTCAGGTCGTCATTGCTAAAAACCAGGTATTTATTGCAGAACGAATTCTACGTTCTATTAACTCCGTTTTCGTTGGTACAGAGAATTCTGAGAACTCCGCGCATGACTTTAGTGTTGATATTGAGACTTTTGGTGTGTATTTAAATGCACAGCTAAACGGAAATGATGGATTGGGGGTGGCTAAAGTTGAATCTCCTGAAGTACGTGAATCTTTGGAAGGTATTAAAACTGAGTATGATAAAGTTTTAAAATCTGCAGCGGCATCAGTTCTCAAGCATACAGATAAAATTGTAAACGTACGTCAATCATCTAGTGAGATCTACTCGCAATCTGATTCAATGTTATCTGCTTTAGGTGATCTTTCTGAGCAAACCCAATATGGCTGGCAGGCTTATGCTTTAGTTGCGTTACTGACATTATCACTTATTGGCTTAATTAGTTCTGTTTTAAAGCTTTTATCACTTCGTAGTAAAGCAGATAAACAACGTGTAGCGACATTACAAGAAGAGTATGACCGTAACCAAAACGCGATTTTACGTTTACTGGATGAAATCGCCGACTTGGCTGATGGTGACCTGCGTTCATATGCAACGGTATCTGAAGACTTTACCGGAGCAATTGCCGACTCGATTAACTTTGCGATTGACCAATTACGTGATCTTGTATCCCGAATTCATGAAACGTCTCAGGAAGTTGCCCGCTATACGCAGGATACACAAAATATTACTAACAAGTTGGCAGAAGCATCCGAGCATCAGGCACAAGAAATTGCCGGCGCATCAACCGCAATGAATGAAATGGCGCAATCAATTGACCAAGTATCTTCAAATGCATCGGAATCAACCGAGGTAGCAGAACGTTCGGTAGAAATTGCTTCTAATGGAGCACAAGTGGTAAACCGTTCAATTGAAGGTATGGACACGATTCGTGAACAGATTCAGGAAACTTCTAAACGTATTAAGCGTTTGGGTGAGTCTTCACAAGAAATTGGTAACATCGTATCGTTAATTAATGACATTGCGGACCAAACAAACATTCTTGCATTAAATGCAGCAATTCAAGCATCTATGGCAGGTGAAGCAGGACGTGGTTTTGCCGTGGTCGCAGATGAAGTACAGCGTCTTGCGGAACGTTCAGCATCGGCAACTAAACAGATCGAAACTCTAGTTAAAACAATTCAGACCGATACGAATGAAGCTGTTATTTCAATGGAACAAACAACCACTGAGGTTGTGCGCGGAGCGAACTTGGCAAAAGATGCGGGTATTGCCTTGGATGAGATTCAAAAAGTATCTGGTGACTTGGCAAACTTAATGGCCAGTATTTCTGATGCAGCAAAACTTCAGTCGGCATCTGCGAGTCACATTGCGACAACCATGACCGTCGTACAAGAAATTACTTCGCAAACGACAACTGCAACATTCGATACAGCGCGTTCTGTTTCTGAATTAGCAAATATGGCAGAGTCATTACGTGAATCGGTAACGGACTTTAAATTACCTGATTAAATTGGGGACGAGGATAGCTGTTTCTATACTAGCTATTCTTCTAAAAAGTATTAACAACACCAGATAAATATTGGGGACACAGCTATTTATCTGGTGTTGACTCTGTCGTTTTTCTCCATTTAGGGGACAAGCAAAAGAAGCCTTTGCTATGAAAGAAATATTAAAAACTTTAACTGAAGCAATGATGCTACCGGAAGATAGCTATTCTCAACAAGATGACGAATTTCTTGATATTTTTGTTGAAGAAATTGAAGAAATTTTTGTTGAATTGCAATCTTTGATTCATGAATGGATGCAATCTAAAAATGTTGCTACGCTGACTGACATCCGTCGCCATTTTCATACCTTGAAAGGTTCAGGGCGAATGATTGCAGCGAAATCCTCTGCTGAGCTTGCTTGGACTGTAGAAGATACGCTCAATCGGGTAATCAATGAGAGTCTCACATTAACTCCTAACATCCAACAATATGTTCAGTTGGTATTTAAGTTCTATTTCTTTAAATTAGTAGGTGACTTTAAATCTAAAAAGGAACATGCAGTAGATTTTAGACCTCTTATTTTATTGGGACAACAATTACAACAACAGCAAAGTTTAGAGCCTGCTTTAGAAGAACTTTTATTATTATCGGATACTCTCACTGCGGAAACTGAGACTGGTTTAGAGATAGATAGTTTAGAACAGGAATCAAATAATTTAACTCTAGAAACCACCATAGAAAGTGAACATAACCTTGCTGAAACCTTAGTTTTATTTATGGAAGAAGCGGAAGAGCACTTAGCGACTATCGATCAGTTCTTAGAACAAGAAATACATCAGCATGAGAGTTACAATGCGCTCATCCGTGCATTACATACGTTGCGCGGCAGCTCGGCAATGGCTCAGGTAGAAGCAATTTTTGATGCTAGTACCAAGGTTGAGCATTTATTCAAAATCTTATTACAAGAAGAGCTTTCTTCTCATTCAGAAGAAATTTTGCTACTTCGTGATTACCGTCAGTTTATTCGAAATAGTTTAGATCTATTAGCTGCACATTGCTCTAATGCGCAATTAGATTCTAACCTGAAACAATTCAATCAGGTTTGGGATGCTTATATGGAGCAGCATGGTGAGCATTCAAGTCCGCTCACGGCTCCACATGGTCTAGTCTCTCAGCTGTTACAGCTCGATGTTTCAGAATTACTTGATGCAGAGTTAGATTTTGAGAAGGGGATTCGTTCTGAGTTTCCTCACTATCTTGAACGTTTAAGTGGACAAGCTGATGTGCTATTGCAACATACTCAGTCTCAAGCCATGGTTGGTTTATATGAATATACGAACCAGCTGAAAGATAGCTATGACGTATTGCTTGATCGCCCTGATTTATTGCAATCAGATTATGTTTTTGAAATTTATCAAAAAGCACATCAACAATTAATTCAGTTATTTGATGCATTAGCTGCGGGTCAAAGAGTTAGCATTATTGAGCAACACCAAAATGTGTTGGAAGAGCTAAAACTATATACCCAACATATTCCAAGCCTTAATTCTGAACCATTAGATACTCATCAGGACGTTGTTGAGGCGCTATTTGGTGCTGATGTAGAACAAACATTACATGAATCTTCGGCTTCTATCGAAAGTGTATTAACTGATCATGTAGCAATGAGTCAGAGTGTACATTTAGATCGCCAGTTTATGTCTACTGAACATGTAAACCGTCATTTCGATCCAGAACTGTTAGACATTTTTCTTGAAGAAGCCGATGAGTTGCTTGAAGGAATGGATACAGATCTTAATATTTGGGTGAATGAGCAAGAGAACTTTGCTGCTCTTAATAATCTGATGCGTTATTTGCATACCTTAAAAGGTGGAGCAAATATGATTCAGGCAAATTATATTGGTTTAATCGCGCATGAATTAGAAAGTATTTATGAGCGCCTAATTCAAAAACAGTTAATTGCTTCATCTGCTCTCATTGATTTTATTCGTCTGGTGCAGGATGATTTAGCTGATCGTCTACAAATAGTACGTGAACAGCACCTAGATTATGCTGCTTCTCATACTATTCAAGCGCTTAAGAGTGCAGCTAAGGTCTATAATTCACTTGGATCTACTGTTAAAGAGATGCAAGCAGAGTCTGAAACAGATGTTATACCGGAATTAAATGTTGAAGTAGTACAACAAGAAGCTATAGATAATACTGCGTTAAATCTTGATGAGTTAACTTCTAATTTTGAGCAGATTGTTGAGTCAAATATTAGACTTGTTGAACACACAGAATTACAAGTTTTTGATGCAGACAGCGATACAGATAGTATCCAAGATCAAGATATTAACTCTGTTGTCGAACAAGCATTTATGGAGGAAGCGGCCGAACTATTAGAGGCGGCCGATCACCTCTTAAAGCAGTGGTTTGAGCAGCGTACCAATCGTAGTATCTTGCTTCAGCTACAAAGAGCAGTGCACAGCTTGAAAGGTGGTTCCCGTATGCTGGGACTTGAAACCGTACAAGCGATTGCTTATCAACTTGAAAATGCTTTTGAAAAATTTGCACTTTATCATTTTAGCTCAAATATTTATGACAACTTGCTTGAGAGCGCGATTGTTTGGCTGAAAGAGGCAATTTTCAAGCAAAATTATCAACATTTCGATGGTTTACAACAAAGTTTAGAAAATATTCAGTTTATTGAAACTGCAATACAAATTCCAAGTAAATTGACTAGAACGGATCTATTTGGTTCAGAACCTGTCATGAGCTTCGTGCAAGGTGATGGAGCAGAACCACCGCCAATGTTGGGGGCATGGGAACAAACACAGCATCTTGAACAAAATAATGAGATGATTCGTGTTTCAGCAGATTTAATCGAGAAAATGATTGATTTGTCGGGTGAAAATTCGATTAACCGTTCACGAATTGAAATGGATCTCAGTCAATTTGGTCATACGCTAGTAGAAATGGAATTAGCCATTCAACGACTAGCAGACCAGTTACGTCGAATGGAAGGCGAATTAGAAAGCCAGATTATTGCAAAACACGGTATTGAACATTCTCGTTATACAGAATTTGATCCTCTAGAGATGGACCAATATTCTTCATTGAATCAATTATCGAAATCGCTTGCCGAATCTGCATCGGATTTAGTAGATTTCAAAAATACATTATCAGAAAAAATCAGAGACACCGAAAGTTTGCTGGTACAACAATCACGTATTCAGGCCGAAATTCAAGAAGGGCTAATGCGAACGCGATTAGTACCATTCTCTCGATTGCTACCTCGTTTACAACGAATTGTGAGACAGACCTCTACGGCATTGGATCGAACAGCAGAGCTTTTTGTTAATAATACCGAAGGTGAGCTAGACCGGACAATGCTAGAGCGTTTGGTTACACCACTTGAGCACATGCTTCGAAATGCAATTGACCATGGTCTAGAAGATCGTGCACAACGTGAACAAGCGAAAAAACCAGAAACTGGACGTATTGAACTGAATATTAATCGTCAAGGTACGGATGTTGTTGTTACCTTTAAAGATGATGGCCAAGGTATTGATATCGAGAAAGTCCGTCAAAAGGCCATCTTGTCTGGTTTGATTAATCCTGAACAAGTGTTAGAACATCAAGATATTTTACAGCTGATTTTCCATCCAGGGTTAAGTACAGCCGATCAAATCACTCAGATTTCAGGTCGTGGTGTCGGGCTAGATGTCGTACAAAGTGATATTAAAGCTTTGGGCGGACATGTGAGTGTTGACTCTGTTTATGGACAAGGAACAATATTTACAATACGTGTTCCAACCACAGTAGCTGTTAGTGATGCCTTAATGGTTAAAGTTGCTGATCAACAATTTGCAATTCCGTTGGCTCAAATTGATCGAATTGTTCGAGTTTCACCAACATCATTAGAACAGTATTTTGCAAGCGCACAAGAATTTTTTGAATTTGAAAATAAACGTTATCCATTGCGCTATTTATCTGAGTTTGTTGGTAATCAGCCTATTCCACGTTTAAGTGGGATGATGTATTCACTACCAGTATTAATGATTAAGACAAATAATGGACAAACCATTGCATTATTGGTTGATCAGCTTATTGGTTCACGAGCGCAGATTGTAGTTAAGCCAATTGGGCAGCAGTTCTCTAGTATTGGTGCGATTGCTGGTGCAACTATTTTAGGTGATGGTCAAGTTTGTCTCATTTTAGATGGACAAAATATTGCTCGCCAAATTCAATCTACTCGCCGACATAAGCCACTTAATGAAGCTATCTATAGACAACGCGAGTCTGACGAACGCCGTCTCATTATGATTGTAGATGACTCTGTCACAGTGCGTAAGGTAACGACTCGTTTACTCGAACGTCAGGGCTATGACGTAGTAACAGCTAAAGATGGTATTGATGCAATTGAGCAGTTGGAAAATATTAAACCAGATCTGATGCTGCTTGATATCGAAATGCCGCGAATGGATGGTTTTGAGGTACTTAACCTCGTGCGACATCATGATCTACATCAAGATATGCCAGTCATTATGATTACATCAAGAACTGGTGAAAAACATCGTGAACGAGCATTTGCTTTAGGGGTCAACCAATACATGGGTAAACCTTTCCAAGAAGAAGACTTACTTCACAACATTGATGCTTTTTTCATGACACGTGAAGAGGAATTTGCCTAATGAAGAGCCATATAAGTACATCATTAATTAGTGAAATGGATCAGCAAGAACTTCAACATTTAATTACTGTTTCAACTGGTTTTATTGATGCATATATTATTGAATGTGATCAGCAAGTACCGATGCTATTGCCACAAAACATTGTATTATCTGCGATGGATGTTAAAAATGGGATCAAGCATATTGAATGGCATGACGTAAAACTCCCTGTCTATTCAGTGCATGGTGAAATTGATTCACGAGCAGTGGCATTAGTTATTGAAAGTGAAGATATCAGCCAACGTTTTGCACTCATCTGTCAATCGATGCCAGTTTCAGTTCGTTTACGTATTTCTGAAGTCGTAGATGAAAATGAAGATATACAAGAAACGTTGCAGCACCCAACTGTATTTAAATATGTGCGTATGGAGAATCAACGCTACCACGTTCCTAATTTGCAATATATTCAAGACTCGCTTCATCTTTAAAAAAAAGGAACTCAAATGAGTTCCTTTTTTTATGACAACTCAATAATTTTTGAGAATATTTAAAGATAGATCAAGATTTATAAAAAAATCTAAATTTTTTGATTGAGTTTTATATTTTAAATTTAGATTTTTACTCTAGATTGAAATAGTTGAGAGAATGAAAAATATAGTAAGAGGAACTATTAAGCAAATTAATTGCATTATTCATTATATTTAAATACAATATATTTGTTGATATATAATGATAATATTGTGGCTATGGATATTGTTTCAATTAAAAATTTCATACAAAAAAATAAAGTAAGACATTTGTCAAATAAGGTTCTACATACTCATCCTTCTCCTAAAATCTGGAAAACAGATTTAAAGGAGGAAGAAAAGAACCACTTGCTATTAAATACAGATGCTAAATATAAGTCTATAAATTTATATTTAGGTATTCCATATTGTATTCCTACTGATCCACCTCATTGTGGTTTTTGTCTTTTTCCTACTCAAAACTATAAAGGTAAGAAAGAAATAGACTATTATCTGGATTTTTTAGCTAAAGAAGCCCATTTATATAAAGAGTTTTATCAAGACGCTAAAATTGAAAGTTTATATGTAGGCGGAGGTACTCCCAATTTACTTCCACCTAATAACTATATAAAACTTATTAACATTGTATCTTCTCTTTTTCCAGATGCTGGGATATCTAAGCCTATAGAAATGACATTAGAGGGCATTCCTCAGCTTTTTAATGAAGACAAAATAAGAGCAATTAAAGAAGCTGGTTTTAATCGTGTGAGTATGGGAGTACAGCAGGTTAATGATGAATTGATTGCTACCAGTGGTCGAAAACAAACAAGAAAGCAGGTTTTTGAAGCAATTGAATTATTTCATAAATATTCTTTATCTTGTAATGTTGATCTGATTTATGGCTGGCCAAATCAGACAATTCAAGCCATGTTAGGAGATCTGGAAAGTATTGTTCAATCAGGAATAAAACATATTACTCATTATGAGCTTAATATCGCTGGTCGTTCTGACTTTGCGACAAAACAAAAGCAGAATACACCATCAATTGAGAAGAAAATTGAAATGTATAACATTGCAAAACAATTTTTAATCAGTAAAGGCTATAAACAAAGAACAGTGTATGATTGGGAAAAAATAGATAATAACCAATTAATCTCAGAAAAATACATATATGAAGATAATCTTAGAGATTGTTTATATGCAAATGGCCAAAGCAAAATGACGACAATGAGCGGATTGGGCTATGCTGCCGTTAACATGAGATTGCAACCCAACTCCTCAGAGATCAAGTCTGTTTCAGCAATGAACCATCGGAACTTAAATGAATACTATCAAGCGGTATCTTTGAATAAGCTTCCTATCGAACGAATGTTTGTTCATGATACTGAAGATGTAAAGTTAATTTGGATCTTTCAAGCATTGCAAGAAATGAAAATTAATATTAAAAAGTATGAGAACATTTTTAATAGTGATATCAAACTCGATTATAAGCCTATTTGGGATGCATTAGTTGAAGAGGGTTGGATCGTGTATAGTGATGAATATATTAAACTTGTTAATGAAGGTGAGTTTTATACTCCACTTATTCAGGCATTATTAAGCCAACCTAGAATAAAATCTTTACAACAGTAGATAAAATAAATGTCAATTCATAAAGAAATACATATTTTAGATACAGGTGACGGAAGTGAGTTTGCCTTGTGGGAAATTTCAAAAATAAAGAATCCCACGATAAAAAAAGAAGCAATTTTCCTATCTCATGGTGCATTTTCAGACAAAACTGTTTGCATGGGTATTGCTGATTATTTGGCAAGTCATGGTTATATATGTTTTATTTTAGAATGGAGAGGTCATGGTAACAGCCCTCCAACAGATATCCCATTTAATTTTGAAACAGTAGCTTTATATGAATATAAAGCCGCGTTTAATTATATTCATCATCATTTAAGTATATCATCGTTACACTGTGTAACCCATAGTGGAGGAGGATTGTGCTTAACAATGTTTTTGGTGAATCATTCTGAATATTTAAATTTTATCCAAAGTATTACTTTTGTCGCTTGCCAAGCATTTGGAGCAGTAAATAGCCGATTTGATTTTCTTAAGTTACTTTCTGCAAAGCTGATTGTTAAAAGCCTAGGACAAATTCCTGCTAGTAAATTTAAGTTAGGACGAGTAAATGAAACCTATTACACAATGAAACCTTGGTTTAATTGGAATTTAAAGAAAAATTTCATAAGTGAATTTAAAAATATTGATTATAAAAAAACTATGAGTTCTATTAGAGTTCCAATATATTCCATCTGTGGGGCAGGTGATAAATTCATTGCACCAGTTAAAGGATGTTATGACTATTTAAAAACTTTTGAAAATGAAAATAATATATTTTGTGAGTTTGGAGTTTCTAATAATAACCTAGAAGATTATTCTCATAGTAGAATCGCACTTAGCCAAAATGCTGCTAAAGAAGTCTGGCCTACTATATTGCAGTGGATAGGTAAGCATTCAGAAAAAGCTCTTTAAGTATTTTTATAAAGCCAACTATCTAAATTAGTGAATACGAATCGTATTCTAAAATTCCTAAAGAATGTACTCAAAATTGAAGATAAGAAAAAGCACCCTAGAAAGGATGCTTTTTTTATTGCTTGAGTTTTAAGATTTTAAGCTAATAAATTTTCTAAAATTTGCTCATAAATATCAGTCAGTGGATCGAGGTCATGCACGTCAACATGTTCATTAATTTGATGAATTGTTGCGTTAAGAACGCCTAGTTCCAATACCTGTGCGCCTGTTGGAGCAATAAAACGTCCATCAGAAGTACCGCCACTTGTTGAAAGCTCAGTTTCAGTACCGGTTACATTTAAAATAGCAGTTTCAGCAGCATTAACGAGCTCACCGACTGGAGTCAAAAATGGCAGACCAGATAAATTCCAGTCAATCTCATATTGCAAACCATGCTTATCTAAAATTTCATGTACACGTTGTTTAAGCTGTTCTGCTGTAACTTCTGTCGAATAGCGGAAATTAAAAGTAACTTCTAAATTACCTGGAATGACGTTGGTTGCACCAGTTCCAGCATGAATATTAGAAATTTGAAATGATGTTGCTGGAAAATATTCATTTCCATTGTCCCAAACAGTTTGGCATAGCTCTGCTAAAGGTACGGAAGCTTCGTGAATTGGGTTAAGTGCCAAATGTGGATAAGCCACATGACCTTGCTTACCATGCACATTTAATACGCCATTTAAAGAACCTCGGCGTCCATTTTTAACGATATCACCTAATTTATTTGTACTTGAGGGTTCGCCTACCAAACACCATTTAATTTTTTCATTACGTTCTTCAAGAGTCTCAATAACCTTGACCGTACCATTAACCGCAGGACCTTCTTCATCGGAAGTAATCAGAAATGCGATAGAGCCTTTATGGTCTGGATGTTTTGCTACAAAACGCTCAGATGCGACAACCATAGCAGCCAAAGCTGTTTTCATATCTGCCGAACCACGACCATATAATTTTCCATCGCGAATTTCTGGTGCAAAAGGGTCTGAATTCCACGATTCTAACTTGCCTGTTGGGACAACATCAGTATGGCCTGCAAAACAAAATACAGGCTCTTCAGTTCCGCGACGTGCCCAGAGATTATCTACATCACCAAAGCGCATTGGCTCAATATGAAAACCAACTTGGCTTAAACGGTCTGCCATGATGGTCTGGCAAGTGTGATCAATTGGAGTAACAGAAGGTTGTTGTAAAAGTTCTAGACTAAGCGAGAGAGTATCTGAATGGTTCATACCGGAAATTGCGTGCTGATCAGGTGAAATATAGTCCGATATAATAGGCGAATCTCTATGCGATGGGTACGTAAAAATAAAAAAACCTTATCAGAATGATAAGGTTTTTTAGAGATAACTCGAACTTACATTTTATCTTGTGTTTTTTCAGCAGTATTTGTTACAGCATTACCTGCTTTAGAAACATCTTTACCAAAACCCTTAAACGTATTACAGCCTGTTAAAACAACAGCAATCATCACAGAAGCAGCTAAAACTTTTTTCATCATTTTCTCCGTTTAAATTTAATAATGAAGTAAATTTAGATTAAAAAACAAACGTAAAAAGAAACATGACTATTTAATAGTAAAAACGTTATAAAATGTTTCTGGAAGCTTAAAGTTATTGTTAATTATTTAAATTTCTGCATGTCGGACTTAAATTTTAAGTGTGAAGGATGTCTAAACATATAAAACAGAATTTTTTCACTATTTTTGCAATATAAACCATCTGTCCACCAATGCGCTGAATTCGAACTAGGTTGTTTATTGGGACACAGCCATTCGTGTCTTTCTAATCGATAAAAAGAAGAATGAGGAATTGTGGTGCCCCAATATCCCAAACGACGCTTTAAATTTACCCAGTCAGGTAGCGGCTGCTGCAAATTTAAATCTAAAGGAAGATAAAGTTGGCCCTTTAAAACGGCAAAACGCTGTTGAATTTCGAAGTTTAATGCTTCAGGAAACTGAAATTGTTTGTTCGTAAAGTGATAAAGCTTTTTGCTTAAAGTATCCTGACGGTTCAGGCCAATCCACTGTTCTAAATATAAATCTGCCTCACCCAGATAATATTTTAAGGCTACCTCCCAATGTTCAATTTTTTGAGTTTCTTTATTTAAAATTAAAAAATCCAGCTCACCTAAGGTTTTTGCCCCCTCAATTTTTTGAATACTATGTCCTAATAATTGATAGGGGTGATACCGATCCTCTTGTAACCAAAACCAAAGTAGATGTTCAAAGCGTAAACCTAAGCGTGTACTTTTAAGCTGAGATAAAAACTGAACTAAAGGCTCAGGTGACTGATCAAGCTCTTTCAAACGTGGTAAATAATTTTGAAAATGATCTTCCCAAAGCTCACTTGGATGTAGCTTAAAGTGATGTTGTATACATAGACTTTTCGGTAGCTGACAAAGTAAATTTGGACTCGCAATACAAAATGCGAGCTGTCGAACTATAGGATGTTGAAATTGAAGCCATGGCTCGAAATAGGAAGTTTTAACTGAGGCAATATTCATACATTTAATACTCGAAGTAATTCATCCTAATTTCATAACGGATCAACAAAAAATATTAGAAAAACACTTTATACTAACGCTAACAGCAGGTTAAGGTTTATATATGCGAACATTGTTCTGGCGCACTTTAGTTGTGATTTTTATCACGCTAGGCATTATTGGAGCAATTTTACCAGGTATGCCGACAACAGTGTTTTTGATTCTGGCTGCGTGGGCTGCTTCAAAAGGCTGGCCACAAATGGATAATTGGTTGTTAAATCATCCTAAATACGGTCCAACATTGCGTGCTTGGCGAGAAAATGGCACTGTGCCTCGTAAAGCGAAGTGGATTGCAAGCATAATGATGGCGATTAGCGGAGTTATCATGCTATTTACTTCAGCGCCACTTTTAGTCAAGGCTTTTACTGATATTACTATGTTCTTGGTTGCAGTTTGGTTATGGCTACGCCCTGAGCCAAAATAAAAGATTGATAATCTTTTATTTTGGCGTAAGACAAGCAGTGAAACTGCGCGTAGATATAAGAAGATTGATAATCTTTTATTTTCAGTGAAAGACAAGCCCTTACAATAATTTTTTAATTAAACTCAAAATATTTGAGTTGATATAAGAGAATCAGTTCAATGTCTCAATTTAAGCTCGAAGATGCTGATGTTCTCATCGATTTAGCAAACCAAACATTAACTTTACCTAAACATAATAAGTTTTATGTCATTTCTACAGGAAAGAATGGAATTGGTGAGCAGGAAAATACGGGTAGAACACCACGCGGATGGCATAGAGTAGCCAAGAAAATTGGAGCAGAGTCTCCTCAAAATGCAGTTTTTATTGCACGAAAGCCAACAGGAGAGGTTTATAGCACTGAGTTAGCTGCCCAATATCCTGAACGAGACTGGATCCTTTCTCGTATCCTTTGGTTAGATGGCCTAGAGGCTGGGTTTAATAAAGGGGAAGGCTGCGACACGATGCAGCGTTACATCTATATTCATGGAACTCCAGACACGCAACCAATGGGGGTGCCAATGTCACATGGGTGTGTTCGAATGCGTAATGAAGAAATCATTGAGCTATTTGATTTAGTTGCTGAAGATGCATTAGTTTATTTGTCTGAACAATCTTTAACCTGAGTGTGAGTTTTATCTATTTTTGATTAGCTGTGTAAATGTGGAAAATATTGAAATAAGTGTTTAAATAAAATACAAAAAATTGTTTTTTACTTAATAATGACTTATTTTTAATCATTCATTCGCATTTTTTCAAAAAGAAGTCGAAAAGCGTTTGACACCTGTTAAAGATTCTCTATAATGCACCTCACAAACGATGAAGACGTTAAAGGGCGCTTAGCTCAGTTGGTAGAGCGTCTGCCTTACAAGCAGAATGTCGGCGGTTCGATCCCGTCAGCGCCCACCAAGCCTTTACGTTAAGCTCTCAAGTGCAGCGGTAGTTCAGTTGGTTAGAATACCGGCCTGTCACGCCGGGGGTCGCGGGTTCGAGCCCCGTCCGCTGCGCCACTTAAGACTTAACATCGTTTACCCCACAATTTCAACATTGTGAAAGTGCAGCGGTAGTTCAGTTGGTTAGAATACCGGCCTGTCACGCCGGGGGTCGCGGGTTCGAGCCCCGTCCGCTGCGCCACTTTTCAGTTCGGGTTGTGTTTGGAAGATGATTTAAGATGTTAAAGTCTTATATCAAGGAATTAATGAATAATTAGTTTTTCTTCTGGGGCGCTTAGCTCAGTTGGTAGAGCGTCTGCCTTACAAGCAGAATGTCGGCGGTTCGATCCCGTCAGCGCCCACCATATATGTGACCATACTTTATTTTAAAGTATTGTAGTGCAGCGGTAGTTCAGTTGGTTAGAATACCGGCCTGTCACGCCGGGGGTCGCGGGTTCGAGCCCCGTCCGCTGCGCCATTCTCTTGATTCCCTTGTCTAGAGAATGTAGAGTATAAAGATACATTCGCTATCTTTTCTCATTAAGGGCGCTTAGCTCAGTTGGTAGAGCGTCTGCCTTACAAGCAGAATGTCGGCGGTTCGATCCCGTCAGCGCCCACCATGATTTCTTTCAGAAAATTAAACTCTTTTCATATTCAAATCGCTTATTTTCTTATACTTTTAATTTTCATGTAAAATTATTTGTTATATGAAAAATTCTAAATTTAATTTTTCTATTGTGAAATTAAAGTGTCGATATCTTTAGGTGAATAATTTTTAAATTATTATTTTCATTCGTTGCTTGTCTTATCGTTATATACACTTGAACGACTTGAACGACTTGAACGACTTGAACGACTTGAACGACTTGAACGACTTGAACGACTTGAACGACTTGAACGACTTGAACGACTTGAACGACTTGAACGACTTGAACGACTTGAACGTGTAATTTGAATTATTTAATAGATAAACGAATTATTTAACTGATTTAAGCATTATAGTCTGAGTTATGAATTAAAAATATTTTCCAAAAATTTTATTAAGACCTTTATTTTAGACCGATTAGGCACTTTATTCTCATTAAATTCATCTTACTCGCTTGTGCATAAAGATCTATCTTTATGCACATTATTTATAATTTTTATTAAATTCATTTGTGGCAAGAGCGAATATTTCTTAGATAAAAAAACTGCTATTTTTAATAGCAGTTTTGAAATTAGTTCATCTTAATATTCTTTTAAAAACCATCCACTCGCAAAAGCAAAGTATTCTCGTAACCAAGAGTTGTAGCGAGTAGCTAATGGTGTTTCTGCCGCCACCGTATAAACTTGCGTATAACCTTGTTTTTTAGCAATAGCCGCTGCTCGTGGAGTGTGAAAGTCACTTGTTACAATAGCTATTGGTTGGTTAATGGTAATGTTTTGCTGTGCTAATAGGGGCTTACTATTTTTTAAATTAAGTTCAGTACTGGTACTTTTATCTTCGAGTATCATTCGTTCTTTTGCTAAATGATACTTTTGCTCTAGATAATGAGACATCACTAATGCTTCGCTTTCCTTTTCTGAAAAATCAAGACCACCAGTTAAAACAACTTTTGCTTGAAGCTGTTTTAGAGCAATAGGGGCAGCTGCATCTAAACGTTTTGCAAGAGTTTTGGATGGTTGACCATTTTCAACACCACTACCTAATACAATGATGGCATTTACTGGAGGAAGGTTTTGGCTTGTTTCTTTATTCTCTTTAATAAAGTCAAAGAAATAGCCTAAGCTAATTAGCCAGATCCAGAGGCATAACCAACCGAAACGCCAAAATGTATGTAAGCGGTAATGATAGAAGAAAAAACGCTCTAAATGATAATAAAATAAAGAATAGAGGCAGAAGAAAGCGCCCAAAATTAAAGGGATAATTGTGCCAAGATTAATTTTATTGAGACAAATTAGAACTAGCCCATCTAGAAATAAAATTGAACCAATGATTGCTAGGAAAATACGGATCCACTTACTGACTTGCATTGTGTTTAGAGTTGCAATTTGAATTGCAGACAGTGTATGCAAAATCATTCTGAATGCAATAAAAAAACCGAGTAAAGCATTTGCGTTATTACTCGGTTTTTTTTATTTATTAGACTTTAATAAACATCACGGCGATAACGGCCTTGTTGTCTTAATTCATCTAGCTGTTCATCACCTAGAATTTCAACAAGCGCTTGGTCGACTCCGCTTGCCATGCCATCAATACTACCGCATACATAAAGAATAGCACCGCGTTCTATCCAGCTTACTAATTCGGCTGCATTTTGACGGATTACATTTTGAACATACACGCGTTGTTCTTGATCTCTGGAAAATACTAAATCTAAGCGTTTTAACATTCCTGTTGTTTGCCATGCTTCAATTGTTGATGCATAGAAGAAATCACATACTCTTTGACGTTCACCAAAGATTAACCAGTTTTCAGTGTAATCATGACGAGTACGTGTGTGTAGTAGGCTCATTAAGCCAGCAATACCGGTGCCGTTACCAATACAAATAATAGGGCGGTTGTCATCAATAAGATGGAATGATTCATTAGTACGAATACGTAAAGCAACTTCATCATTAACTTGCGTATGTTGAGTCAGCCATCCAGAACCTAAACCTAAGTTATTAGATGCATCATATTGTTGACGAATAACCAAACGAAGGACTTGCTGGGAAGGAATACTTGCAATTGAGTACTCTCGTGTTGGTAAGTTAGGAAGCTGCTCTAATAAGTGATCCAGATTAGCAAATGGTTCAATTTCACCAGTTAAGTCCTTATTCCAAAGTGCTTTCTCAATTGAAATCTCTAATGATTCAACTTTTGAATTTTTAAGAATATGATGTTTCTGCAAAAAATCTTGAATACGTTCAGCGCTATTACCAGGTTGAATTTCAGCAATATCACCCGCTTGCCATATCGCCTCATGACTTGCTTTAAGTTCAATATTATAAGCAGGTTGGCCTAAGCTGTTTGGATTGAGTAAGTCACGTTGTTGCAATATCCATGTATCAAAGACTTTTTCTAAATTTACAGCATGCAAATCTAACTTAGTTGCTTTGGCGAGTGTCTGATTCCAATTTTGAATATCCGATAGGTTTGCATTATCAACTTCAATTGTATTAAAGAGGGCATGAGCACCATTAGTTTTAAGCCAAACATCTACTGCATGTCCAAAACTACAATAAGTATCAGGATATTCTTTAGAACCCAATGCCAAAACAGCATAGTTGATGTGTTTAAGATCTAGATTTGCTTTTAAAAGCTTTTTAGCAAAGCTTGTGGCGAGATCAGGTGCATCACCAGTACCATAAGTACTGATCACAAATAGAACCTGCTCATGCTGTTCTAAATCAGATTGGGTTAGTTGCTGTACAGGTTTAACCTGAACGGGTTGATGAGCTTCTTGTAAACTTGTCGCTGTACTCCAAGCGAGTTGCTCAGCGACGCCAGTTTGAGTTGCATAGGTAATAAGCCAAGGTTTTGCATTTGGATCAATGTATTGTCCAGCTAAAGACTGACGAGCAGCCTGTGTCAATTTTTTCTGTTTACGACGTTTAAGATAAAGCATCAACCCTGTAACCAAAAACAGAGGCATTGCCAATGAAGCAAGCATTGCAACAAATTGATAAATTGGTCCAAAGAAGCTACCACGATGCACGGGTAACATACTGCTCATGATCTTTTGATTAAGCTTTTTATCTTCGTAAAGCTCCATATTCTCGATATTGCCATTTTTATAATTATAGATGGCTTGGTTGCGTGCACGTTCATGTTGTGGTGTAGCATCGACAAAGCTTAACTCAATTTTTCCATCATCTTTTTTAGGTAAGCTCAATGTTAGTATCGAATAATCACGTCCGACCTGACTATTGAAGCCACTCCATGTTTGATTAAGTGCCGTAATGACCTGAGTATTATCTAATTGAGGTTCTGATTTTTTATCATTATTATGGTCAGATCGTTTGCCTTGTTGCATTCCGCGATTTTGAGGAGTAGCGCCATGGCCTTGTGGTTTAGGTTGTTCAACGCCCATCACTTTGAACATGCCACTACGCCACCAGTCATAAGACCAATATAGACCCGTACATGCGAAAAGAAGATAAAAAACAATGACCCATGTACCAACAACAGCATGTAGATCCCAGATGAAATTTCGGCCTTTCAATTTAGGTTTAACAGCGAGCCATTGACGGGCAGAATGCTTTTTAGGCCAGCGTAAATACAATCCACTGAGTACGAAGTAAATTAACATGAGTGCACAGGCACCAGTAATTTGTTTGCCAACTTCACCAGCGGTTAAATTACGATGAATTTGTTGTATGAGTAACAACAACTTTCGGCCTTTAACATCGGGCAGAACTTGAGCGTTATACGGGTTAACCATCATATTGTAGCCACGACGTTCACCTTCTTTTTCAATATTTACAACAGAAGAAGAGGTGGGGTCCTTGGCAATCGTAATGCTATTAATTTTAGTTTCAGGCTGAGTTGTATTGAAATGTTGATATAGCTGAGCAGGCGTTAATTTTGGTGTGTTTTCAGCTTGAACAACATAACTATCAGAATTCACCCATTTTAAAATCTGTTGGTCATAAGAATAAATTGCACCTGTTACACCCATAATTGATAAGATGAGGCCAGCAGTAATACCCAGAAACCAATGAATTTGAAATAAAATTTTTTTAAACATGGTCGAAAATGTAAATATGATGGAGATCTTGTAACGAAGTATAGCCGAAGATTGAGTAGATAATATGGATTTTGGAGATAATATTAATTTTCATTATCATTTGTTTTTACTTTAATAAAAAACCTCCATAAGGAGGCTTTTTATAAAATCAAAACTTACAGGGTTTTCGGTTCGCCTACAGCTTCTTTTAGATGTGTACGAATCGTATTGAACGAGAAGTTTTTAGAATCCATGCGCTTAGGTAAAATATAAGCACCTTGTTGTTCTTGGCCTTTTGGATCTTTTACTTTGAAATTTACCAAAATGAAATCAGGTGCATTGTACCATTCATAGATGTTTTTCCATCCAATTGTACCAACACCTTCTTGATGGCCCATTTGTTGGCGCATCACGATGCCATGAGGCTGCACGCCTAAACGAATACCTTTGATTTCCTGTACCGGAAATTCATTCATTTTGCGTTTAACGTACCATTCTAATCCGTATTTACGACCTAGGTAGTAAAGTACTACAGACACAATAGCAACCCAGCAAATCACTGTAGAGTAGTTCTTAATAAAAATAAGACCTAAAATCGCAAGGGCTAAAATTACGCCCATAATTGCCCAGATTTTTGTGCTGATTTTATTAGTGCTGCGCCAGATAAGAAGCTGTGCATTACGTTGTTCAGCTTCTGACACGTCATAAGGAACAGGCTGAAGCGTATAAGCGTATAAAGTTTTCGCGGTCATAGTGCAAATAACAAATTGTAAACTGCTTTAAGTTTAGCACTAATTGGCATAAGTCAGGAAAGGATATTATGCCAATTTAATACTAAATTCCGACTCAAATTTATAATGATGCAAGCTCACTGGCATCATCATCAAGATCATGACTTAAGCGTTGTTTCAACATACTAAATTGGTTCAATACACCAAGCATGAGCGAGAGTTGCTGTAAAATAATGAGTGATTTTTGGTCATCTTCATCATTTTGGCTTAGACGTTCACGAATCGTTTGGAGCATATTTTGTGCTGTAAGATCAGGCATTTCGTCTCTTAATAGAGCTCCTTGAATATCATCCAGCGCTTGGTCTAATAACTTAAGGACAGCTTGATCCTGAATATTTTCTCGATGTGCCCCCAGTGCCGCGATATAGCTTAAAAAAGTATGGTTTAAACATAAAAATTCAAAAATATCAGATTTACGAGTCGGATCAAAGTCTGGTTCAGTCGCTAAAGTTGAAATAAGCGAAGCAACTTCAGCATCTGTATTATGTGCAGCTCGACGTACAATTCGGTAATTTAGCGCATGATTGCGACCTTCATGATATTGTTTGACGACTTCGGCTAAATAATTACATTGGGCTTGTAGTGAGCGTCTGATGTTGCGAGGCAAGCGTCGGAATTTCCAGTCAGGCCAAATAAAGGTCACGCCAAACCAAGCTAAGGCACATCCCATTAAAGTATCTACAAATCGAGGAATGGCAGCAGCCATTGCTGAACCGTCTAGATTAAAGTTAATTAATGCCAAAATTGTGATGAAGGCAGTTGCCTGCGCATATTGTTTACTGCGTAATTCAAAAAACAGGACTCCACTTAATATCAACATGAATAGTTGTCCTTCGGTTGAAGGAATTAAGAAGATAATCGCAAGGCCAACAATAATACCAACTAATGTTCCAACAATTCGTAAGCGTAAGCGGCGCTTGGTCGCGTTAAAGTTGGGTTGGCTTACAAACAGAGCCGTAAGCATAATCCAGTAACCATATTCAATATGGGTCATTTGAATAAAGACATATCCAATAAACAGAACAATCGAGACGCGAATCGCATGGCGGAATAGCACAGATTCGGGAGTTAAATTCTGTTTTATTCGGATGACAATATCATTCCATCCTTGTAAATCATCATCTTTAAGCTGGTTTTCGGCTTGTTTTACTTTGTCAGATTGAATGTGTTGCTCTGTTTCTAAGTTGAGTAACTGGGAATCGATAGATTTTAAATTTTGGTATAAAGCGAAAAGAGCATTCACCCATAAAAGGTCATAATGTTGATCACGACGTAACTTTTCTAAAGAGAGTCGTAGGTTTTCAAAGCTTTGTTTAAACCTTTTATTATGGTTATACGGTTTACGTTGCAAAATACATTCATTTAATTCTTGGCAAGCTTTGCCTTGAACCGCCAAAATTCGTTGGAATCTAAATAAAATATCACTGTGCTGAAAAATTTTGGCTAATTTTTGATAGTCGATATGAGCAGAGTCAGCACGTTCGTGAATATCTTGAGCGACAAAATAATAATGTAAGCTTCGGCGCGTATCTTTTTGTCCACGGTCACCTTTTAAACGAGTCAATAAAGCCGTTTTTAAGTCATTAAAAATTGTAATTAACTTACCGTTTTCTAACGATAGCTCGATCATACTTTGCTGATAGCTGGCAGGAGTCATATCTACATCAAACAAATTTGATTTTGCAAAAAGAAAATCACCTAAAGATGCATAAGACGCAGCCAGTTTGTCTTGAAGTTGACGAACTGGGAATAGTAAAAAGCTAATAGTGGCAATGAGGCCGTACCACGCAGCGCCTGCAACTAAAAGGGCAGGCTGAATATACCAATGATCAAAAAGGTGAACACCTAGCATGGTATAGACTGAAACAACCAAACAGCCATAAGAAATGGTTGCGTAACGACGTCCTAATGAACCTAGTAAAATCCAGCCAATACATGACGCAATTAGCCCCAAAGCAAAAGCCATTGGATAGGGGAAAAGTAGTTGTACGGAAGCTGCTGTAACAAAGAAACCAATATAAGTATAAATCAGGTTCATGATTCGCACTGAAAAGCGATCATCAATATCGCTTAAACCTGCTGCAACCACACCTAAAGTGAGTGGAATTGTTGCTAATTGATAGCCTAAAAAATAAGGCACGAAAGCAGTTCCTGAAAAGGCTATCAGCATTCGCACGTTATACATAAATGATGTGTTATAAGTCGCTCTTTTTAGGCGTTTAAACCAAGATTTCAAAGGAAGTCCTTGCTGCTCAACCTGAGTGATAAAGGATTTGCGTATTTCTACACCAATGTTGCACAAATCATACGATAGACAGTGTAAGCTTGTCTGTATGCAAATGATTGAAAAATGAAATATCGTTATGTCTGAACAAACAGCCCAGCGTCAATACTCTATTGGCTGGATTATGTTGCTCGCTTTACTCACGGCTTTAGGGCCATTATCCATCGATATGTACTTACCAGCGTTGCCTCAAATGGCTCACGATTTTGGGGTAAGTACGCAAATGGTGGCAAATACACTACCAGCTTACTTTTTTGGTTTAGCTGTTGGGCAATTGGTTTATGGTCCTTTAAGCGACCGGATTGGTAGAAAAAAACCACTTTATTTTGGACTCGCACTTTATGCAGTGGCAAGCTTATTTTGCGTATTGGCGACAAATGAATGGGGCTTGATTGCTGCTCGTATTTTGCAAGCTTTGGGTGGCTGTGTGGGTGTGGTTATGGCTCGTGCAGCAATACGCGATAGATTAGATGTTCAAGGCTCGGCACAAGCTTTTTCAAGCATGATGATTGTAATGGGGCTTGCACCAATTTTGGCACCTATGATTGGAGCATGGATTTTAATCTGGTTCCCATGGCAAGCGATTTTTATTGCCCTTTCAATTGTCGGCGTCATATGCTGGTTGTGCGTGCATTTCTTTTTTAAAGAGACCTTGGCAAACGATAAAAGGCTAAAGCTGTCACCCTATCAAGTAGTCACCCTTTATGGGGCTATTTTCAAAGATGCGAGTTTCCGTTTACCAATGTTTGCAGGGTGTTTAACAGGGGCTGCGCTATTTTGTTATATCAGCTCAGCATCTGCGGTATTCATGGATCAGTACGGACTGAATCAGCAAGAATTTGCTTACGTATTTGGACTGAATGCTTTTGGCATTATGTTGATGTCATCTTTAAACAAGCACTTAACAACACGTGTTGAAATCACTAAACGTTTAAGGGCTGGTTCAATGGTACAAGTAACAGGGGCAAGCATTGTACTGATTGCTGGTTTAATTCCTGCGGGACCTTTATGGCTTGTTATGTTAGGGCTATTTTTAGCCATTTCAGGAATTGGTTTAACTGGACCAAATGCAATGGCGCTCGCAATGTCCAAACAAGGTGCTCGTGCAGGAACAGCCAGTGCCATTATGGGAAGTATGCAATTCACTTGTGGTCTCTTGGGTGGCGTGCTTCTTAACTTCCTCATTTGGTCTGCATCGCTCAACATGGGCATGATGATGGTGTTATTTACATTGAGTGGCTTCTTTGTCGTTTTAAAAGCGACACAACAGGTAAAAACCACGTCATTCTCATAATTTTATAGAGAATGGCAACTTATAGCTTATTCGTCTAGAAAAACTGCGAAATTTTCAACAGGTTCTCTAGGTGTAATGAAGGTATTTACAATGTGGTTAGGGTCAGCATGACCTAACGCAATTGCACATACGAGCTCTTCATCATCTGATGCGCCCAAGATATCTAAAACAATAGGGTGAAAATGGTTCCAAGCTGCTTGTGGGCATGTATCTAAACTACGTGCCTTGGCAGCAACCATTATGTTTTGGATCATCATGGCGATATCCATTTTAGATCCAATTCCCATCGTTTTATTTACTGTAAAGAAAAGGCCGACGGGAGCATCAAACAGTTTAAAGTTACGCAACTGCTGTTCAGCCATTTTTTCTTTTTCGCCTTTTTTAATTTCGAGTAGACCGTAGAGTCCCCAACCATTTTCGCGGCGGCGATCAATAAATGGTGATATCCATTTTTCAGGGTAATAGGCAAAAGTTTCTTTATATTGTTCTGCAAGTTTTGGGTTTTTTGAAACTTCAATTTGTGCTGCACAGACACGTTCAACCATTTCATTACGCTTGTTGCCCGTTATTACATAGACTTTCCATGGTTGAGTATTTGTTCCAGAAGGTGCTCGACTTGCGACTTGTAATATATCTTTAATGACTTCTGGTTCAATTGGAGTATTTAAAAAAGCGCGGACAGAATGTCGAGAAGTGATCGCTTCATCAACGAGAAGAACTTGTTCCAGATTCATGAGTACTCCTATATCTTTTTCTGAAATATTTTATACTTTTTGAAGCTTAATTTATGCTTTGAAAGTACTTCATTTATAAGCAAAAAATATTAGAAAAGAGATATTCTTACATGTATGATAATTTAATTAGTTTAGACATATTGTCTGATTAATCATAATTCGAATATGCCACTTTAGATTTAAATAGACAAAATAGCGTGATTTTGTTGGTTATAGAAATAAAAGCATAACAGTAAGTGGGTGAAAAATATTCAATTGAAAAAAAGGTATAATATGTTTAAAAACAGTACAAAACGGATCGTTTTATATAAAATATGACCATATTTTATATAAAATTTTAATGAAAAATATACACAAAACTTTAAAATTCTGCATAATACCGACTTTTTACGCAGGTATGATTTCTCCATACTCACGTTAGGAAATACTGACTGCAAACAAAATCCTTTTACAAAAATGATTTAGGTGCAGAAATGGAGAAATACACGAGGTATAGGAGCTTTACATGAGTCTATCACTCATCAACAAGCAGTTCATGAAACAAGGATTGGCGATTACCATTGCAACCATGGAAATGAACGTAACTCAAGCAGCTACTGAGCCACAAAAAATACAACAGCTTAGTACAGGTCTAAACGCACTCTTCTTTGATCATGGAGAAAAGGGCGCAGATAGTCGCGTTATGGCGATGGCTCGTTACAGTCTTTGAAATTTATATCCAAGTTTAGACATTTGCTCAAAAGTATATGTAAATATGCTTATTGGCTTAAATCCAGATTTTGTATAACTCGCTTGATTGATGGGAATCATTAGACGAGTTTATTTAGCGGTGGTCATTTGTTAGTTTCCAAGTTTGTAGCTGAGTCGATGCATACTGTTTTTCCGAAAGCGGAAAAGTTCAGTAGCGCAATGATATTATTTTATCTGAAGGGCGCTTTCTCTCATGTAACCTTCAAAGGCTTAGTGTTGGGCATGATGTTGCTTAAACTTGTGACGATAATTGCTATTCAATTGACATTAAAAGTTTTTTCTTGAATTTACTGAAAAGTCCCGGTTTCTAGGGGCTTTTTTGTTTATTGCAGTATTTTGGCATGTGCTCTTAGCACATTAGCAAGGAACGTAAGCGGACCGAGTATGAATGAACAACTCAATGCCACACTAATGTCGTGGGTAAAATTTTTTAATGACCCTTTATGGGACTTTTTGGTTATTTTCTTGCTGGCTGTAGGTGTTTTTTATACGGTCTTAACAGGAGGTGTGCAAATTCGCATGTTCCTGCAAAGTATCCGAGTGATGAAAAGCAGTCGTACCGAAGGCGCAGATGAGCATGGTCTTACACCTTTTCAGGCGTTTGTAACTGGCCTCGCGAGCCGTGTTGGGGTAGGTAATATTGCTGGTGTAGCAATCGCTATCGCAATTGGTGGTCCCGGTGCAGTGTTCTGGATGTGGGTTACTGCTATTCTTGGTATGAGCTCAGCTTTCATTGAGTCTACGCTTGCTCAATTATTTAAAGTTAGAGATAGTAAGACTAAGCAGTTCCGCGGTGGACCAGCCTACTATATTACTCAAGGTTTACGTAGCAAAACCTTTGGTGTGGTCTTCGCACTTGCATTGATCTTTACCTACGGTTTTGTATTCAACTCAGTTCAAATCAATGCGATTGCTAATGCATCTTCACATGCTTGGGGTTGGGACAAAGCTAATTTTATTGCTCATTTAGGTGGCATTGATCTAGAAATTTCATGGGTTGGCCTTGCTCTTGTAGTTTTAGTGGCATTGGCAATTTTTGGTGGTATTAAGCGTATCGCTAAATTTGCAGAGATGTTTGTACCTTTAAAAGCAGGTCTTTATCTATCTGTTGCTCTTTATATTGCAATCAGTAACTATGCAATTTTGCCTGATATTTTAAAGCTGATTGTAACCGATGCTTTCAATTTTAAGTCTGCAGCAGGTGGTTTCTTTGGTGCGGCAGTGTCAATGGCAATGATGCAAGGGATTAAGCGTGGTTTATTCTCTAACGAAGCTGGTATGGGTTCTGCACCAAACGCAGCTGCTGCGTCTGATGTAAAACATCCTGTAAACCAAGGTTTGGTACAAATGCTCGGTGTATTTGTAGATACTTTTATTGTATGTACAAGTACCGCAATCATTATTTTGGTTTCTGGCGTTTATCAAGATGCAGGTTTTGTCGGTGTTGAATTAACACAACGTGCTTTAGAAACTCAAGTGGGACATTGGGGATCAGACTTCCTTGCTGTTTTATTATTCTTATTCTGTTATTCAGCTGTACTAGGTAACTATGCCTATGCAGAAGGTAATGTACAGTTTATTAATAACAATCCGAAAGTCATGTTCATCTTCCGAATTTTTGTATTGGTGATGGTGTACTTCGGTGCAATTGGTAGTGTTCCACTCGTTTGGTCTATGGCCGACTTGTTTATGGGTATCATGGCAACCATTAACTTGATTGCAATTTTACTGTTAACACCGATGGCACGCACATTGTTGAAAGATTACCGTGAACAATTGAAAAAAGGCATTAAAGAGCCTGAGTTTAAAATTGATAAATATCCGGAATTGAAGAAAAAAGTCGATTCAGATATCTGGTAAGTTAAAAAAGGCCTCTTATAAATAAGGGGCCTTTTTCATAGGGGGACAGATAAAATACTTGAGTCTAAATTTTAAACATGACAAATTAAATAAATTCGATACAGCTTTTCACGAAACTAGCAACTAAAATTGCAATCCGAACTTAAACCTCATAGTGCGAAGATAGGCCATGAAACAGCTTAAATTGTGGGTTCTCGGACTCTCTATGGTGTTGGCAGGATGCCAGACCACCACACACTTGTCTGCTGCTCTAAAACCGCAAACAACGGAGGCTTATGCTCGCTCTGTTGATCAACCATTTGCACGAATTAAAAAACAGCAAAAGCGTCCTGTTGTTGCGCTCGTATTGGGGAGCGGTGGAGCACGAGGTTATGCTCATATCGGTGTGATTGAGGTTTTGGAACAACATGGTATTCGTCCTGATTTTATTGTAGGTACCAGTGCTGGTAGTATTGTTGGGGCAATTTATGCCAGTGGTAAAAGTCCTGCTGAATTGCGTGATACCGCTTTAAAAATGAAAGCTGGCGATGTGCGTGATATTAGTATCGGACTAAAAGGTTTTTTTGATGGTAAAAAAGTAGAAAACTATGTTAACCAGCAAGTAAACAACATGCCACTCGAAAAAATGAAAATCCCAATGTATGTGGTTGCAACTGAATTAAAGCATGGTACTAAAACCGTATTTAACTACGGTAATACGGGGCAAGCTGTTAGGGCATCTGCTTCAATTCCGAGCATGTTTATACCCACCAAAATTGGCAAATCTGAATATGTAGATGGTGGTTTAGTCAGCCCCGTACCAGTTGAAGTGGCTCGTGACTTAGGTGCAGATGTGATTATTGCTGTTGATATTTTAGCTCAGCCGATTTACACAGAAACATCGAATGTCTGGGGACTGTTTAACCAGAATATTAATATTATGCAAGGTCGTTTAGCAGCAGAAGAATTACAATATGCGGATGTTGTTATTCAGCCAGATTTAAGAGAAAAAGCGCATATTTTTGATGTGAAAGGCCGTGAAGCTACTATGAAATCGGGCATCGATGCAGCCAATGCCAAACTTTCCGATATTCAGTTTGCTATTGATGAAAAAATAGCTGAACAGAATATGTCTACTGAAGGGCTAAGTGCACAAAACAAATAATTTAAGGTTAATCTTTTGAAAGTTAAATAAAAAGCCTGAGTAGGGCTTTTTTTTATGTGAGTTTAAATCCTTAATTTTTGGAATAAAAATTTTTGTATATTAGGTATATGTTGGATATGCTGAAAGCTCTGATGACCAATATAAATATTGATGTCATTTTTTAAAAATAATTGATTTGTAATGTATTGAGGCTGACTAGATAAATGATACAGCAACAGGTTAAAAATGGGTTTCCAACATTAGATGATGTTCATGCTGCCGCAGAGCGTTTGGAAGGTTTAGTCGTAAAAACTCCTTTTGTTTTCTCAGAAACCATTTCTAAAACCTTAGGGGCTGAGATGTGGCTGAAATTTGAAAACTTACAATTTACAGCTTCTTTTAAAGAACGGGGTGCACTGAATAAACTGTTGTGTTTATCTGACCAAGAAAAACAACATGGTGTTATTGCAGCTTCGGCAGGCAATCATGCGCAAGGCGTAGCGTATCATGCTCAACGCACAGGGGTAACAGCAACTATTGTGATGCCGAAGACGACGCCAAATGTTAAGGTACAGCGAGTACGTGAATACGGCGCACGCGTTATTTTGCATGGACAGGATTTTTCAGAAGCTGCTGCTGAAATGCATCGTTTAGCACAAGAAGAATCTTTAACGATTATCCATCCATTCGATGATGCAGAAATTATTGCAGGTCAGGGGACCATTGCACTCGAAATGCTTGCAGCTGTGCCTGAACTAGATATTTTAGTTGTGCCAATTGGTGGTGGTGGTCTAATTTCTGGTATTGCGATTGCTGCTAAAGCTATAAACCCTAAAATTAAAATAATTGGGGTGCAATCGGTTGTATATCCAAGTATGGCGAAACTCCTCTGTAATTATCAGCATGCCGTTTCAATGGGCTCTACAGTTGCAGAAGGTATTGCGGTAAAAACTCCGGGTGAGCTTACGACTCAAGTTGCTAAAGAATATGTTGATGACATTGTTGTTGTCACAGAAGACATGATTGAAGAGGCAATTGCGCTGTTACTTAATATTGAGAAAACAGTATGTGAAGGGGCTGGTGCGACAGGTATTGCAGCAATTATGTCTCGTCCTGATCTCTTTTTAGGTCATAAATTGGGTGTAGTGCTGTCTGGTGGCAATATTGATACACGCGTTATGGTCTCTGTATTGCAACGTCATTTAACGCGTACAGGTCGAATGGTCCGTATTCGTGTTGAATTGCCAGATAACCCAGGTGCTTTGGCCCGTTTAACAGCAATTATTGCTGAGCAGGGCGGTAATATTTATGAATTGCGTCATGAGCGCTTTGCTGCAACCAGCCGCGCCAAAGAAAGTGCAGTGAGTGTTGATGTTGAGCTTAAAAGCGCTTCGGATCTAGATTTGCTCATTCAGGCAATGCAGTTGGAAGGCTATATTGTGCGTAAAGAAGAGATTTAATCTCTGATATTGCTGTGTTATAAAAGCCGTATATGGCTCTATCGAGAGTCATATACAAGGTAATTTAAATGGATTAAATTGCCAAAAAGGGATGAATTTACAAAAAAACGATCAAATCCTTCAATGAAATGGGAAAAATTGACAATTCTCTAAACTTTGCCCTTCACAATTTTAAGGTTTAGGTTTTAGTATTCCTTCCATTGTAAATTTGAAGAAATATAAGGATATCCACGCTCAATGTTCAAATCATTCTTTCCATCACCACGGTATTTTTTTATATCTGTAGTTATTTGGCTCGCGCTAAATATGGTGCTCTGGTATACGGGGGGAGATCACTGGGGAGAGTATTTAGGCTTTCCTCGTGGTTATGCAGATGCTGAGTTGCCTATTGGGGTAAGCCGTTTTTGGTCACCTGCATTTTTATGGTTCTATCTCTGGTTTTTAGTCTCTACTGCTCTTTTTGCTGGTTTTTGGAAGATAATTTCTAATAATCCATGGCAACGTTGGTCTATATGGGGCTCTGCATTTATTTTATTTAATATCTGGTTCAGCGTTCAGGTCAGTGTTGCGATTAATGCATGGTATGTACCATTTTGGGATTTAATTCAAAAAATGCTTTCTAGCGGCGGGGGAAATGTTTCGGCACTTTATAGTGAGACCTTAGTGTTTCTTTATATTGCAATGGTGGCTGTAACTCTAGCCGTGATTAATGCTTTTTTTACCAGTCATTATGTATTTCGTTGGCGTACGGCAATGAATGAATACTACACAGAACATTGGGAAAAGCTGCGTCATGTAGAAGGTGCCTCACAACGTGTGCAAGAAGATACGATGCGCTTTGCAACTATTTTGGAAGATTTAGGTGTTGAGCTGGTGAAAGCAATCATTACATTGATTGCGTTTTTACCTATTTTATTTCATCTATCTAAATACGTTCCTACATTACCCCTTATTGGAGAGTTAGATCATTCTTTAGTTTGGGCGGCAATAGTCTGGTCAATTTTCGGAACTGTTCTGTTAATGGTCGTAGGTGTAAAGTTACCAGGCTTACAATTTAACAATCAAAAAGTAGAGGCTGCGTATCGTAAGGAGTTGGTCTATGGCGAAGATCATGCAGACCGTGCAAAACCTGCTACCTTGCGTGAATTATTTAGTAATGTACGGAAAAACTACTTCCGTCTCTATTTCCATTATGCCTATTTTAATATGACAGCGATTTGGTACGGTCAACTTGATATTTTATATAACTTAGTTGTTCTTTTCCCATCAATTGCTGCTGGTAAACTTACATTAGGTTTAATTCAACAAATTGCAAATGTGTTTGGACGTGTACGTGAATCTTTCCAATATTTAATTAGTTCATGGAAAACAATTATTGAACTACTTTCGATTTATAAGCGTTTAAAAGCTTTTGAATCGATACTACATAAATAAAAGAAAACCCGCGAAAGCGGGTTTTTTATAGGTGCAAATATTTAATGAGTTGAGTTGTAAAAATTGAGAATAGGACCTACTAAAGACTGCTGAGATTTATCTAAGGTGACTTGAATTTCTTTATAGTTGAAAGTGTCTTCATCATCATATTTAGCAATACCATGTGTTTTATTATTCACTTGCGGAATTTGGTAACTAAAAAAAGCCACTTTTTTAGAAGGATGAACAATATTAATGAGTTTTTTTGGATCTTTAAATCCACCATACTCATTTTCGAGACTTTCTTTTAATAGCTCAGGAAAGTAGAGCGTTGCATTTGGTAGTCCACAGCCAACGCAAAAAGAAGAGTCATAAAGCTTTATTACTTGTTTTTGATCTGGACTTATTGCTAAAGCAAAACCAGTCCCGTTAGCGCCTGCATTTGCTTGCACATCTTGCCAGTCTCTAGGAACGAGCACTAAACCTGTTTCGGGTAATGCAAGAAGCTTGAGTTGCTTGGCATGTTGTGCATCGAGTTTAAAATTAAAACGGCAAGTTTTAACTGTACATGCTTCAAAATCTTTAAGTAAGCCATTCTCTGTTGGGCTTTGCGCCGTGACACCATAAAACGGTACGGTAACGCCGTTTAAAAACTTTGCCTCTCCTAGAGCATAGAATTGATTATCCGCTTTGCGGGTGGCAGCAGAGCTATAAAACTTGGGGAAATGAGGTGTAAAGCTTTTTACTTCTGCATAAGCAGTTGAAGTTAGACTGACTAATGCGGTAGATAATAAAAAATTCAGTTTTTTCATTGTTGGAAAGTAATCAGTTTAAATTTTATATAAATCTAGCATATTCTTTTAAACTAGATGCTAACTCAAAATTTTAAACTGTTTTTAACTTAATAAGAAAAACAGACATGTAGAGATATGAAATAATGAAAAATATACTTTCAATTTGCTGTTTGGCAGTGATGAGTTCTTATAGTTTTGCTCAAGACATAAAGGGTATTTCATTTTCGCACCAAGAGTGGGAAATCTCTTGTAGCAATACTGGAGCATGTAAGGCCGCAGGGTATCAAAATGAAGAAAATGGTGATAATCCAGCGTCGCTGCTATTAGTGCGTAAAGCAGGGCCAAAACAAGCTGTGCAAGCTGAATTTGCTTTATCAGACTATGAGCAAAGTTTGCCAGCCAATCAGCTTAAAAATATTCACTTTTATGTAAATGGCAAAGATTTAGGCACTGTGACTATAGATGGTACCGATTTGCCATTGATGGGTAAATTGAATAATTCACAAGTCAACGCTGTATTACAGCAGTCTAAACAGAAAACTGAAATTGTATTTAAAAATGCTCAGCATGAATGGAAAATTTCCGATGCAGGAATGACGGCTGTGTTATTAAAAATGGATGATTTTCAGAAACGTATTGGGACTGTTGGTGCTTTGGTTAAAAAGGGTGGTGCCAATGAAACTAAAGTACTTATGCCTGAGCCAAAACTACTTGTTAAACGCATTAAAACTACAGCTAAACCTTATTTAACGCTACAACCGAAAAGCAAGCAGTATCAAGCAATACACCGTAGCTTGATGGCAGCTAATCCGAATCCTAAAGAAGACTTTTGTGAAGGAATCTATGGTAGTAGTGATGGAGCTGAACCACAAAAAATCGAGTTGTATAAACTAACCAATAAGAAAGTTTTGGCGACTACGTTGTGTTGGAGAGGTGCTTATAACGAAGGGTATGGGGCATGGGTACTCGATGAGTCTTTGACTGGTAAAGCAACGTTTGTGACAGAGACAGCTTCTGATTTCGATAGCGGTATTATTAGTAGTGCTCAAAAAGGGAGAGGCATAGGCGATTGTTGGGCAAGTGAAGAGTGGGTGTGGGATGGCAAGAGTTTTGTACACACTCAAGATACGTGGACGGGCATGTGCAAAGGCCTAGCAGCAGGTGGGGTGTGGGATCTTGTTCGAATTGAAGCTATTATGAAATAACCACATGTTTGACAAGAAAGATCATTAGGAAAAGAAAAAATGATTAAAAGTAAAATGGAGATAGCTTTCTTAGTTGCAGCAGGAATGTTTGCTTGTTTTGCTCAGCCTGCTTTTGCCGCACCTTTAGATATTTTAGAGTTTAAAAAAACACAATTAAGTCAGAATGAGCAGGAACAACTTTGCATACAAGTTAAAAATCTTTGTGAACATCCGGACCAATGGCGGTTTTTAAAAACAGTAGATCAGCAGTTATGGCTTTTGTCAGGTAGCGATATTATTCGATTTAGTAATTCTCCAATGGGACTTAAACTATCGAAACAGTGGCATGTAAATCTCTCTACTCAAAAAGAGGGTACATCTGATGGGCAGTTTATCTTTCCTAAGCTTTTTCCCATGGCCCTAAATGGTTATGCAATTGCAGTAATCGATTCATTTTCTGAAATGTACTCAGGAGGTGGTGCAAATATTGAGCGAGCTAGTTTTTATGAGTTAACAGATTCTGGAACGACACATCAATTTATTGCGAACTATCCATTTAGTTTTAGTAGGATGATTCGGGCATGTTTTTCTGAACAGGATTATAAAAGTTCTAAAGGCAAATGCCATGATGAAGATAGTCTCAGTCTAGATATTCGACCAATTAAACCTATGTTGTGGCAATTCCGCTATCGTTATAGTTTAAGCGTATCACCTGCCTCAGATTCAGGTGAGAAATCATATAATGGCAGTAGAAACTTAAATATTGATTTAAATAAAGCACCAGAACAGCCAAATATTTCAGAAGCATGGAATTATGCCGGAATGGGCTAAGGATTAAATCAGTTGATTAATTTGAAGAATTAGACGATTTACAGAGTCATAACAGGTAACACCACTAGCTCTGTGATACAAAGAACAGATTGTTTATTGGAGCTAGACCTATGTCACGTCAAGTTTATGCGATTGCCCGCCGTAAGTTTTCACATTTGAGCCGTTCAGTTTGTATGGCAGTTGCTGTACTGGGTACAACACAAATTGCGATAGCTGGTCCAACCGTTGATCAGTTAAGTGACTGTTTAGTTAAGGCTACAACTGCTTCAGATAAGACCACTGTACTTCAATGGACATTTACGGCTTTAGCTGCCCATCCTGATTTAAAAGCATTTAGTAATGTCACGCCTGAGCAAAAAAATCAGTTAGATCAAAAACTGGCGCAGGTTTTACAGCGTGTAATTGTGGAGCAATGTTCTACCCAAACTAAAGCTGTGATTCAGGCTGAAGGTGTGAAGGCAGTTGGGGAGGCTTTCCAGCAGTTAGGCCAAAGTGCGGGCGAAGATATTGTTAAAGATCCCGCAGTTAAACAGCAGTTGCAGGGTACATTGCGCTATATCGACTTAAATAAATTAGTAACAACGTTTTTAACACCAGAAATTTGGAATAAGTTGGGAATTACGAGATAAAAATCTAGTTTTCTATTTTCGTAATAAAGCCTGCTATTTAATCAGCAGGCTTTATTTTAATTGGGATGAAGAGATCTATTTAGAGAGTAATCTTAGCGCCTAAAACTTTCACAAATTGTGCTAACCAAGCTGGATGTGCAGGCCAAGCAGGTGCTGTCACCAAATGACCATCTGTAACTGCTTCAGTCACAGCAATATCTGCATATTGTCCACCTGCCAATTTTACTTCGGCAGCACATGCTGGATAAGCTGAGCAGAGGCGACCTTGTAATACATCTGCAGCTGCGAGTAACTGAGCGCCATGGCATACGGCTGCAATTGGTTTTTTCACTCGATCAAACTCACGCACAATTTCGATAACACGTTCATTCATACGTAAGTACTCTGGTGCTCGACCACCCGGAATAACGAGACCTACATAGTCTTCAGTATTAACGGCATCAAAATCAAAGTTAATCGCGAAGTTGTGGCCACGTTTTTCGCTATAAGTTTGCTCGCCTTCAAAATCATGAATAGCCGTTGCAATATGGTCGCCGTTCTTTTTATTTGGGCAAACGGCATGCACGGTATAACCTAAGCCAGTTAAGAACTGAAAGGGAACCATGGTTTCATAGTCTTCGGCATAGTCACCGACTAACATTAAAATATTTTTAGACATGATTTATCTCTCTTTTAAAAATATAAGTTATCTAAATTCTTAATTTAAATTAGCACAGTCATTGAGTAATTCTTTAGGAAAAAGTCCATTCTTTAGTCGAAGGATGTTTCATAGAGGATATAAAAAAGCCCCGATAAATCGAGGCTTTTTAGTTTTATCAGGTCTATTTTTTATAACTCACAAGCTTTACCTTGATATTCACGACGGTTAAAGACGTATTCCTTACCATTCCATCGATAAACAGCAAAACAGAAGCCTGGACCCCCATTTTCAATATCAGGCCAACCATCTTTACCTTCAGTTTTCAAAAAGGTGGGGATGCCAGAGTCGCTAAATATTTTTTTCCATTTTCCATCTTTTTGCTGTGAAACAATATAGTAGCCAACGCCAGTATTGCCAAAACACATAGTGCTACTATCTTGAATGACTGCATGCTTATTTATGACGTTATTTAACTTCTAAGAATTCTACACTCTCTATTTGGAAGAGAGGATACATAATATATAAAAACTTTTTTAGCTGGATGGATTGTAATATTTATAATTTATTAAAATTAGATGGTCTTATATACTGTAAGCTAAAATTAGCTAAAGCAAGTTATATGTGTTTGGAGTAAATATGTTTTTAGAATTGTTTTCTAAAAGGAATAAACAAAAAAAAGAAACAGAGGTATATTTATACAACAACCTACCGGATCAATTTCGTGTACAAGTTACTTATATTTTTAAGGATTTATTCGGGGAAAGAGGAGAGAGATTATATGAGATTTTACAAATAGAAAATATTTATCAAGATCTAGTTAAGTGTTTGGCAAGAAATTTTGGGGTTTATTATCTACATCAAATTTATAAACATGATAATTACGGCTATCATTCAGAGTTTATTAATGGCTTTCTGTCTGAAAAGAATATTGACAAAACAATGGACTATATTGAATTGGCTTTTAGAGTTGCTAATAATATTGCAAAAAGTGAAGAGTATGAGGATAGAGTTCAGTATTGTGGTTTTGATAGTATTAATAAACATGCCATAGATGAGCTGAATTATCGTTTTGATGAGCATGCGTTGGGATATCAATTTGTTGAAGGACAGATTATTCGAAGAGATAATACTTTTACACATTCTGAAATTATTAAACCTTCTTTAGAAATTTTATCTAGAAAGAGATTTAAAGGGGCTAGTTCTGAATTTCATAAGGCACATGAGCACTATCGAAATGGTAAAAATCATGAAGCTTTAAACGAGTGTTTAAAAGCATTTGAAAGCACGATGCGTATTATTTGTGATAAACAAGGATGGAATATTAAAAGTACAGCAACTGCCAGTACATTAATTAAAGTTTGTTTTGAAAAAAAATTAATTCCATTATTTTGGGAAAGTAAGTTCACTTCTTTAAAAACTTTATTAGAAAGTGGGGTGCCAACTGCTAGAAATAAGTTAAGTGGGCATGGCGCGGGGGCTGTTGAAAAAGAAATACCACGCTATATTGTCGAATATGCAATAAATATGACTGCATCAACAATATTATTTTTAGTTGAAGCTGAAGAAAATTTATAAAAAAACCCGCTCTAAAGCGGGTTTTTCTAAAAATTGAATTAGCTTAACCAATCAGTTTTTTCATTAATTCATTTACTTGAGCAGGGTTAGCTTTACCCTTAGAAGCTTTCATGACTTGACCTACAAGACCGTTAAAGGCTTTTTCTTTACCAGACTTGTACTCTTCAACCATTTTTTCATTGGCTGCAAGTACTTCTTTAATAATTGCTTCAATTGCACCAGTATCAGTTTCTTGCTTTAAGCCTTTTTCCGCAATAATGTCATCGGCAGATTTACCTTCCGATTCCCACATAAAGCCAAAGACTTGTTTTGCAATCTTACCGCTAATGGTGTTATCAACAATACGAGCAATCATGCCGCCAAGCTGTTCAGCAGAAACAGGTGAGTCAGCCAAATCTAGGTTAGCTTTATTTAACGCACCTGAGAATTCGCCCATTACCCAGTTTGCCGATACCTTACCTTGTGCAGCACCGCCCGCAGCAGCCACAACAGCTTCAAAGAAGTCTGCCATTTCGCGTGAAAGCGTAAGTACATGTGCATCGTACTCAGTTACACCAAAGTCTGCGATAAAGCGTGCACGGCGTGCAGCAGGAAGCTCTGGAAGTGCAGCGCGAGCGGCTTCAATTTGCTCATCTGCAATAATCACTGGTAACAAGTCTGGATCTGGGAAGTAGCGGTAATCATTCGCTTCTTCTTTCGAACGCATTGAACGTGTTTCCATTTTATTTGGATCGAACAAACGAGTTTCTTGGTCGATGCTTCCACCGTATTCCAAAATTTCCATTTGGCGTTCAATTTCAACATTGATTGCTTGTTCAATGAAACGGAATGAGTTGAGGTTTTTAAGCTCACAGCGCGTACCAAACGGTTGTCCCGGACGACGTAAAGATACGTTACAGTCCGCACGGAATGAACCTTCAGCCATGTTACCGTCGGAAATACCTAACCAACGCACAAGGGTGTGAATTGATTTGATATATGCCACTGCTTCTTCAACCGAACGCATGTCTGGCTCAGAAACAATTTCAAGTAAAGGTGTGCCAGCACGGTTTAAGTCAATGCCAGACATGCCTTCAAATTGGTCATGAATCGATTTACCGGCATCTTCTTCAAGGTGAGCACGAGTTACGCCAATGCGTTTAGTCGTACCATCTTCAAGCTGAATGTCGATGTGACCCAAGCCCACAATTGGGTTATCCATTTGGCTAATTTGATAGCCTTTTGGCGAGTCAGGGTAGAAGTAGTTTTTACGTGCAAACACAGATGCTTGGTCGATGTATGCATCGATACCCAAACCAAAGCGGATAGCAAGATCAACTACTTTTTCATTTAAAACAGGCAACACACCCGGCATTGCCAAGTCGACAAGGCTGGCTTGAGTATTTGGGTCTTGACCAAATTCAGTTGATGAACCAGAGAAAATTTTAGAATTGGTTGCAAGCTGAGTATGAATCTCGATACCAATAACGACTTCCCAACCGTCAATCAATTTCAACTTTTGAGCTTCAGCCATTATGCATTCTCCTCAGCAATTGCCGCACGTTGAGTATGGAAATCGGTGTTTTGTTGGTATTGATGAACAATCGACAACAATTGTGATTCTGACCAGTAGTTACCAATTAATTGTAAGCCTACAGGTAAGCTGTGTTTATCAAAACCAACAGGAGCATTAATTGCTGGTAAGCCTGCTAAGTTCACTGCAAGTGTATAGATATCGCCTAAATACATTTCAGTTGGACTTAAGTTTGCACCAATTTTATAAGCAGTCGTTGGTGCAGAAGGAGCAGCAATCACGTCTACATTTTCAAATGCTTTTAAGAAGTCTTGTTGAATTAAACGACGAACTTTTTGAGCTTTCACATAGTAAGCATCGTAATAGCCCGCAGAGAGTGCATAGGTACCAATTAAGATACGGCGTTGAACTTCTGGACCAAAACCTTCTGAACGTGAACGCTTGTAAAGATCCATTAAGTCGGCTGGGTTTTCACAGCGGTGACCGTAACGAACACCGTCATAACGAGACAAGTTAGAAGATGCTTCTGCTGGCGCGATGAGGTAATACGTTGGTACATAAGCCTCAGTCATGTTGAGATCGATCTCAACAAGCGTTGCACCCATTTCTTCAAGCTTTTTCAAAGACTCTTCAACACGAGCTTTTACGTCAGCATCTAAACCAACAACGTTAAAGTATTGTTTAGGAATACCAATGCGTAAACCTTTTACAGATGTGTTGTTTAAGTTCGCAACGTAGTCATCAACTTCTTTTTTAACAGATGTTGAGTCTTTTGCATCGTGACCTGCAATTACATTCATCAGGTAAGCACAGTCTTCAGCAGAGCGTGCCATTGGACCCGCTTGATCTAAAGATGATGCGTAAGCAATGATCCCGAAACGAGACACACGACCATAGGTTGGTTTTAGGCCCGTTAAACCGCAGAAAGAAGCAGGTTGGCGAATTGAACCACCTGTGTCAGTACCCGTTGCAAAAGGCGCTAAATCAGCAGCTACAGCAGCAGCAGAGCCACCAGATGAACCACCAGGAACACGGTCAAGTGCCCATGGGTTGCTGGTTGCACCAACATATGAGCTTTCTGAAGTTGAACCCATCGCAAACTCATCCATGTTCACTTTACCTAAAGTGACAAGACCAGCAGCTTTAGTTTTTTCAACAACAGTTGCATCGTAAGGAGAGATGAAGTTATCAAGAATTTTTGAACCAGCAGTTGTTTTAATGCCTTTGGTACAAAAAATATCTTTATGAGCAAGTGGGATACCCGTTAGAGCAGTTGCATTACCTGCTTTTAAAGCAGCATCCGCAGCGTCAGCTTCCGCGAGCGCCTGTTCAGGTGTAACCGTCACATAGCTTTTTACCAGTGGGTCAATTTTAGCAATACGTTGCAAATAATGTTCAGTCAGTTCGCGAGATGAAAACTTCGCTTGGCTTAAGCCCTCAGCAAGTTCACGAATTGATAAGCGATGTAAATCAGTCATGAGTAAAATTTCTTTACATTCAAAATAGGGAAGATGGGGTAATTGAGTAAAAGTTATTCAATCACGCGAGGAACAAGATACAAACCATCTTGAGTTGCAGGTGCAACTGCTTGGTATTCATCTCGATGATTGCTTTCCGTTACCACATCAGCACGTAAAGGTTGAGGATTATCAAAAGGACTTTTTAAAGGTTCTACGCCTTCAGTATCAATGCCTTTTAAGGTTTCCATCATGCCTAAAATTTTATTTAGACTTTGAGCATATTCAGCAGATTGCGTATCATTGAGCGACAATCGAGCAAGATTGGCGATTGCTGAAACTGTTTGTGCATTTAAATCTGCTGAATGCTGTGCATCCGATGTAGACATAACATCACCTAATCAGTATTAAAAATTTTCAAAATATCGTGCGTTATAATAAGCGATTGACTTGTTCAAATCATCACATTTAGTTTAAAGTTGCCACCTTGCATCCACATGAAAGTTTAACTGAGAACGAACCGTGATTCTAAAACGACTAATTGGCTTGTTTTCGCCGGATCTAGCCATTGATTTAGGTACTGCAAATACACTTATTTATGCACCAGGCCGCGGCATTATATTAAATGAACCAACAGTTGTGGCAATTCGTCACAGTGGTTCACAAAAAATTGTTGCTGCTGTAGGGCTAGATGCTAAGCAAATGTTAGGCCGTACACCTGCGAATATTTCTGCAATTCGTCCAATGAAAGACGGTGTAATTGCGGATTTTGAAGTGACTGAAACCATGTTAAATCAGTTTATTGGTAAAGTTCACGAAAAACGTTTGTTCCCACCTGCACCTCGTGTGGTTGTATGTGTACCATGTAAATCAACTTTGGTCGAGCGTCGTGCAATTCGCGAAGCAGTATTTAATGCTGGTGCCCGTGACGTACGTTTGATTGAAGAGCCTATGGCTGCTGCAATTGGCGCAGGTATGCCAGTTGAACAGGCGTGTGGTTCTATGGTTGTGGATGTTGGTGGTGGTACAACTGAAATTGCAATTATTTCATTGCAAGGTTGTGTCTATGCTGACTCTTTACGCATCGGCGGCGACGTTTTTGATGAGCAAATCATTAATTATGTTCGTAAAGCGCATGGTTGCGTAATTGGTGAAACCACAGCAGAAATCATTAAAAAAGAAGTAGGTATGGCCGTTTCTGATGGCACAACATTAGAAATTGAAGTACGTGGACGTAACCTTGCAGAAGGTGTGCCTCGTGCAATTACTGTAACTTCTGACGAAATTACTCAAGCAATCTCTGATCCATTACAAAACATTGTAAGCGCAGTGAAATCAGCACTTGAGCAAACTCCTCCAGAACTTTCTTCTGATATTGCCGAGCGCGGTATTGTATTGACAGGTGGTGGTGCATTACTTCGTAACCTCGATAAATTATTAGCTCAAGAAACTGGTTTACCTGTTATGGTTGCTGAAGATCCCCTTACTTGTGTTACCCGTGGTGGTGGTAAAGTATTGGAATTCTTTGACAATCCTAACCATGACATGCTTTTTGTTGGTTAAGTTTAAGGATTAGGCGGTGCAACCGAATATTTTTTCAAGACAGCCGCCATCTTTCCGCTCGTTCATTATTGCGGTCATTACATGCTTGGTGGTGCTGTTTTTTGATTGGCGCATGCCGTATGTAATTCAGCCAGCAAGGGATGTCTTGTACGCTGCATATAACCCAATTTATGCATTGGCTAGTTATCCAGTACTGTCGAGAGAATGGCTGAATCAACAAACAAAATCTGAAGCACAACTGCGTCGTGAAAACACTGCGATGCAGGCTGAGCTTTTACAAGCTCAAGTCCGCTTACAGAAGCTTTCTGAACTGTCAGCTGAAAATACCCGTTTGCGAGGTCTTCTTGATACCCCATTAATTATTGATGGACGTATGGAGATTGCCGAAGTGATTGGGACAGATGCAGATCCATTGCGTCATATCATCATTGTTAACCGTGGCTCTATGGATCATCTAAAAGTTGGTCAAACGGTTCTGGATGATAAGGGGATTATGGGGCAGATCATTAATGTATATCCTCATAGCTCACGTGTAATGTTGTTATCAGATAAAGAACATTCACTCTCAGTCCGTCTCGAACGTACGGGAATGCGAGCGATTGTTTCTGGTACGGGTGATTTAGGCCGTTTAAAAATGGAATATGTCCCGACGAGTGCGAATATTCAAGTGGGTGATAAAGTGTTTAGCTCAGGTTTGGGTGAACATTTCCCAGCAGGGTATGCAGTGGGTACAGTCGCTAAAATAAGACGCCATAATTCAGGTGAGTTTGCAGAAATTGATGTTACACCAGCAGCTCAATTAGCAACAGGACATCATGTAGTTATACTTTTCTCTGATTCATTAGCGAAGGAGCAGCCATATGCCAATCGCTAAACTGAAGCGAGAAAAGCGCCAAGATCCACTATGGGGAATAATTATCTCTGTTATTGTGGGTTCTGTACTTATGGTTTATCCGCTGTCCTATGATATTTCAGGTTGGCGCCCATTATTCATGTTGATGATTACGCTGTTTTGGGTGGTATGTCAGCCAACATGGTGTGGGGTCTGGTTTGCATTTGGAATGGGGATTTTTGCAGACTTATTGCTGGATGCTCCTTTAGGTCTTAATGCCTTAAGCTTTGTAATTATAACTTTTCTTACTCGCTTTTTAATTCGGGAGCGCCGTATTTTAACTTTCGTTAATATATGGACCATTGCAACTCTAGTCATTATTGCTCATTTAGCATTTATGTGGGTAACCCAGACTATGGGCGGAATTCATTTTTCGATTGCTAGACATTGGCAACCATTGATGACAAGTATTATCACTTGGCCAGTGGTCTATTATTGTTTGGCAAAATGGCGCATATAGTTTTAGCATCTAGCTCTCCTCGTCGGAAGGAGCTATTGCAACAACTGGGTTTAGATTTTGAAATCTACAGTCCAGATATTGATGAGTCAGTACATGAAAATGAGCTGGTTCATCGCTATGTTGAACGTTTAGCTAGAGAAAAAGCACAAACTGTATTGAGCCTTTTTCCAGAAGCAATTGTTATTGCTGCTGATACAAGTCTTGGGCTTGACGGTCAAATTATTGGTAAGCCTGAATCGAAAAATCATGCCTTTGAAATCTGGAAACAATTATCTGGACGTTGGCATGATGTGTTTTCTGGATTATGTATTGCTACGCAACAACAAATGTTAAGTCAGGTGGTGCAAACACAAGTCGAATTCCAGCATCTGACTATGCAAGATATGGAAGATTATTGGACTACAGGTGAGCCTGTGGGGAAGGCCGGTGGATACGCAATTCAAGGAATTGCTTCTCAATATATTCCCCAAATTCAAGGAAGTTATAGTAATGTGGTAGGACTTCCTTTATACGAATTTGCACAGTTATTAAAAAGAGTAAAGACATAAGAGGTTGTTATCATTCTTGATTGAATAGCATTGTCGATGAACACTAGGCAAAGTTAAAATTAACAGCTTCTCTGACTCTTTAATAAAAATTTTATAATGCTTTGAGTTTATGTATGTCAGAAGAATTACTTATTAATGTCACGCCTATGGAGTGTCGGGTGGCATTAATCGAAAATGGAACTGTTAATGAGCTGTATGTCGAGCGTACAGTCAAGCGCGGTCTAGTCGGCAATATTTACAAGGGTAAAGTCGTGCGAGTGCTTCCAGGCATGCAGGCTGCTTTTGTTGATATTGGTTTATCTCGAACAGCCTTTTTACATATCAATGATATGGTTTGGCCTCGTTCACAACCGACTCCAAACGTTTTTGAACTCTTACATCCCGGTCAAACCCTAACAGTTCAAGTAATGAAAGATATGTTAGGAACGAAAGGGGCTCGTCTGAGTACAGATCTTTCAATCCCTTCTCGTTATCTGGTTTTAATGCCATATGGTAACCATATTGGTGTATCGCAGCGTATTGAGTCTGAAGAAGAGCGAGAGCGACTACGTAATATTATTGAAGGTATTCAATCTGAACATAATTTGCCGGGGAGCGTGATTGTACGTACGGCTGCCGAAGGTGTAGATGAGGCAGAAATTGCACGTGATATGTGCTATCTGAGTAAATTATGGGAATACATCCAACGGAAGCAAATTGATGTTGCGGTTCCTTCTTTAATTTTTGAAGAGCTGCCATTACCTCAGCGTATTATTCGAGATTTAGCAAGCGAAGAGACTGCAAAGATCTATGTCGATTCGAGAGAAATTCATGCCAAACTTCTTGAGTTTGTTGAAGAATTTGTGCCGAATATGCAGAATCGACTCATTCATTATCCGGGTGAGCGACCGCTATTTGATCTTTATAATGTCGAAGAAGATATTCAAAAAGCCCTTCAAACGCGCGTTGCTTTGAAGTCAGGCGGTTATCTGATGATTGACCAGACTGAAGCCATGACAACGATTGATGTTAATACCGGTTCATATGTCGGTGGTCGTAGTCTTGAAGACACGGTTTTTAAAACCAATATGGAAGCGACTCAAGTTATCGCGCGTCAACTTAGACTGCGTAATTTGGGTGGTATTCTCATTATTGATTTTATTGACATGCAAGAGGCAATTCACCGTGAAGAGGTGATGCGTCAGTTTGAAAAAATGCTTGAGCGCGATCACGCCAAGACCAAAATTACTCAAGTGTCAGAACTTGGTCTGGTCGAAATGACGCGTAAACGAACACGTGAATCGTTAGAACATTTGCTTTGTGAGTCGTGTCCGACCTGTCAAGGACGTGGTTTTGTCAAAACAGCAGAGACAGTGTGTTACGAAATATTTCGTGAGATATTAAGATATACCCGTGCATTCGAGTCAACGAGTGGCTTTACTGTTGTTGCTCATCCTTCTGTGATTGACAGATTATTAACAGCAGAAGCACCAGCAGTGGCAGATTTAGAGCATTTCATCAACCGTGTGATTAAATTTCAGGTCGAAAATTTATATACGCAAGAGCAATACGATATCATTTTAAGTTAAAGTTGTAACAAGATATCGCTTAATCCTTGTTACAACTGAAATTTTACTTTCATTCATGAATTTTAAATACTACTTGCATACAGTAGCCGTAGACGTTCTCCCTATTTAACGTCTTAGCAAACAATAAGAGGTATAGCCCATGAATGTAAGTGAAAACTTAATTAGCAACGGTCTTAAACATGTTTTAGAAAGCACGCCAGTAAATAGCTGCTATATGTTGAATGACCAAGGTAAAGAAGTACCGATCACAACTGCAATGATTCGTTCAGTATGTCATCAGTTACTTAACCAGTGCCGCACAATTAAAAAGTAAGGGGCCAATTCAAAGCCCCTTAACTTTTTCTAACTTGCTGAATGATGTCTCAGCTGCTTCTCTGCAATAATTTCTTCAAAACGTTGAATCTCATCTTCTAAGTGAGTCAAAAGGTTTTGCATTTTTGGCAAAGCATTTCGACAAGCCGTTAATCCAACTTCAAGCTTATCTAAATAACTGGTCATGGTAATATTTAAAGCTTGTCCATCCATGACAATTGAAGCAGGGTAGAGTGCGTCTAATTTCGCGCCATTCCAATAAAGTGGCTCACGTGGTCCAGGTACATTAGAAATGACTAAATTAAACGCCTGACGCTTAGGAAGCATTCCTGACATGATGTTTAATCCTGCCGGACCATAAACAACTGCGCTATAGTTTAAAATTTCATTCGCAGTCATACGACTAAAGCGTTGCTTTGAATTTTGCATGCTGCGACGAATGATTTCTAGACGTTCTAACGGTTGGTCTTTATGAGTTCCTAAATTTGCCAGAATCATGGTAATCCGGTTACTCATATCAGAATCATCGGTACGTAATGAAGCGGGAACCATGGCAATAAGTGGCTTTTTAGGTAAGCTATTTTGACTAATCAAATATTCACGTAAAGCACCAGAACATACGGCCAGCACAACATCGTTAATTGTTACACCTAATACTTTTGAAATTTTTCTAAGGCGGCTCAGTTCAAATGATTGGGCCGCAAAACGACGTGAAGCACTTACTCTTTGATTCAAAATCGATACTGGCGCCTGAAAAGTAGAAACATAATCAGGATTTTTGCCCATTTCTTTAAATATAGTCTGAGATAACTCTTGCATGACTTTAGGCGCTATATCGAGTTGAGACTTAATGCCGCCTAAAATACTCTTAATTTTACTGGTACTTGGAGTCGGTACTTTTAGTCGCTTGGTTCTTTTACTTTCAACACACCATAAAGGAACAACATGTTTCTCTTCAGGTGTTTTTGAAAGTGATTTCTCGATCAAACGCATACCTGCAACGCCGTCGACCATTGCATGATGGATTTTAAAATACATTGCAAAGCGATTACCTTCGATTCCTTCAATAATATCGCAAGTCCAAAGGGGCTTTGCACGATCAATTAATGAACTATGTTGCTGTGAAATATAAACAAGAAGTTCACGAATACGGCCGGGATGAGGCAGAGCAATGTGGCGAAAGTGATGATCAATATCAAATTCTTCATCCTCATCCCAAAATAGACCATTTAAACGGTTATTGAAGGGCGGAATAGGAATACTTTTTGAACGTTTAATATCTTCTACTAAATCATGTACAAAAGTTTCAGGTGCATTTTCAGGAATTTCAAATAAAAATAATCCACCGACATGCATGGGTTGCTGTCTTTTTTCAAGTGACAGAAAAATGAAATCAATTGGGTGTAATGGACGCATAAATCATTGTGCCTCATGCATTTTTCTAAGAAGCCCTTATCTGAGCTCTTATTAGAATTATAGAACCGTAAAATTAAGTATATAGCGTTTAGAGTAGATAAAATATGACTTTGTGTACGGAACATGGCATAAAAAAAACCACTGATTTAGCAGTGGTTTTTTGATAACAAATTACTTTTTCATGTTGCCTGCATGTAATCCGCATTCTTTTTGAGTCGCTTCTTCCCACCACCAGCGTCCTTCACGCTCATGTTGGTTTGGTAACACAGCACGTGTACATGGTTCACAGCCAATAGAAACAAAACCACGTTCGTGAAGAGGATTGTACGGAATTTCCATCATACGGATGTAACTCCATACTTCGGCACTTGTCCAGTTCGCTAGAGGATTATATTTAATGAGTTGCTTATCTGGGCCAGAAAAGCCCGCATCCGCTTGTACTACTGGAATTTCTGTGCGTGTACCGGGACTTTGATCTTTACGTTGGCCAGTAATCCAGCCATCTAAAGTCGCAAGTTTTTTTCGTAAAGGTTGAACTTTTCGAATACCACAACATTCTTGGTGCCCATCTGTAAAAAAACTGAATAAACCTTTTTCGTTTACCATGTTTTGAACAGCTTCAGGTTCAGGAAAACAAATTTCGATATTGATATTGTAGTGTTTACGGACAGTTTCAATAAATTGGTAAGTTTCAGCATGAAGACGGCCAGTGTCGAGACTAAACACACGGAAAGGCTTACCCAAACGTGAAGCAATATCAATTAAGACAACATCTTCTGCTCCCGAAAAAGAAATTGCAATTTCACCTTGGTGGCTTAAGGCAAGCTCTAAAATTTCTCGAGGACTTTTGTTTGCATATTCAGCAGCAAGAGCATCTACGATATCAATAGTCGGAATAACGGTCATGTGTGTTCCTGGCAAAAGGCTTGGGCGCATTGATTTATGAAAAATATTCTAAAGGATAGTGAATAAATTGCTTAGCACTTTAATTTCAAACCTTATGAATAAAATTGATTTGATCAATAACAACGCAAAACTGAAAATCTTAATGGTATGATACAGCAATTTTTAACCAACGTTGGAAGCATTCATGGAAATCGTATGCCTAGATCTTGAAGGGGTTTTAGTTCCTGAAATCTGGATCAATTTCGCAAAAAAAACAGGGATTAAAGAACTAGAAGCAACAACTCGTGATATTCCGGATTATGATGTTTTAATGACTCAGCGTCTGAATATTTTAAAACAACACGGTTTAGGCTTAAATGACATTCAAGAAGTTATTGCCGAGATGGGGCCTTTACCTGGTGCAAAAGAGTTTGTTGAATGGGTGAGCACTCATTTCCAACTTGTGATCCTGTCAGATACTTTCTATGAGTTTGCACATCCTTTAATGAAGCAATTGGGGTGGCCAACAATTTTCTGTCATAAATTAGAGACGGATGAAGAAGGAATGATCACGGCTTATAAACTACGCCAACCAGATCAAAAACGTGAGTCTGTTAAAGCATTACATGGCTTAAATTTCCGTGTAATCGCTGCTGGTGATTCATATAACGATACAACCATGCTGGGTGAGGCTGATCATGGTTTCTTGTTTGATGCACCTGAAAACGTGATTGCTGAATTTCCACAGTTTCCAGCCATCCAAGGATATGATGCATTAAAAGAAGCGATCCGTTCAGTTTCAAAGCGTTGCATTCCAGCTTAAGAACTAAATAATAAAAAAGGCGCTTTAAGCGCCTTTTTTATTATTTAGTTTTGAAACTTAGAATTTATAACCAAGTTTTAAACCGTAAGCGATTGCATTGTTGTCAGAGAATTCTGCAACATATTGATCAGTACCTGCTTGTGCACCTGTTTGAGCTTTAGCATCCCCTAACCAGAAGTATTTTACACCACCAGCAATGAATGTTTGTGGAGTAGGGCTATATTGAACACCTAGACCTACGTTCCAGTAACCTTCTGTTGGACCTAATGTTGTTATAGGGTTACCTGCACCTGAGTCCCAACCTACAGAAACGTTACCTGCCCATTTGTCATTAAGCTTACGGCCTACACCAGCATTAACAGACCATTGATCATCAGCATATTCAACTAAGTTAAAACCGTTCGGACGACCAACTAGATTGCCTACAGCCTCTGAAACTTTACCAAATTTATATGGTTGAATTGAGAAGTCTTTCCAATTTACCCAACGTACGTTAGCAAACGCAACCGTATTCGCCATGATCCCTGTTTGGAAATCAAGGTTAACAGACTGTGGGGTAGTAATTGTAGTTTTACCAGATGTGTTAATTGCTTGAAGTTTAGAAGCTGGAACATCTAAACCAGCAAGTACTGCGGTAAGACCAGGGAAATTTAATAAAGATAGATTTTCATTAATATCCACTTTATGATCAATTTTAGAGCGATAAGTTACAGATGTTTTAAGTGCAATTTCAGGAATCTGATAAGCTGCACCTGCTAACCAACCAGCACCTGTAGTTTCTTTAATATTTGCATCATAACCATTATAAAGGCTGTAAGCTTGACCTCGTAAACTTACATTACCTTTAACTGTTTGTAATACAGGACCTGCATAGAAGTTAAAGTTTTGAGTCGGTTGATAACCAAAAACAAAAGATAAGTTTTGTGTATCAACTTTTACTTTAGTCCCACCATTACCTAAATAATTATTTGCCGCAGAAAGAGCGCCAGCAAGTTGTTGAAATTGAGGGCTTGCTAAAACTTGGCCTTTTGCCAAAGCTAAAGTTTGATCATTTACAGGTATACCCTTTGCTTCTAAAGCGTCTTTTGCTTTTTTAGTAACAAGACCATCAACAGCTGCTGCTGATAAAACCGTATCAGTACCTGGATGAGATACGAATACATTGTTACCTGAATATTCTGCATCTGCTCCAAATGGCTGGTCATAGAGTAGACCGAAAGAGAATTTATCGTTGAGTTGTAATTTTAATGCAGCACTTGGGAAATAGTAATCATTACCCATATCGTCAATATTACGACGTGTTGCGCTTGATCCTGCTTCTTTACCCTCTACAGTTGGATCTAAAGCAGTGATACCTGCCTCAAAATAATTACCCGGTTGTAAGAAAGCAGACATTGACTGTCCAGAGCGATCCAAAGCTGCTGCAAAAACCCCAGTTGCAGGCAGCGTTGCTAAAATCATTGCAGTGCTCAGATGTTTTAATTTCATTTTAATCTTTCCTTGAACTTCAAGACATTTTTTTAAAAGTAACAGAGTTAAACCGTTTAAACTGTGTTGCCTTCAAAGCTTCTAATTACAACTTATAAAAGCTTTGATAACTCCATGTAACAAAAATAGCATAATTACCATAAGAGTAAATCTGTTATATGAACTGAAGAGTACTCATTTTTTATACAAATAGTGTCAATAATGAATGAAATATGAAGGAATATTTTTATTTATAAGTTGTTTTAATTAATTGATATTTATATTTTTAATCTATTATTTATGATGTTTGTTGTACTGACATTTCTGTCACAAATTCAAGAAAAATGGTCAAAGATTTTTTTGTAAAAATATGGATTAAATGATTATGAAATGAGTATTGGTCGTCATTTTTACTTGATAAATCTAGTTTCTCTACATCTGTATATTATTGATTAACTTTTATATTCTTGGTTTTGTAATAAAAAATCCCTTAATTTTTTTACCATTTGATCTATTTTTTTGGTGGTTTTAGTCTGTCTGTTTAGGAATTGCTATGAGAGAATAACCGAAAATATCAAGATAGATTCAGCTATTCTACTTTTAGAGCTCAAACACAGCATTAGAGTGGATATAGTTTTTCATCAAATTGTTCAAGCTTAGGAAATGTTAACGGTTCGAGCTGGTCCAGATGAGTGAGATAAGTTACATAGTCTTCGAGAAGGGTTTCTCGTGCTTCTTGGCTAATATAAGGTACATGATAAGCAATGAAGGGCGGTAGAACTTCAAAACCAGCATATGCCAAGGTACCACGATGAATCGGTGATAAATAATTTGCGATAGGGCCATGAATGGAGTTCTCTCCAAACATGTGTGTTCTACCACCGAGTGTTAAACACAACATTGCTTTTTTACCTGCCATGCCGCCATGGTTGTAAAACCGCTTACCACCATAAAAAAGTCCCGAGACGAACACACGATCAATCCAGCCTTTTAAAATTGCTGGCACAGATGTCCAGTAGAGTGGGAAATTTAAAATAACTAAATCAGCTTTTTTTACTTTTTCAATTTCTGCTTGAATATCTGGAGCTAGAAGTTGATTTTTACTGGCATTTCTTTGTTCTAGTGCATAGTTTAAATAGTCAGGCTGATTAAGCTCTAAAAAATCCTCTTTGGATGCAATAGGGTTAAATTGCATCGCATATAAATCTGAAACTTCTACGCTGTGCCCCAATTTTTCTAAGGTTTGTTTGGCTGTACTTTTTAGAGCAGCGGTAAAAGACTGTGGTTCTGGATGAGCATGGACAATCAGAATATTCATAAGGCGACCTGTATTCTTTTCAGAAATTGTGCTGTTTAGTGCAATTCAGCGGATTTTGTTTTGAATAACTATGCATCAATTTAAAAGCATGGCATAGTTCATGAACTGACAGTTTTTACCATTTCGCGCCATTTTATTTTGCTCAATGGGTTGCTCATGAATCCAGAATTACCCGGAACTTATATTAATTTAATCGTCGAGACTATTAAGCCATGGGGTATCTCTGGTGAGCAACTTTTAGATGGAAGTGGAATAGCTTTAGACCAATTAAAAAAGCCTTATTGGTATGTTGAGTTCAACATCTTAAATGAGCTTATTGAACGGGCGATTGAGTTATGCAAAGAGCCAGCATTAGCTGGGTATTTAGCTTTAAGCATGACGGCCTCTTGTTATGGTTCAGTCGGAATGGCTGCTATAGTTTCTCCAAATTTAGGAGAAGCGCTGAAAATTCTTGAACAGTTCATTGGCTCACGTTGTAAAGTTTTTAAACCGGAATTAAAACAAGAAAATAATGATGCATATTGGTCAATTCATCAGCCCATCAATGCATTTCAGTTGAGTCCAAATGCCAACATTTTTTTGTTAGTTGGTTTTGTTCAAATTGCAAAAAAATTAACAGGACTTTCTCACTTAGGAAAAGTTGAATTACAAATGCAAGAACCGATAGGTTTTTCACAAATAGGTCCTCAACTGGCGGTCACTTGTTTATTTAATCAAAAGTGTAATCATTGGATATTTCCAAAAGAGTATTTAGCACAGCCTGTATTAATGGCGGACCCAATGCTAGCGCCGTTGTTAAATGCACAATGTAAGCGGGATATAGAGAAATTAAAATTAAAAAGTGGTTGGAAAGGGCGAGTCAAACAAGTTGCTGAAAAATTGCTTTTGAATGGGGAGATTGAGGCATTGAAAGTTGGGCAAGTTGCTCAAATCATGAATATGTCAGAGCGAACCCTGCAACGTTATTTAGCTCTTGATCACACTAGTTTTACACTGTTGGTGGACTCACTGAAAAAAGAGCATGCTCAGAAACTTTTAGCACAAAATAATATGTCGATTGAAAAAGTGGCTTTAATGCTGGGTTATGCCGAGACTTCTCACTTCACTCGTGCGTTTAAGCGGTGGATGGGTGTTACACCTAAATATTTCCAAACCCAGCATAAAATGGCGGATTCAAATTAAAGGGCCACAAATTTAAATTCATGGCTTTTCATTTATCACTTGCGTTAATTAAGTAGATTGTTCTGACTTAGATGAGAGTGATTCAATTACTTCAAAATAGCTAGGTGGTGCTGGAACATGGCCGCGATTTCTTAATAGACGATGCATGCGCGGCAGTTTGAAGTATGGCACCGAAGCCATTAAGTGGTGCTCCATGTGGTAATTGACATGAATAGGGGCCACGAAGCTTCTAGCAATCCAACCTGCACGTGTTGTACGAGTATTGGTTAAAGCTGTATTGCTGGTTTGCATCCCTGCATGTTCGGCCATGGAGCGAATTCTTAAAAATAATGGGAATGGTGTTAAATAAGCTAAAGGCCATAACCAATAAAACCGTTGTTGACCAAAAGCTTTTAAAACACCATAAATAGCTACATTGGTTGCAATGGCTCCGCTACTGTTTTTTACAATACTTTTAGCATAGTCAACGAGATCTTTATTACTTCGGTCTAGCCAGACTTGATCATTTGCAACCGTCCATTTCATTAAATCGAGATCCATTAACACCCGACCAAAGCTAAACTTTAATCCGGTCATACCTGTTAAGTCGCGTAAGAATTTACGAGTAAGAGATTTCTTACTAACAGGAAAACCAGAAACTAAAGAAAGGTCGGGATCATCTGGGGTAGAGGTTTTTGCATGATGACGAACATGATGTACGCGATATTTTTGTAGATCATTCCAGATGGGACGAGCACATAGCCATTCACCGACAAAGTCATTTATTTTTTTATTTTTGAACAAGCTTTTATGTGATGCATCATGCATCAAAATCGCTAGGCATAACTGGCGACCAGCCAATATAGCCAAGGCAAGCATGCAAGCAAGTAGTTTGCCCCAACTAGGTAAGTAATCCCACATCATGATTAAGCTGGCAAATGTTCCGCCAATAACAGCCCATGTACTTGCAACAGCCCAAGCACCATATGCATCTGAGGGTTGGGTGAGTTCCTGTATTTCTTCTCTGCTAAAGAGATCGGTCACACTTACTTGTGCATTCATTTTTATTCTCCCAAATCAGATTTTGGTATCCATATTTTATATTACTAATATAATCATAAAATTTTAAAAAGTGTAATATTTGTTTGTAAAAAAATAAATCGCCCTTTAATGGGCTAATTCATTTTCATAAATTTTCTGCCACAGCTTTTGTCCAATCGAATCGAGCTGCTGTACATTCTGAGCGAACTGATTGCGGGCATGTTCGTCAACAAATGGATGGGGTAGCAGAGGATCATTCATGAGTAAAGTAATCGTTTCACGTCCTAATAACAAAGCTTGAGTGGCGGCCTCGTTTAAGGATAAATTTTTATAATTCAAAAGCCATTCTTGGATATCTTGACTATACATCTCATAGTTTTTTTCAAGCTGTTTGGTATCCCATAAAGAAGGAATTAACGAAACTGTTTTTGAGTCAAATTTTTGAATAATAGAAATTTTGGCTTCATTTTCAAGACCCGCTAAAACGAGCTCTTCACATGTTTTTTCAAAACTATAGGCTAAATTATCTGGGCGTATATAAATTCCAGTTTCGAGTTCTCTAAAACCAAATTGACGTAAAGCATGTTCTCTCTTTTTTAAAGCCGTCCGGTCTATACGGCCTAATGTCCCCGTAAAAACTGCCAGATAATTCTGTTGCCATTCTTTGGTCTGTTTAATGCCATTTTTACGATTCAAAATGACTTTTGCCCAGTCTTTGGTTGATGGTGAAAGTTGATAGATACCACGCTCGACGCTTTCTATCATGCCTTCATTTAATAGTCGAGTTGTAGCAACACGAATACCGTTGTCACTCATATTAAAAAGTTTAGCGGCAATCAATATTTGTTTAATGGTGAGCTGAGGATAAGCTGAGGAAAGAAATAAATCGATAATAAGATGACGTGCATTAATTTTGGTATTTTTCATTCAGATAGAATTTTTGATATGAGTTGCATGTAAGAAAAATAATATCATGTTTTTGTAATGTCTTTTTAAGATCATTTTAGGGTAAATAAGCTTAAAAAGCCTTAGCTACAGAATGAGAAATTTTGTAGTTCTTAACCAAGTTCATCTTTTTACGATAGTTAACCTAAGATTGTCATGATGATGTGATACATTATTCCCCTTTAAATAAACCGCCTTTTGCTAAGGGCAATAACCACAAATGCTAGAAATGATCTGATATTGGGCATGAACTAGGCCAAAATTATGGTTTGTACATGATATAAAACAAATTTTTAGACTTTTCTGGTGATTAACTTTTTGAGCAAGTGATGGAAAATTTTGAAGTTATAAAAGCACTGTTTTTAGGCTTTGTCGAAGGCTTAACTGAATTTTTACCAATATCGAGTACAGGCCATTTAATTTTATTTGGTCATATTATCGATTTCCATTCAGACGGCGGTCGTGTATTTGAGGTCGTAATCCAGTTAGGTGCTATTTTGGCAGTGTGCTGGTTATACCGACAAAAAATTGTTAACTTGATTAAAGGCTTCTTTAGTGGTGATGTGGAATCACGTCATTTTGCTATCAGTGTACTTATTGCATTCTTCCCCGCAGTTATTATTGGGGTTTTGGCAGTAGACTTTATTAAAAGTGTTTTATTCAGCCCAATTGTGGTGGCGATTGCCTTAATTGTCGGGGCACTTATTATTTTCTGGGTTGAATCTAGACAATTTGAACATAAGACACTCGATGCAACCAAAATTACTTTTAAACAAGCACTTTTAGTTGGACTTGCTCAATGTGTTGCCATGATTCCAGGAACTTCACGTTCAGGTGCAACAATTGTGGGTGGAATGTTTGCGGGCTTATCACGTAAGGCTGCTACAGAATTCTCTTTCTTCCTTGCTATGCCAACCATGTTGGGTGCTGCAACTTTTGACTTAGTTAAAAATGCTGACGTACTGACCGCCGATAATATGATTAATATTGGGGTAGGTTTTGTTGCTGCTTTTATTGCCGCATTGTTTGTTGTAAAAGCATTGGTTCTGTTTGTAGAGCGTCATACCTTACGCGTATTTGCTTGGTATCGAATTGTACTCGGTGTAATCATTTTGATTGCCGCAATGTTCTTTAATTTATCGGCTTAAATAATCTGATAAAGTATAAAAAAACCTAGAATGCTCTAGGTTTTTTTATGCCTAAAAATTGATTTGAATTACCTCTTTATACAAAGTAAACGTAAGACAGATGTTTTCACTTTAGGTTCATTGTTATATTGATTATTAGATTACTTCTCACAATAAAACTATGCCGCAAAATCATCTTACAGAACATTTGGTCAATGTATTTTTGCACTTGGCTTCCAGCACAAGCAGCCTATAAAGTGGGGTATGTCAGTGCTTCACCATTCAGCCGAGAATTTAAGCGACTGTTTGGCGTTCCACCCAAGTCCTCAATTATTTAACGTAGATTAGTATTTTGAAATATAAATCAAACATGGAGTATTTTATGACCCTTCCAACAACCATGAAAATTATTGAAATTACGGCTCCTGGTGGACCTGAGGTTCTAAAAGTTCAAGATGCGAATATTCCAGCACTTCAAGCAGATGAAGTCTTAATTGAGGTAAAGGCTGCTGGAATTAACCGTCCTGACGTTTTACAGCGTATGGGTTTATATCCAATGCCTAAAGGGGTTACTCAAATACCGGGACTGGAAGTCGCTGGTGTTGTGGTTGCTGTAGGTGAACAAGTAGATCAATTCAAGGTTGGTGATAAAGTTTGTGCTCTAACAAATGGCGGTGGTTATGCAGAATATTGTGCCGTAACTGCAACTCAAGTATTGCCAATACCTGAAAATTTATCTTTTATAAAAGCTGCTGCAATTCCAGAAACATTTTTTACGGTTTGGGCAAACCTATTTGATATTGGCCGTTTAAAGAAAGATGAAACTGCACTGATTCATGGTGGGGCAAGTGGTATTGGAACCACAGCTTTAGCGATTTGCCAAGCTTTAGGAATTAAAACTTTTGCTACGGTTGGTAGTGAAGATAAAGTTGAAGCACTCTCTAGTTTCACCACAGCAATTAACTATAAAACCCAAGATTTTGAGCAAGAAGTTTTGAAACATACTCAAGACCAAGGTGTTGATGTCATTTTGGACATTGTGGGTGGTTCTTATTTCACGAAAAATTTAAACCTATTAAAACGTGATGGCCGACTTGTGATTATTGGTTTTATGGGTGGTCGAATCGCAAAAGAATTTGACTTACAAAAACTGATTTTAAAACGTGCCACAATTACGGGTTCAACGATGCGAGCACGTAATAGCCAAGAAAAAGCAGAGATTGCACAATCTTTGCATGAGCATGTATGGCCATTATTCGCTCAAGGTAAATGTTTACCGCAAATCTATAAAACGTATGCTTTTTCAGATGTACAAAGTGCTCATGCATGTATGGAGCAAGGTGATCATATTGGAAAGATCGTTTTAGAAATGAATGCGTAACGCTGTAATCATTGAAGTTTGGGCGAACGACAGGTTCGCCTAAACTGAATTTTATAATTCTAGATTCTGCCTATTTCTCTATAAAAATTGCCAAATTCTATTGGCAGATTGCACCAGCTTCATAACTTCACCTATAAATTGAGTAAGAAATAAAAATTGGTTCTTACCTTATTATTTCTTTCCATACTGATGAAAAAGGATAGTAACAATGAATACCGCAAATATTGATGATAAAAATCCTACTCCAGATTTGGCTGAAGATAATGCCTTTTTCCCATCACCTTATTCACTAAGTCAATATACTGCTCCTAAAACCGATTACGACGGCACGACTTATTCAACGCCGTATGCGGGCAATAAAAAAGTTTTAATGATTGCAACTGATGAGCGTTATATCCAGATGCAAAACGGTAAGTTCTTTTCAACAGGTAACCATCCTGTAGAAATGCTTTTACCGATGTTTCATTTAGATAATGCAGGCTTTGAAATTGATGTTGCGACACTTTCTGGGAACCCTGCTAAACTTGAAATGTGGGCAATGCCAAAGCAAGAACAAGTTGTATTAGATACCTTTCAGAAATATGCAGACAAATTAAAAAATCCATTAAAGCTAACTGATATTTTAGAAAACGCAGTGGGGGAAAACTCACCATATGCGGCTGTATTCATTCCAGGTGGACATGGCGTATTAGCTAAAATTCCACATAGCCTTGAGGTGAAAAAAGTTCTTAAATGGGCAGTTGAACAAGATAAATTTATTATTACATTATGTCATGGTCCAGCTTCATTACTGGCTGCGGCAGTAGATGAACAGCCAGAAAACTATATTTTTAAAGGCTATCAAATTTGTGTATTCCCTGATTCATTAGATAAGGGAGCAAATATTGATATTGGTTATATGCCTGGAGCTTTACCTTGGCTAGTGGGTGAAAACCTTGAAAAGCTCGGTGTCGAAATTTTAAATAAGGGCATTACTGGGCAATGTCATAGAGACCGTAAATTGCTAACTGGTGATAGTCCGCTTGCTTCTAATAATTTAGGAAAACTTGCAGCTGAAACATTGTTGGCTGAAGTGAAGGATTAAGTGATGAAATATGTGCGCCCTGCGGGACTCGAACCCACGTCGGTCGCTTAGGAGGCAACTGCTCTATCCAGTTAAGCTAAGGGCGCATAATTTTATGATTATAAACAAAAAAGCTATTGCGAAGGCAATGGCTTTTTTACGTTTTAGTTATTAAAACTTTTGCCATAGTGGGCAATAAAGATAAAGTTGAACCATTCAATGGTTTCGAACACTTATGTCTTGTAGAAAAACAGTTTAGAAAGCTAAAAAAATCACAAAAAATTCATGTTGATCTTTCTATGATCTGAAGCAAAACACGAAAAGGTTTAAGACAAGCAATCGAGTAGGTGAAGTTATTCCTAGAAGGTTGTTTGTTAAAAATCAGATTTGGCTATCGTATAATTCAAAAGGGCATAACATGAAAAAAATTGATGAACAGGACTTATCTAGAATTATTGAAATGGCATGGGAAGATCGCACTCCATTTGAAGCAATTGAGCGAGAATATGGCTTAAGTGAAAGCGAAGTTATTCGTTTGATGAGATACAACCTGAAAACCAATAGTTTTAAACTCTGGCGCAAACGTATGGCAGGGCGTAAAACTAAACATCAACAATTACGTTCGCCAGAAATTGAACGAGGCTACTGTTCGCGTCAGTATAAATATGCATAACGTCTAGTTTAATTGTCGATGAAATTTTAATTTTTACAGCGCGTAATTTTCTGATTAAACACTAAAAAGCCCCTATCGAAATAGAGGCTTTTTAGTGTTTAGGTACGAAATATAATATTATTGTTTTTTAGAATTCAATAATTTAAATAGTACAAACATAAGAACGATCCAGATAGGAATCATCATCACAGATTCTTTAAACCCTTGGCTCCACATAATGTAGAGAACAACTGCAATAAAGCCTAAAACCAAATAGTTACTAAATGGTGCCCAAAGTGCAGGGAAGTGAGTTTTTTCACCTTTTGCCTTCATTGCTGATCTAAATTTGAGGTGAGTCAAACTAATCATTGCCCAGTTCAATACTAATGCACCAACGACGATATACATTAAGTGACTTAATGCATCTTCGGGTACAAAGTAGTTCAACAGTACACAACCAAAAATTAATAATGCAGAAAGTAATACGGCTGGAACAGGTACACCTTGTTTATTTACTTTTTTGAAAACTTGTGGAGCATTACCTTGTTGAGCTAGACCATATAACATACGGCTGTTTGCAAACATACCACTGTTATAAACAGATAAAGCAGCAGTTAAAATAATAAAGTTAAGAAGATGTGCAGCCCAACCAATTCCCATTTGGCTAAAAATCATGACGAATGGGCTTTTGTCGAGGCCACCAAGATCTAACTGGTTCCATGGCACTAATGAAAGCAAAATTGTTAGTGAACCGATATAGAAAATCAAGATACGGAAAACAACTTGGTTGATTGCTTTTGGAATAGTTTTTTTCGGATCTTTTGCTTCTGCTGCTGCCATACCAATGAGCTCAATGCCGCCAAAAGCGAACATTAAAAAAGCTAACATATAGAACAGACCACTAAAGCCATTTGGAAAAAATCCACCATGTGTCCACAGGTTACTAAATGAAATGCTTGAACCCACATCTGCTGTAAACAACAAATAAAGGCCAAAAATAATCATCGAGATGACCGCAGTTACTTTAATAATGGCGAGCCAAAATTCAGATTCACCATAAAATTTAACGTTGGTTAAGTTTACGGCTGTAATCACGACAAAGAAAAATAAGACAGAAGTCCATGCTGGAATATGAGGCCACCAATAATTAATATATTTGGCAACAGCGGTGAGTTCACTCATCGCAACCAGAACATAGAGTATCCAATAATTCCATCCAGCTAAAAATCCGGGAAATTTCCCCCAATATTTATAAGCAAAATGGCTGAACGATCCTGCAACAGGTTCTTCAACAATCATTTCTCCCAAGTGGCGCATAATCAAAAACGCGATTAAGCCACCAATGGCATATCCTAAAATAATGGATGGTCCCGCAGATTGAATCACTTGCGCCGAGCCTAAAAATAATCCGGTACCAATTGCTCCACCCATAGCAATTAATTGGATATGTCGATTTTTTAGTCCTCGTTGCAGTGTAGAAGATTCGTTGGTCAAAGGTCTTCACTCACAATGAATAAGTAAATTATTCTAATAGATGGAGTTATTTTAGCCTAGACTACAAATTAATAAGCAGTGACTGAAAAGTAATATTAAAATACATTTAAAATCATTGGTTTACTTTTAATATTTCAATATCGAGTGAAAAGTGCTCTAAAAAATATAATTTCATATAGACTTTTTTTGTTAGTTTTTGCTTAGATTAAGTCATTGCAAGCATATTGCTAAATTCTCAAAATATGCTTGCGTCAATACGATTGATGTATAAAGCAGATCGCTATCTCTTGGCCTTAAAACAATTTAAGATGCAGAGAAGGGTAAACAAGAATGCTTGTTTTGATATAGAAGAACATAATAGTAAGGATAACAGTTGATATGAGCTCAGTACCGCAAATTAAAATTCCAGCCACTTATATGCGTGGTGGAACCAGTAAAGGTGTCTTTTTCAAGCTTGATGATTTGCCGGAAAAAGCCCAAGTTGCAGGACAAGCAAGAGATCAGCTCTTACTCCGTGTCATTGGTAGCCCAGACCCCTATGGAAAACAAATTGATGGGATGGGAGGAGCCACTTCGAGTACGAGTAAAACAGTTATTCTCGCTAAAAGTTCTCAGCCAGAGCATGATGTAGATTATTTATTTGGTCAGGTTTCAATAGATCAGCCTTTTGTAGACTGGAGTGGTAACTGCGGTAATTTAACTGCTGCGGTTGGCTCTTTTGCGATTTCAAATGGCTTGGTTAATGCAGATCGTATTCCAGAAAATGGCCTATGCACAGTTCGAATCTGGCAAAAAAATATTCAAAAAACCATTATTGCGCATGTGCCTATCACCAATGGTCAAGTTCAAGAAACTGGTGATTTTGAACTTGATGGGGTGACATTTCCGGCTGCTGAAGTTCAAATTGAGTTTTTAGACCCAGCCGATGATGGTGAAGAAGGCGGCGATATGTTCCCGACAGGAAATGTCGTTGACGAATTAGACGTTCCTGATATTGGTCGTTTCCAAGCGACATTTATTAATGCAGGTATTCCAACCATTTTCTTAAATGCAGAAGATTTGGGTTACCAAGGTACAGAATTACAAGATCATATTAATAGTGATGCAACTGCACTAGCACGGTTTGAAAAAATTCGTGCGTATGGTGCGGTACAGATGGGCCTAATTAAAGATATTTCAGAAGCAGCTGCGCGTCAGCACACACCAAAAATTGCTTTTGTTTCTAAACCGAAAAACTATACCGCTTCAAGTGGTAAGCCAGTTTCAGAGGGTGATGTCGATTTACTGGTTCGTGCTTTGTCGATGGGTAAATTACACCATGCGATGATGGGAACCGCAGCGGTTGCAATTGGCACAGCGGCTGCCATTCCAGGAACGTTAGTAAATTTAGCGGCTGGTGGTGGTGAACGTGAAGCAGTACGTTTCGGACATCCATCTGGAACATTACGTGTTGGTGCTCAAGCGGAACGTATTAATGATCAATGGGTTGTGAAAAAAGCCATTATGAGCCGTAGTGCACGTGTGTTAATGGAAGGTTGGGTGCGTGTTCCGGGTGACAGTTTATAAAAGTCATTAAGTACAAAAGCCTCTCAAACATGTAGAGGCTTTTTTACGTTTGCCCTCAAAAACTCATCACCCACTTTTCACAGTGAATCGTGTATGATGTAGCGCATGAATGCTTCATTACATTCAATAAAATTTCTCTACTGATTTTATCGAGGCGACTGTGTCATCACTCTCTCAAGTTAATGCGGATGTTTTAAAACAAGCTCAACAACGTATTCAACAAGATTTATTGACGACACTGGCCGCGTTCTCAATTCCAGAACCATTAAAAAGTGCAGTACACCATGCAGTCATGCTTGGTGGAAAACGTGTGCGTCCGGCTTTGTGTTATGCCACAGCTTCTTTACAGCCAAATCCAAATTTTGCTGCGGCTCGCCGTGCTGCGGTTGCTGTAGAGTTAATTCATTGTTATTCGCTAGCGCACGATGATTTGCCTTGTATGGATAATGATTTACTACGCCGTGGTCAGCCGACGTGTCATGTTGCATTTGGTGAAGATACTGCTTTACTCGCAGGTGATATTTTACAATCAATGGCTTTTGAGGTTTTAGGTAGCCGTTTGTTCGATGAACAAGGACAGGGTACCGATGCCGCGATTGTATTAAAACAAATTCAGATTTTAGCAACAGCCACCTCTAAAATGGTCTGTGGACAGGTATTAGACCTACAAGCTGAAGCTAAGCAAATTGCTCAAGACGAACTTGAAAATATTCATCGTAATAAAACTGGCGCGCTCATTCAGGCTGCAATTATGATGGGTGCAGTCACTATTTTTTCTGGAACAGATCAAGCAATTCCAAAGTTACGCCAATATGGGCAGACCATTGGACTGGCTTTTCAGGTGTTAGACGATATTCTCGATATTACTTCGAGTACCGAAGCTTTGGGTAAAACTGCTGGTAAGGATGAGCAAGTGCAAAAATCGACATACCCAGCTTTAATGGGTCTTGAACAAGCACAGATTTATGCCAAAGAATTGCACGATCAAGCTTTTGAGGCTTTAGCTCATTTTGGTGATAATGCAAAAGAGTTAGTAGATATCTCACAATTTCTTTTAGCACGTACGAATTAATAATATTAAATCAATATTAATGCTTCTATTCATGTGAAATGGATAAGGGAGAAAAAGATGAATGGTGAACAACTCCATCAAAAAGCAATTGAAATTGCAAGTAATCTTCCTTTTAGCCAGCACGTTCATCCATTTGGACCTGACTATGAAGTTTTTAAAATTTTAGAGAAAATGTTCATGCTGACGGCGGAAGTTGCAGGCGTCAAAATGATTAATGTGAAGTGTGATCCGTATAAAAGTCAGGAATATCAGGAGCTTTATTCATTTATTATTCCGGGTTATCACATGAATAAAAAGCATTGGATTTCGATTACACCGCATAAGAGTTTAACTAGCGATTTACTTCAAGATTTAATTCATGATTCTTATGATTTAGTCGTAAAGAAATTACCTTTGAAAGATCAGAAAAGATTAAAAAACCAATAATATAAAAAAACGGCGACATGATAGTCACCGCCTTGATTTTAATTACTTATTTGAAGTAATTGAATTAATTATGCTTTCCCATAATACCGCGAATTGTATTTAAAACATCAGCAGGTAAAACCACAGTTTTAGCATTATTTGATTTCGCCATATCCTGCATTGCTTTTACATATTGTTCACCCAAAAGGTAAGCAACTGGAATCTCTTTATCACCCACTGCACTGGTCACCATTGAAATCGCTTTTTGAGATGCTTCAGCTAACACAACTTGTGCTTCTGCGTCACGACGTGAGGCTTCTAAACGACCTTCTGCACTTAAAATAGCAGCCTGTTTTTCACCATCGGCTTTAGTAACAGCAGCACGACGTTGACGTTCTGCAGCAGCTTGTTCTTCCATGGCAGCTTGCATGGTATGAGACGGCTGAATGTCTTGAATCTCGACTGTTTTCAGTGTAATGCCCCAATCTGAAATATCGTCAGAAATTGCAGCTTTTAACTTAGCTTTAATATGATCACGTGAAGACAATGCATCATCTAGATCCATTTCACCTACAATAGAACGCAGTGAGGTTTGTACAAGGTTTTGAATTGCCCATGTATAGTTTTCAATACCGTAAACTGCTTTTTCTGGCGTGGTTAAATTAATGTATGCGACAGCATTCATAAGTAATACAGCGTTGTCACGTGTAATCACTTCTTGTGACGGAATATCTAGTACAATGTCTTTCGTGGTAATTTTATAAGCCACGTCATCGATATAGGGAATCACAAAATTAAGCCCCGGATTAAGGGTGGTGTGATATTTACCTAGACGTTGGACAATCCATTTGTAGCCCTGAGGAACAATACGAACCCCTTTAAAAATGGTAATAGCCACAAACGCCAAAAAGGCTAAAACAATAATAGTACCGACTGGCATGAAAATACCCTCTCTTTATCTTTAATGTTTATGAAGTACCATGGGTTTGAACAATTAAGTCATTACCCGAAATATCAATAACTCTGACACGATCGCCTACTTTAACAGGAGTAGTGCTCCGACAATTCCACTCATCGGCCCCTAAAATAGGCATTGGAAAGCGAACAATAATTTGATCATGGTCTAGACCTGTTTGAATCACCATTCCAATTTGACCAATCGTTGCTTCACGGGGCAATCCCGCTTTTGTTTTATCAATTGATAAAGGTTTAATAAATTTGAACCAAAGAATGGTGCATAGCACTGATAGTATTATCCACAATACAATTTGTGTTGTGAGGCTAATATCTGGAAATAACCAATAGAGAATGCACACCATAATGGCGGCAATACCAAACCAGAGTGCGGCAAAGGCAGGTAGAATCAGTTCAGAAAGAATAAGTAAGATACCCAATACAAACCAGTGCCAAGGTTGTACAACAAACTCCATAGATCTGCTCTTTTATATATCTTTATGATGGGTAAAAGTGACTAATATCACTTTTACCACTGTAGCAGATGATAGGAAATGTGGATAGAAAAAAACCACCTCAATTAAAATTTAGGACGTGGTGCGGGCTTAAATGCGGCTGGAGATTTTTTGAAGTTCGCAATTGCAGTTTCAACTTGGCGTATTTGTGCCTGAGCAGCTTTTTCACCTTCTAAAATAGCTTCATTGCTTGATTTCAAATCGAGTGCACCTAAGTGCCCAACTTTAGGTTGAATGACAACATTGGCCTGCTTGAGTTCTTCATTAATACTTTGTTGGCCCATAATATTAATGGTTTGATCAAGTAAACCCCACATATTGGCTGGGCGATTACCTGCAGGACGTGCAGAAATATCAACCGCAATTACAATATCTGCACCCATATCACGTGCTGTTTTAACAGGAATTGGACTAACTAATCCGCCATCTATGTATTTTTGATTGCCAATTGTGGCAGGTACAAACACGTTTGGAATACTACAAGACGCACGTACAGCTTGACCTGCATTACCTTTAATAAAGTCAGCCTTTTGTCCGTTATCAAGACGAGTTGCTACTGCTGCGAAACGAATTGGGAACTTCTCAATTGGCTTGTTGCCCACGTTACGGTTCACGTAGTCCTGTAGCTTTTGCCCAAGAATAATACCTTGGCGATTAAGTGTTAAATCACGAATATCAGATTCTTGCAATTTAAGCGCAAGATTTTGAAGCTGATAAGGTGTTTGCCCACTGGCATAGATACTTCCTACAAAACTGCCGGCACTTGTACCCGTAACAATTTTCGGTTTAATACCATGTGACTCTAAAACCTTGATAACACCAATATGTGAAAATCCTTTTGCTCCACCGCCTCCTAAGGCAAGTGCGATAACTGGTTCACGGGCTTTAATTGAGGTAGTCGGCGTTGGTGTTTTGCTAAATTTATCACAGCCAAAGAGTGCTAGAGAGATAAATCCAATACTGGCAAATTGAGCAATTTTCATCTTTAAAAATAATCTATGTCGAGATAAATTAAGAAGGGCCATAAGACCAGATTCGCTCAATTTTTGCTAGGTTTTTTTCACTAGATTTTGTAAAGGTTCGGCAAGCCAATTGCGATTTTTGGGTGAGATTTTTCCTTCATAACGCTCAAAAATCTTGGTGAGATCTTCATCATAGTTGCCACTTGGGTCTAAGTGACCCAAGCAGTGAATCATCTTACGGTCATAATCAAAAGAAAACATCACAATGGGAATATTGGCTTTTGCGGCAATATGGTAAAAACCACTTTTCATTTTTTTTGCTTTTTTACGTGTGCCTTCGGGCGCCATCCCAATCCAGATCTTTTCATATTTTTGAATCGTGCTGACCACTTGTTCAGTAAGTCCATTGGCTGTGTCACGTTTAACAGGAATAACGCCAGCCCAGTCTAACGCTCGCTTAAACGGTGGTTTAAAAAGAGCATCTTTACCCAAAACCGTAATCTGGATACCTAATCCGAAAATTGCAAGAAAGCCATACCATCCATCTATATTGGAAGTATGAGGTGAAATAATCGCCACTGCTTTTGGAAAATTAGGAACTTCGCCTTCAATTGTCCAACCTTGCGCTAAAAAAAGTTTTTTAAATAGTGTTCGGCTTAAAGCAGTGCCACGTTGGGGTACCAAATCAGGTAAATTAGGGAAATGTTGATCCATATTTTTTTAAATTTTAACTTGTCCTAGTTTTATCTTAATCTTTTGAAATATATGCTTCATTGGCAAAATGTAAGAACAACATGACATTTGATGTTATTCCTCATTAAAGAAATAAAAAGTAGGTATATATGTTTCGGCAGCAAAATCTTTATCTTCTGCTATTTTCCTTATATTGGGCACAAGGTTTGCCTGTGGGTTTTATGACACATGCTTTACCCGTAATATTAAGAGCTGAAGGTGTATCACTTGCTCATATTGGTGGTTTTGGGCTGCTCATGTTGCCTTGGTCAATTAAGATATTTTGGGCACCGTGGGTAGATCGACATGCGATTTCACGCTTAGGGCACTATCGTAGCTGGATTTTACCGACTCAGTTTTTAACCGTGGGTGTACTGTGCATTTTGTCTTTTTTCCCCATTCAGGCTTTAGATCAGCCTCTTTATCTATTTACGTTTTTTATTTCGCTTCTTTTAATGAACTTAACAGGAGCAACACAAGATATTGCGACCGATGCTTTGGCTGTTAATCTATTGCAACAGGACCAGCAACATTGGGGAAATACATTTCAAGTTGTAGGTTCTCGTCTTGGTTTTATCGTGGGTGGGGGGGCCGTACTGTGGTGTCTAGACTGGGTGTCATGGCAGCCGACTTTTTTATTATTAGCCGCCTTAGTCTTTATCAACACGTTACCTGTTTTACTATTTAAAGAACCTCTTCATAGTTCTCATCCTACTAATCAACCTAGCCAACCAAATCTAGTTACCAGAATTAAGGCTTATTTGAGTTATTTTTCTCAAAATAAGGAACTTCGTTCTTGGCTAATGGTACTTATCACTTTTAAAGTGGCAGATGGCTTAGCTGGGCCAATACTAAAACCTTTAATGGTTGATATGGGATTAAGCTTTACCCAAATTGGCGTTTACATCACCATGCTGGGAGCTGTTGCTGCTTTAGTGGGAGCATTTATTGCAGGGTGGGTGTTAAAGCATTTTTCTAGACCAACGACATTAATTAGTTTTTCAATATTAAAAATCATGAGTTTAGCTGCTTATGTTTATTTGGCTTATGCTTACGAGCAAAAGATAAAAATAAATACATGGCTTATCTATACTATCAATGCGTTAGAAGATGCCTTTGTAGCCATGTTACTCGTTGTAATGTTAACCCTAGTCATGCATTACAGTCGAAAGAACTACGCTGGTACCGATTTTACTTTTCAAGTTTCGATCATGGCGACAGTAAGCGGTGGTCTTTATACCTTGAGTGGAGTGTTTGGAGATGCCTTCGGGTATTTCCATTATTTGATAGCTATTGTCATTATTGGCACTGTTACTTTGCTTCCTATTTACCTATGGAAACATGTAAAACTACACGAAAACTAATGTTAACTAAATGAAATAAAGAAATTTAATATCGATTAAGGAGTGATCTAGTCATTAGCTACTACCTTTGTCTATATTTTTAAAAATGTATGTTTTTAGCTATTTAAATGCGCTATTAATTGTGCCATCTTGTTTGGGTGGCAAATGGAAGCTAACTGGAGTAAAAATGGATTTCGTTAACAAGAAAAATCATGTGAATCAATCAAAGATAGGTAAAAGAGTATTCAATTAGACGGTATATTAGCCTAAAGTCTAAAAAAGAATAATGAAATAACGATTTAATCATTCTATAAGATAAGAGAGTTGTGTAGGATTCGTTACAACATGAAGTTAAGGTAAAAATCTGTAAGTCAAAGTATGTTTTTTATGTCTTTGGTTATTGGTTTTGGTCTTGCATAACTTTGAAATTGGTTTTGGTTGCGGTAATAAAATTAATGTAACCAAAGTGGAGGAGAGTTGATTTTTTAGCCCCCTAATTTAATGGCGTAAATCAACTTGGCATGGATAGGCAACATAAAATATATTTTTGGAGTTTTTGATGGATCTATTCCTTAATCGTAAATCTTTCGTTGTTAAAAGTTTAGCTCTTACAGTTACAGCTTTAATGATGAGTGGGGCACATGCTGCGACTTCCGACAAAGCGGAAATTCAACAGCTTCGTAAAGAAGTTGAAGCTTTAAAAGCTTTAATTCAACAACAAAGCCAAGTGCAGCAACAACAGCAGCAAGTACAGCAACAACAACAAGTACAGTTAGCTGAAGTTAAGTCACAGCCTCAACCTGTTGCTGCATCAGCTTCTCCATTGGCAGGATTTAAATCTAAAGCTGGTGCTGATGTAAACCTTTATGGTTTTGTTCGTGGTGATGCTAACTACATTATCGAAGGTGCGGATAATGACTTTGGTGATGTTAGTAAAACTGACGGTAAAACACACGATAAATTACGTGCAACTGCTAAAACAACTCGCCTTGGTTTAGATTTTACTGCTCCAGTAAATGATGCCAAAGTGGGCGGTAAACTCGAAGTTGATTTTGCTGGTTCTACAACAGATTCAAATGGTTCATTGCGTATTCGTCATGCTTATTTAACGTATAACGACTGGTTATTCGGTCAAACAACTTCAAACTTCTTGGCTAACCATGCACCAGAAATGATCGACTTCTCGACAAACGTTGGTGGTGGTACTAAACGTGTGCCTCAAGTACGTTATGGCTACAAGTTAGGACCAACTACACAATTGTTTGTTTCTGCTGAAAAGGGTGATAGTACTGCTCTTAATGGTAAACAAGATGCAAGTGGCAGCTGGACAAGTGATAGTATTAAATATAGCTTACCTGCATTAACTGCTAAAATTACTCAAGGTTATGCAGACGGTAAAGGTTCTGCATCAGCGCGTGCTTTAGTAGAAAACTATAAATCACCAACAGGTAATAAGGATAACAAAACTGGTTGGGGTATTGCAGCAGGTACAGACTTTAAAGTATCTGATCCTTTAAAACTTTTTGCTGATGTTTCGTATGTAGTTGGTGATAATAGCTATTTATATGGTAGTAACGCTGCCTATACTTTGGTAAACAACAGTATTGAGCAAAATAAATTTGTTGCTGTACAAGTAGGCGGTACTTATAAAATTTTACCTAACTTACGTTCAACTTTAGCGTATGGTGCAGAGTTTGCTGATGATGGCACTGATTATGCAAAAGCATATACAGCTGGTAATGAAAAAGTTCAACAAGCATGGATCAACTTTATCTATACGCCTGTTAAACCAATTGATTTAGGTCTTGAATATGTAAATGGTAAGCGTGAAACGTTTGCTGGCCAGTCTTATAAAGATAACCGCATTGGTTTAATGGCTAAATATAGTTTCTAAGAACAATATTTAGTTAAAAATAAAAAAGACGAGGTTAAATTTAACCTCGTCTTTTTGTTAGAAAAAAATTTAAAATAAGTATTTTTTAAGATTTCTGTCATAGATCATTTTTTATTTAAGTCATTTTTAAGTTTCAATTTTTACATTAGAACATCATAAAAAAAGGTCGTAGTAACCAGAGATGCTGAGTTTTTTTTCTAAATTAAGAAATAAGCAGATTTCCCTGTTTATGTTCAACTTCATTATAGCCGTTTGGTTAGGCGCAATTCTAAATATTGGTTTTTATAAGAAAGTTCACCTGTTGACACCATATTTAGGTATTAAAGCAGGTCTATTCTTAGCAGCTACAGTGGTTATTCTCATTGCTGCTTATTATGCGATTTTACAAATTTTAAACTGGAAATGGACGGCTAAAATTTTTGCCATTTTGCTGGTATTTATTGGTGGTTTTAGCTCGTACTTTGTAAACACTTTAGGTGTCATTGTTTCACCTGACCAAATTCAAAATATTGTACAAACAGATGTCTCAGAAGCTACAGATTTACTCTCTTTGCGTTTTCTATTCTGGACTATTTTCTTTGTCGTTTTACCTATTATTTTAATTACACAGGTAAAATTCAAACAAGAAAAAATACTTCCGCTTTTAGTTAAAAAAGTACTCGCCATTGCCATTGCGTTTGCAGTTATAGGTGGTTTGTTATTTACATATTATATTGATTTTGCAGCAATCTTTAGGGAACATCGTGATTTAAAAGGCATGATTTCTCCGCAAAATACTATTTCTTCGATTATGTCTTATTATCGTAAAAAAGCGCCAAAGAAAAACCTTCCCCTTGTGAAATATGGTGAAGATGCTCAACAAGTTCAACAAACTCAAAAAGGTTTACCTAAACTCATGGTACTTGTGGTTGGTGAAACTGCACGTGCTGAAAGTTTCTCCCTCAATGGGTATGCAAAAAATACGAATCCAGAACTTTCTAAACAAGATATTTTAAACTTCTCGCAAGTGAGTTCATGTGGTACTGCAACGGCGGTTTCGGTGCCATGTATGTTCTCAGGTATGCCACGTTCTGATTATGACGAGCATTTAGCGAGTCATCGTGAAGGATTACTTGATATTGCAAAACGTGCAGGCTATCAGGTCACTTGGATTGATAATAACTCAGGTTGTAAAGGTGCATGTGATCGCGTTGAACAATATCAAATTCCAGAAGAGTTAAAGCAAAAGTGGTGTAAAGATGGTGAATGTCTTGATGACATTCTTATTGAGAGCTTAAAGCAATATTTGGCTTCTATTCCGAAAGATGATCAGCGTCCACGTTTAGTTGTATTGCATCAGATGGGTAGCCATGGACCAGCATATTACAAGCGCGCACCTCAAGGATATCAACCATTTAAACCAACTTGTGATACTAATGCGATACAGGGTTGTTCACCAGCCGAATTAGTAAATAGCTATGATAATACAATCGTATATACAGACCATGTATTAAGCCAAATGATTAATACTTTAAAAGAAGTATCGAATTATCAAACAGGTTTCTGGTATTTATCTGATCATGGTGAGTCAACAGGTGAGCATGGTATGTATTTACACGGCGCGCCTTACTCAATCGCACCGACTCAACAAACACATATACCAATGATTATGTGGTTCTCTGATGGTTGGAAACAACAGAATCTTGCTCAAGTAAATTGTTTAAACCAACAAACCAAACAAAAGTTAAGTCAGGATAATTTATTCCCAAGTTTGTTAAGTCTGCTGGATGTAAAAACTCAGGTCATCAACCCTCAACTGGACATATTGCACTCTTGTGCCCATGTGAATTAAAGCGAGCCTAGAACATGACAAAAATCTTGATGATTGAAGATGATTTTATGATTGCTGAGTCAACAATAACGTTGCTGCAATATCATCAATTTGAGGTGGAGTGGGTCAACAATGGCTTAGATGGTCTTGCTCAATTGGCTAAAAATAAGTTTGATATTATTTTATTAGACTTAGGCTTGCCGATGATGGATGGTATGCAGGTCTTAAAACAGATCCGTCAAAGAGCTGTGACTCCAGTTTTAATCATTTCGGCACGAGACCAGTTACAAAATCGTGTGGATGGATTAAACCACGGGGCAGATGATTACTTAATTAAACCCTACGAGTTCGATGAATTACTTGCTCGCATTCATGCCTTATTGCGCCGTAGTGGGGTAGAGGCTCAGCTTGCGAACCATGAGCAACTCTTACAAAGTGGTGATCTGGTTTTAAATGTTGAACAACATATTGCAACCTTTAAAGGCCAACGGATCGACTTGTCGAATCGTGAATGGGCAATTCTTATTCCTTTGATGAGCCACCCAAATAAAATCTTTTCTAAAGCAAATCTTGAAGACAAGTTATATGATTTCGATAGTGAAGTGACTAGTAATACGATCGAAGTATATGTGCATCACTTAAGGGCTAAACTCGGGAAAGACTTTATTCGAACTATTCGAGGGTTGGGTTACCGTTTAGGGTAATCCTCGCTTAAATTTTGGAACTTCATAAAGTGCATTATTCATTAAAGAAACGACTGATTTGGGGCACCTCAATTTTCAGTGTCATCTTAGGTTGTATATTAATTTTTAGTGCCTATAAGGTTGCACTTCAAGAAGTTGATGAAATTTTAGATACTCAAATGCAGTATTTGGCAGAGCGAACAGCTGCCTATCCTGTAAAAACAGTAAGCAGTAAGTTTGATTTACACAGAACTTATCATGAAGAAGATTTATTTTTAGATATTTGGGCTTATAAAGATCAGTCCCACTTATCTCATCAATTAAATTTATTAGTTCCACCTGTGACTCAAGCTGGTTTTTACTCGCATACAACGAGCCAAGGTGTGGTGAGAACTTATGTTTTGCCTTTAAAAGATTATCAGGTTCAAGTCAGTCAACAAGAAAATGTTCGTGAAGCTTTTGCTTTGGAACTCGCAGGAAGTATGTTTATTCCGTATTTAATTATTTTACCATTTGCGATTTTTGCTTTAGCTGCAATTATTGGTCGAGGCCTAAAGCCGATAGATGACTTTAAAAATGAGTTGAAGGAACGTGATTCGGAAGAGCTAACACCCATTGAAGTTGTAGACTATCCTCAAGAGTTATTGCCAACTATTGATGAAATGAACCGTCTGTTTGAGCGCATTTCTAAAGCTCAAAATGAGCAAAAACAGTTTATTGCAGATGCTGCCCATGAGTTACGAACTCCTGTCACAGCTTTAAATTTACAAACTAAAATTTTAATCAGTCAATTTCCTGAGCATCAAGCACTGCAAAACTTGAGTAAAGGATTAGCACGTATTCAGCATTTGGTCACACAGCTTTTGGCGTTGGCTAAGCAAGATGTCTCTCTAAGTGTGATTGAACCGACCAGAACTTTTCAACTCAATGATGTCGCTTTAAATTGTGTTGAACAGCTTGTTAATTTAGCTATGCAAAAAGACATTGACCTAGGATTTGTTCGCAATGAACCTATTGAAATGCATAGTGTTGAGCCAACAGTACATTCAATTATTTTTAATTTAATTGATAATGCAATCAAATACACGCCTCATGAAGGAATGATTAATATTTCAGTCTTTACTGCTAAAGATGGCGATGCATGTATACAAATTGAAGATAGCGGTGCGGGTATTGACCCTGAACACTATGACAAAGTTTTAAAACGTTTTTATCGGGTACACCACCACCTTGAAGTGGGCAGTGGCTTAGGTCTATCAATTGTTGACCGAGCGACTCAGCGTTTAGGTGGAAGTTTGACACTAGATCGAAGCTTAGAGCTTGGCGGACTTTCTGTTTTAGTTAAACTGCCTAAAACTCTACATATTCATGAAACAAGAACTTGATTTAAGCAAGTTCTTGTTTCATTCGTTTTTCAAACTCAAAGCGGTGAATACAAATTTTATAAAATACGATGTTCACTGCCCAAACCACCCAGCCTGTCCATAAATTGTGGCTAAGGAAATGGGCACCACGCATCATTTGTCCCCAGCCCATCAGAAAGCCTAAGATGATGCCAGCGATGAGATAAAAATAGGCGCGTTTAGGTTGTTCAAGACGATAAACAAAAAAGCCTGTCATTAAAATAAAGCCTGCGCTTGCATGACCACCTGGAAAGCAATGACCATGTGTAGCGGTAAAGTCCCACACATAACTTAAAGTAGTCGGATGAACCATATTCCACGGGCAAGCGTGGGCAGATTGTGATTTTAATAGACCAACTACACCACTACCAATCATACTCACTAAAAACATATAGCCATATTGCCAACGATAAAGCTTCAATTTTTCGACTTTGAATGATGCAATCCATAGACCTAAAAAGATGACGTAAACGGTGGTGATGATTTGTTTTATGATTTCATGGTTAACCCTGACAAGGTACCAATTGTCCCGATTAAAAAAATGACCTGTTGAATCCATCCAAGGGTGGATGAGATACATATCAATTTTGCCACCCACTGGAAATATGAATAAAAGTATAAAAAAACTAAGGGCAAGAAAAATAAGCTGAAGTTGAAAAAATTGTTTTTGTTGGTTCATTACGATGCAACATCAATTTGAGTGTGAGTTGAAGGCATTACATAAAATAAAACTTAAATTGTTCTTAAACTAAACAGGGTTTTATTTGTAAATCTTAAAATAATATTAAAATTAATATATTTTTCAGCACTCTAAATTGATTAGATAAAGACTTGAAAGCATGCTTTTTAATCAATAGTAAGTGTTTTATTTAAAATTTTATTTATAGAACGCAATGTTAAGCAGGATATTGAAACCCTGCTTCATAAGCACTGAATTAAAACATACCTTCTTCGGAGTTTGCAGAAATTTTATGAATGGATAAATCTGCACCTCTAAACTCATCTTCTTGAGATAAACGAATGCCAATAGTTGCTTTAAGTATACCGTAGACAATAAAACCACCAGCAAGAGCTATGGCAATCGCAAGCACTGTACCAATGAGTTGTGAGGCGAAAGATACACCACCTAAACCACCAAGCCACTTTTGACCAAATAAACCCACCGCAATACCACCAAATGCACCACATACGCCGTGTAATGGCCATACACCCAACACATCATCTACTTTGAGCTTGTTCTGTGTGTAGGTAAATAGGTACACAAACATAGCACCTGCTGCACCGCCAATCACAAGTGCACTGATTGGATGAACAATATCAGAACCCGCACAGATTGCTACTAAACCTGCAAGTGGACCGTTGTGTAAGAAACCGGGGTCATTTTTTCCAATCGCATTTGCTGTAATCGTTCCGCCAACCATTGCCATGAGTGAGTTAATGGCAACTAGACCAGAAATAGCATCAACACGTTGCGCGCTCATCACGTTAAAGCCAAACCAGCCGACAATTAAAATCCATGAACCGAGCGCTAAAAATGGAATAGAAGATGGCGGGTGAGCACTTACACGACCATCTTTCTTATAACGACCAGAACGTGCACCCAATAAAATCACGGCAGCAAGTGCAATCCAACCACCCATAGCATGCACCACAACTGAACCAGCGAAGTCGTGAAAAGCTGCGCCAAAGGTCGTTTCTAACCATTTTTGTAGACCGTAGTTACCGTTCCAAACCATGCCTTCAAAAAAAGGATAAACCAGACCAACTAAAGCGAGTGTTGCAATCGCTTGTGAACGCATTTTTGCGCGTTCAGCAATACCACCCGAAATAATCGCAGGAATTGCCGCAGCAAAAGTGAGTAAAAAGAAGCAGCGCATCAGGTTGTAGCCATGATCATTTGCTAGAGCTGTACCATCATGGAAGAAATGCTGACCATAAGAAATGTAGTAGCCAACAAAGAAATAAGCGATTGCAGAGAGGGCAAAGTCAGTCAGAATTTTACTAAGTGCGTTCACCTGATTTTTATGGCGAACCGTACCAAGTTCCAAGAATGCAAAACCTGCGTGCATGGCAAGAACCAAAACAGCACCAAGTAATAAGAAAAATAGATCTACATTTTGCATAGCATGCTCGAAAAAAGTGCTAAATTCCATTTTGGAACAAATCTGGGTCTGTAAATTGCACCAAAATAGATTTAAGGAGTCTAAAAACCTAAGTTTGTCGAAACAAACTCAATTGCATAAAAGTGAATATGCAATAAGTGCACCAATTTGAATTGGAAAAGTGGTTTTTGGTGATAAATGGTGCGTTGATTTGGTTAAGATAGGGCAGTTATGGCGCTTTTTACGTTACAAGTCATCTAATGCGCTTATAAAATGACCTGAAAGAGTTCGTTATCAAATTCCTAAAATTATCCTTAATCATTTAATGATTTGACCAAACCTCTTGAGCAACTTCAATAAATGCTTTCACAGCGGGACTCATGTGCTTTTTATTTTTGACTGCAAGGCCAATTGAGCGTTTAAGGTTCGGTTTAAAAGGGCGTTTAACTACGTTTGGATAAAGTGAGAGTAACTCTTTGGTGATGACCATATCAGACACAATGGATACCCCTAATTGATTGTGAACCATGCTGACGATACTCAAAATTTGTGACACATAAAATTTGATGTCTGGTTTCACATTAAAGTTTTTTAAAATTAATTCGACCTGATATCTACTACCAGCCATTGTCATAATAAAAGGGCAATTTTCTAGCTGTGCTGGATCAATATAGAGTTGTTGCGCAAGTGGAAATTGATTGGGAATTAAGGCAACAAAACGATCTTCAATCAAGGGGAAAGTATCAAAACGCTCATCTGGCATAATCAAAAAACCAACCTCTATGCGCCGTTCTAATAACCACTGAGCAACTTCTTTATCTTCACCTTCATCAATATAAATTTCAATTTTAGGATAGCGTTGCCGAAAGGTTTCTAAAATTTCAGGCAATAGATAAATAGAAGATGAAGCACCAAAAGAGCCAATACGTAATGTGCCTTCGTTTAAACCATGGATGGCAGCCACTTCTTTTTCTAAGGTATCGGAAATACTCAATAGCTCTTTTACATGGGTAAGAAGCTGTTGACCTGTCGTGGTGAGCTCAATATCGCTTTGAGTTCTTGAAATCAGGTTAATGCCCCATTGTTGTTCTAATGATTTAAGTGCATGGGAAACTGCCGACTGCGAAATTCCCAGTTTTTCTGCTGTAGCAGTGAAGCTTTTTAGTTCAGCAATGAGTGCGAAAATTTCAAGCTGGGTAAATGTCATGTTGTATTTGTTATGAGTAAAAACTCATTTTATCATGAGTTTTCATTATCTTTAATATATGAGTAAGCCAAGGTAGTTGCCAAACAGCAAGCCCCAACAAAACTCGAGTAAAGAAATGAATAGTATTGTTTTATCTCTTTTTCCCTTAGTTGCATTAATTGCATCGGGATACTTATTTAAAAAATATCGTTTTTTTAGCGATGAGTTTTGGACTGGGGCAGAGAAGCTTAATTACTATATTTTATTTCCCGCTTTGCTTTTTAGTACGCTATCGACTGCAAAAATTGACTTACAAAGCTTGAGTACAGCCATTATTGCAATGTTGACTGTGGTCTTAGCTGTGACCATCTTTTTATATATCCTCCGAATGTTTTGGCACATACCGCCTGCACGTTTTGGTGTGCATGTCCAAAGTATGGTTCGCTTTAATACCTATATTGGTTTGGCTTTAGTCACTTCGCTTTTTAAAAGTGAAGGAATGGCAATTCTGGCGATTTTATTGGCGCTTTGCATTCCACTGGTAAACGTAATTTCGGTGCTTGCTCTCACCTCTAAAGAACACATGGCAATTAAACCTGTTTTGATTGCACTCCTTAAAAACCCGTTAATTGCATCGTGTGTGGTTGGGGCAGTAGTCAATGCACTTCATATCCCAATTTGGGAAGGCTTTACTCAGTTTATTAAGCTTTTTTCAGTGTCAAGTTTGCCACTAGGTTTGTTATGTGTGGGCGCAGCTTTACAGTTTATGCAAATTAAAAAGGACATTGTGGTATTGGCAGCAGACACGTTTGCACGACTTTTAGCAGTGCCTGCATTGGCTTACGCGGTCTGTACGTGGTTTGGTTTACCAAGTTTGCAAACACAAATTTTAATCATTTTCTTTGCGCTGCCGACTGCTTCTGCTTCCTACATTTTAACCAAAGTTTTGGGTGGCGATAGTCAGCTCATGGCAGCCGTGATTAGCTTTCAAACTCTATGTGCTGCCGTGACTTTACCATTAGTGATTTGGTGGATCTCTTAGGTTATAACTTAGATAAGTCGTATTGTATTTTCTAAAAATAAATAGGCTGATTCTGACTTAAAGAATGCTTGGCTACCTTCCTCGTCTGATTATTGCTACACTTTTTTCTTTTGCAGGTAGATGAGTATGTCCTTTGATCTCAAAGTGAGCTTGCAGCAAAGGTCGGAACCGTCTGCACAACAGAAAAAACTGAATCGCCTGATTGATAAAATAGAGCAGCAAAAAGTTAGCCTGAGCACATGGCAAAATGCACAAGCCGAGATTCAACAGCACATACGGCAAAAACTAATGCCTGTGTATAGCGATTTGCATGAAGTGCTATTTCAGCAGTTAGATCAACTTTGGAATATGTTGCACAGCCATGAGTTTTCCAAAGCGGATATGCAACAGCTAGATGAAAAAATTGCCCAGCTTGCACAAATGTTGAAGCGTTCCAAAATGCTGTCTGCTGAACAGTTAGAGTTAGTGAAGCAGATCGATACCTTTTATCAGCAACATGCACAAGAGTCGATAAAAAAGAATAAAAAAGCTCATTCAATAAAATTTGAATACGAAGAAAGTGCTGAGCACAGTGCAGAACTTGAAGAAGACTTTGAACAGTATGCTGCCGAGCAACAACAAGCGAGAGAGCAAGCCAAACAGCAAAGACAGCAACAGAAACGTGAACAAGCTGAGCAAATGGCAATGCAATCGTTAAAAACAGTTTATTTAAAAATTGCCGCGATGATTCACCCAGACCGTGAGCAAGATGAAACCAAAAAAGAAGAAAAAACTGAGTTATTCCAACAAGCAAGTCAGGCATATGAAAAACAGGATTTGTTTTATTTACTCAAACTCCAATTACAGCTTGAACAGAATAAGGGGCTAGGTGCTAAAGAACTATCTGCCGAGCAGTTGCGGTTTTATAAACTTGCTTTAGATGCACAAAGTCAGCAACTTGAAAGCCAAATAGCTGAGATTTTAGATTCTTTTCAGTTAGCCAAGAATGTGAAAGCAGAGCATGTACACATTAGTGATGTTTATAAAGCTATAGATGCTGACTGTGCTGAGTTAAAGCAGCAGGTGAAGTGGGAAAAGGAACGTTTAAAGCATATGAAAAAGGTGAGTGGAGTGGAGATGTTGTTGGGGCATGGGGTGCTTTGATTTATGCTCCTTGGCGGATAATACTCCTTATCCCATATGTAGAGACAGAATTAAATGGCCTATATATTTATAAAAAACTAATTATGAATATCTCTCTTTATGTAAGAGAGATATTCATTAGATATTAATTTGACTTTAATTTTTCTTGTACTAATTTTAGGGTTTCTAAAAACTTATTAACTTGCTCTTTTGTTAATTTAATATTTTCATCTCCATGGATAATTCTATTTCTTAGTAAACGTGCTTCATCTAGAAGAGATGCTTGTTCATTATTAATCAATTCATCTTTTAAGAGCATTGAGTGAATTTTAGGTTGAATAAATCTAGTATTTTTATAATATTCTCTTAATGATTTTTCAAAAGATATATAGCCTGTGATTAAAGCTAAATTATAATTTCTACTTTTTAGTAATCTTTCCGTTTCTTTATCAAAATTCTGATAAATTTGGCTCGAAATACTGATTAATAAGGATTCTAGCTTTTGTGTGTCAATTAACTTTTTCTCTAGATCAAAATCAACCAAATGAACTTTTGTTTTTATTTTCTCATGGTTTGTTATGTCTAAATTTTTAATTTTATTATAAAAATCGTCATTTGTTATAAATAGTTTTGAATTTTTAACTATTATCAAATCAAATTCATCTTTACTTTTTATGAGTTTTTTCAGGATTATTTCGAGTTCTTTATCGACAAATTTAGAGGATGTAGTTAAATCTGCCATACAAATATTTGAAATATTAATTAATGACTGAATGCGTGCAAAGTAGTTTTCACTTGAATCAATAAAATCATCAGGAGTTACGGGAGTAAAACCATGATTATAGAATAAAGGGAAGATATTGGATTTGTAGTAAGGTAAAAAGCTTTCATCTATTGAGAAATATGAAAGCCGACTGATAGAATTTTTGGATAACTTAGCTAATTTAATATCAATTTCAGATTCTTCTTCGGTAGCATTCGTTGGTATGTTTTTTGTCCAATAATCTTTTAATTCCTCGAATATATCAGAAAATATTTGATTATAATCTTTTTTATCATCATTAATTGGAATGTTGATTACATTTATCCCTCTTCTTGCAAATCTATTTATCTCTTGTATAGATGCATTAATTCTAATGGTATAGGCTCTTCTTTTTAGTTTCCCTAAACGATCTTTGATCATCTGGAAGATTTGTCTTATATCAGTATCATCTACACTATACCCAATAAATAATACAGTTTTTGAAATAAATAAATTAGTAATATATGTTGCGATCATTGGGAATTTATTAAGAAAACCATCGTAATCTTCTTCTGTTGCTATTAATCTTGATGGATGGCTTAAATCACCATGAATTTTTAATAAATTCAAATGCTTTGGATTATTATTGATAATTGGTAGCTGTTCTTCATCAATTATTGTTCTACAAAATCGATTACCTAAATGAGTGTAAGATTCTTCTAGTAAATAATCAAAATTTGTTGTAGCAATCAGTTGAAAGGGTAGTTTTGCAAAAGATGTATGCGCTTTATCAGGGTGAATAGCTCCGATTTTTAAAGCTAAAAACATTTTTTCAATAAGTTTAGATCGAGAATATTCATATTCAAAAGCAGAAATAGCATCAATTGGACTACTATAGTTATAATCTACAATATCATCGGCAAAATATTTGCCAAGCTCATTCCAATCTAGGCTAGGTTTTCCATCATCACTTTTTGCATTTCTAGAAAATCCAGCACCAATAATGGGAAATACGTGACCTTCAGTTAGGTCTTCCAGGAAAGGTTTTGGAAAGTATTTAATATATTTTATTGACATATAAGTATAAAGGGCTGAATTATCAGCCCTTTATAGTATAGATTAAATTGTGAACTTTAAAGATTAAAGCGCAGCAATCTGCTCCATATTCGCTTTAACTTTCTCTAACTGAGCAGCAAACTCAGCAAGTTTCGCTTTTTCACCTTCAACAACTGCTGCAGGTGCTTTAGACACAAAGCCTTCGTTTGCAAGTTTGCCCGCGATTTGGTCGTGTTGCTTTTGGATTTTATCTAAGTCTTTTTGCAAGCGAGCAAGCTCAGCTTTAGGGTCAATTAAGCCTTTCATTGGTACAAATACCGATGCATGGCTAACAACGCTAGAGCAAGATAAAGGTGGTTCTTGGTCTTTATTCAAGAACTCAATGCTTTCAACTTTAGCCAAGGCTTTGAACAATGCTTCAATACGAATGATTTGTTCACGTTCAGCATCAGATGTGTTTTGAAGTAATACTGGCAACAAGCGTGCATTACCTAAGCCTAACTCACCACGAATGTTACGTACTGCGCCAATCAAACCTTGAAGCCATTGCATGTCTGCTTCAGCTTGTTCATTGATTTTTGCTTGCTCAGGAATAGGGTATTGAGCAGTCATAATCGTTGGACCGCCTTTACCAAGCATCGGTGCAAGCGTTTGCCAGATTTCTTCTGTCAAATATGGCATTAACGGATGAGCCAAGCGTAATGAAGCTTCCATCACTGCAAGCAATACACGGCGTACTTCAGCTTTACGCTCTTCTGCAACTTCTGGATCATTCAGAACTGGTTTAGTTAATTCAACGTACCAGTCACAGTATTCATTCCAGATAAAGTCATAAATCGCTTGTGCAGCAAGGTCTAAACGATAGGTTGCAAACGCTTGGTGCACAGCAGCTTCTGCTTTTTGCAGACGGCTCATAATCCATTGTTCTGGAAGCTCCCATAGATCAGGACGCGCTTCTTGACCAACAGTTTGACCTTCAACATTCATGAGAACGAAACGAGTTGCGTTCCAGATTTTGTTACAGAAGTTACGGTAGCCTTCAACACGTTTTAAGTCGAACTTGATGTCACGACCAGTGTTTGCAAGGGCACAGAACGTGAAACGAACTGCGTCAGTACCATACGCATTAATACCTTCTGGGAACTCTTTGCGCGTTGATTTTTCAATCTTCGCTGCATCTTTCGGGTTCATTAGGCCAGTCGTACGTTTTGCAACTAAGCTTTCTAAATCAATACCGTCAATCAAGTCTAATGGGTCAAGTACGTTACCTTTAGACTTCGACATTTTTTGACCTTCACCATCACGTACCAAGCCGTGAACATAAACAGTCTTAAATGGAACCTGAGATGAACCATCTTCATTTTTCATGAAGTGCAGGGTCATCATGATCATACGGGCAACCCAGAAGAAAATGATGTCAAAACCAGTCACCAGTACATCTGTTGGGTGGAAGGTTTTTAAGAAATCATTTGCTGCGTCTTGTTTGTTGTCGCCAGTCCAACCTAAGGTTGAGAATGTCCAAAGTGCAGATGAGAACCATGTATCAAGAACGTCTTCGTCTTGTTTAAGTTCAACGTCAGCAGCGAGGTTGTTTTTCGCGCGCACTTCTTGTTCATTACGGCCCACATAGATGTTGCCATTTGCATCGTACCAAGCTGGAATACGGTGACCCCACCAAAGCTGACGTGAAATACACCAGTCTTGAATGTCACGCATCCACGCCATGTACATGTTGCTGTACTGCTCTGGAACAAATTTAATGCGACCATCTTGAACTGCTTCAATTGCAGGCTCAGCAAGCGGAGCAATTTTTACGTACCATTGGTCAGTAAGTAACGGCTCAATGATCACGCCTGAACGGTCACCGCGTGGAGCTTTTAAGTCATACGGTTGGATTTGATCTAACCAACCTTCAGCTTCAGCTTGAGCAACTAATTTTTTACGTGCTGCGAAGCGTTCTAAACCAGCGTATTCCGCAGGTGCAGTAATGGTTTTCGAAATTTGTTCGCCAGCTTTTGCAATATATTCAAACTCACCTAAAACTTCGGCGTTTTTGTTGAAGATATTAATGATTGGCAAGCTATTGCGTTTACCTAGGTCATAGTCATTAAAGTCATGAGCAGGCGTGATTTTTACACAGCCAGTACCGAAGTCTTTCTCAACGTAGTCGTCAGCAACGATCGGGATTAAACGACCAGTAATTGGTAATACAATATTTTTACCAACAAGGTGCGCATAACGCTCATCTTCTGGGTGAACAGCTACAGCCGTATCGCCCAGTAATGTTTCAGGACGAGTCGTTGCAACGACTAAATAGTCTTTGCCGTCTTGAGTTTTAATTGACTTGTCTTCAAAGAAATATTTAAAGTGCCAAAGTGAGCCTTTTTCTTCTTTACTTTCTACTTCAAGGTCAGAAAGAGCGGTTTGAAGTTTAGGGTCCCAGTTTACAAGACGTTTACCACGGTAAATTAAACCGTCTTCGTGCAAACGAACGAATACTTCTTTAACTGCGTTTGATAAACCTTCGTCCATCGTGAAGCGTTCACGTGACCAGTCTACCGAAGAACCTAAGCGACGAATTTGTTTCGTAATTGTGCCGCCAGATTGTTCTTTCCATTCCCAAACTTTTTCGATGAACTTTTCACGGCCCAAGTCATGACGAGTCACGCCTTGTAAACCAAGTTGACGCTCAACAACCATTTGAGTTGCAATACCAGCGTGGTCAGTACCCGGTTGCCACAAAGTGTTTTTGCCCATCATACGGTTATAACGGGTGAGGGCATCCATAATGGCATTGTTAAAGCCATGGCCCATGTGCAAACTACCTGTGACGTTTGGTGGCGGAATCATGATACAGAATGATTCACCGTGACCAGAAGGTTTGAAGTAACCTTGTTCTTCCCACGTTTGGTACCACTTCTTTTCGATCTCGGTTGGATCGTATGTGGTCGCAATATTTTGAGCGGTTTGAGCGTCAGTCATAGTAGCTTAGATCGAATATGCATAAAAAATTGCACCTATTGTAGCAAAAAAATGCCTCGAAATTAATGTGCTGAAAACAGATAAACGGTTTTGTATTTTTTTCAAAAAACGGTAGATTTATGAAAGATGGATCACAATTTAATCGTGTAGACACACGGCACAAAAATTACAAACGAATTGAAAAAGGATGCTACTCATGAGTTATGAAGTTTTTTTGAAAATTTCCGATTCAACTTATACCCAATTCGAGACCATTCGGCAGAAACTGCATGATGGGGTAAGTCAAAGTCAGGCAAAACCTTTAGGCGATGTACTCTCTGATCTTTCTTGTGAAATTATTGAGCAGGTTTTTTCTGTGCTTTTACAGTCAGGAAATGCAACCATGTCTCCAAAACAACAAGCTGAGTCTGAAAAAGTTATTCAGCAGGTTTTAGAGACTTTTCGAAAATATATGCCGTGGTCAGTTTCATTTTTTGGAAATGAGCGTCTTTTACCTTTAGTTGATTACATGACATCTCTGATGAAAGAACAGGGGCAACAAGTTTATATTACCTACCCAGTTACCCTGCAACTCGTACAACAAGCTCAAAACCTTACCCAGCAAATTCGTGACGGTAATATGCAAAGTATTACGGCTGCTTTTGAAACATTAATACAAATTGTAGATTTAGGCGTAACAAGCCTAGTACGTGAGCCTAAAAAGCGTTTAAAATTTAATTTAGTTGTCGATAAAACTCTTAACGGAGTAATCAACATGACGACGCATTTGGGCTATAAACGTTTGGAAAAGTTAGGTACACAGGTCGATCAGACCACAGCAACTCATTATATCAACCACTTTTTGGCCTTCATGCATCAAGCAGCATAATTTAAAAAGATAATAGGAACATAAAGCATGGCCAAACTTGATACTTTGCAAAATAAAGTGGTATGGATTACGGGAGCATCTTCTGGTCTGGGTAAGGCCTTAGCAGGTGAGTTGGCTTTGCAGGGGGCCGAAGTGATTTTGACCTCGCGTCGTTTTGAAGAATTAGAAGAAGTTCGTGTTGGTTTATTGAATCCAGAGCATCATTTGTCAGTGGTTGCCGATATTACTGATGAAAAACAAGTTGAAGCAGCTTACCAGTAAATTTTAAAAGCTAAAGGGCGAATTGACTGGCTCATTAATAATGCGGGCTTAAGCCAACGTGCTTTAATTGAAGATACAACGATGGCAACCGAACGGGCCATTATGGAAGTCGACTATTTCTCACAAGTGGCATTAACCAAAACTGTGCTGCCGACCATGCTAAAACAAAAGTCTGGTCGAGTTGTATTTGTGTCGAGTGTGGCAGGTTTATTAGGAACTCAATACCGTGCAAGCTACTCGGCTGCTAAAGCTGCAATTCATATGTGGGCAAATAGTTTGCGTGCTGAGGTCTCAGATCAAGGCGTTGAAGTTTCAGTTATTTTCCCAGGCTTTGTAAAAACTAACGTCTCTTTTAATGCGTTAAATGGTGCTGGGCAACCTCAAGGTCATCAAGATGAAGCCATCGAGAATGGTTTAGAGGCAGATGTATTTGCAGAGCAATCTGTAAAAGCATTAATGCAAGGCCAAGAATATATTGTTGTTGGTGGAACAAAAGAAAAACTAGGGGTTATGGTTTCTCGGATGTCACCAAAACTTCTTTATAAAATGATTCGGAAAACAAAAGTAAAATAAAAAAGTGATTTTGCCATGCTAAATTGATGGAAAACCCGCATAGAAGGTTCACCATGGATCAAGATTATCACCGTATTTTAGACGTCATTACGCGTTTTCAATTGGTCTTTGACCAGAAAAATTGGGACGCTTTTGATGAGTTATTGGCAGATCAACTTGAGGTGGACTATTTCCAGTTTAGGGGAGAGCCTTTATGTGTCGTGTCTTGTCATGAATATAAAGGTTCTCGGCAGCAAGCTTTATCGCATTTACGGCTACAGCACAATTTGAGTAATCCTTTGATTCGGATTGAACAAGATCAAGCATGGTTAGAATGTAATTATCAAATTTACCGTTTTTCGGAAAATGATTATTTTCATTCGTTTGGTCGTTATTATTTTACTTTGGCAAAACAACAAGAAAGTTGGAAAATTACCGGAATTTGCCAACACTTAACTAAAAATATTGGCAATCCACGCATTCATTTTTCTGCTATGGGGCAGTGCTAATCTTTTACTGCTGTACCATATGCAAATACTTCGACCATTCCTCCCTGCATACCAAGTTCGGTTGTACTCAGCCGAACTCCCATAATATGGTTAGCTCCTGCGGTATAGGCTTGTTGTTTTAAGCGAACAATGGCTTCACGGCGAGCACGCTCAACTACACTTTCATAACTGGTAAGTCTTCCGCCCAAAACATTCTTAATGGATGCCAATACGTATTTAAAGTAGTCATGAGAAATCACGACATTACTACTAATAAAATGGCCTAGCTCATTACTCGTCGAAAAACGATTGGTATCAATTCTGATATGGGCGAATTGCTGTTCTTTTTCTAGAAGTTCATTCAAATGTTTTCGTTCAATATGGCGGCCAAAACCCCAACCAATACTGAAAAGAATCAGAAAAATAACAAGCTGAAAAATAAGATTTTCCATTTTCTACCTATGCACTAAATGGATCTGGTAGATGGGTTGCTTGAGGTTGAACAACCACAGCCGTGCCATATACAAAGAGTTCGGAAGCACCTTGGGCAATATTTGAAGTTGAAAAACGAATACCAACAATTGCATTCGCACCAAGTTGCTGAGCTTTGGCAATCATGCGATCCATGGCTTCTTGGCGGGATTCTTCTAATAATTCGGTGTAGCCTGTAAGTTCACCACCGACAATATTTTTTAAACTTGCCATTAAGTCACGGCCAACATGCTTACTGCGGACTGTACTTCCGTAAACGACATCAAGCTGCTTTAAAATTTGGTGGCCTGGAACACTTTCTAAATTACTTAGTAACATTGTTCTTTATCAATCTAAATTTCTTAAGGTTTCAAGATAAAAAATATTCACATTAGTTGCAATAAAAAAGCCCACCGAAGTGAGCTTTTATAGATAGTTTATTTAAAACTTATTGCTTTTTAAGTTCAGCACTTGATGGTTGATTAACCACTGTATCTGAAGAGTTTGCTTTTAAACCGCCACCTAGAGTTTTGTATAACTCGATTTGGTTGTTTAAGTTAGCTTGTTGAAGCAACAATAAACCTTGTTCTGCTGAATAAGATGAACGCTGTGCATCAAGAACAGTCAAGTAACTGTCAATACCTGCACGGAAGCGGGCATTTGAAAGTGTGTAGTTGCGGTTAGTCGCTTCTACTAGACGTTGTTGAGCTGTTAAACGGTCACCAATGTTGGCACGAGTTGCAAGCGCATCGTTGACTTCGCGGAATGCAGACTGAACTGATTTTTCATAATCAGACAATGCAATTTTCTGATCAGTTTCAGAAATTTTTACATTGGCACGACGTGTACCCCAGTCAAAGATTGGTAAATCTAAGCTTGGGCCAATTGACCATGCAAAGCCACCCGATTTAAATAGATCACTTAAGTCAGTTGATGCATAACCTGCTGATCCAGTTAAGCTAATGGTTGGGAATAAACGTGCTTTTGCAGCACCGATATTCGCACCCGCAGCGCTTAAGCTATATTCAGCTGCTTTTACATCTGGACGGTTATTTAACAGGTCACTCGGTAAGCCAGCAGTGAACACATTTTGTTGAGCAACACGTTTTACAGGTTGTGTTGGTAACAAATTCTGTGTAACTGGTTGACCCACTAATAAGTTCAACAAGTTTTGTGCTTGAGCAATTTGAGTTTTGTAGTTTGCTACATCATTACGCGCAGTTTCTACAGAAATCTGTGCCTGACGTAACGGAACTTCACTGTCGATACCTACATCAAAACGTTTTTTGTTGAGATTGTAAGAATCTTGCTGTGCTTTAAGCGTTTGCTCTGCAAGTCTTAAATTCGCAGTTGCAAACGAATAATTCAACCATGCTTGAGCAACTTGACTGATCAAGCTGATCTGAGTCGAATCACGCGCACTTTGTGTTGAGAGGTAATTATCTAAAGCAGCGTCTTTTAGACTACGAACACGGCCCCAGAAATCAAGCTCATAAGCAGTTACACCTAGGCCTACTTGATAAGTAGAGTAGGGGTTATTCGGATCACGGCTTGGAGAAACCTGACGAATTGCACTACCACTTGCTCCAATTGTTGGAAGCTGGTTGTTCTTGGTAATCTGATACTGTTCTTGAGCACGCTCAATATTGAGCGTTGCTTTACGTAAGTCACGGTTATTCGCAAGAGCTAAGTCAATTACTTCAAGCAAACGCTGGTCAGCAAAGAACTGTTTATAGCCCTGTTCAGCAATAGATGTACTAGAAGCACTGTTATATGCATAGCTCTGTGGAATATCGGTTTTCACGACTGGTTCTGGGCCGCGCATGCTTTGACAAGCTGCCAAAGCAAGCGCAAGTGCAGATACCGCAATGCTACGACCTGAAATAGACCATACTTTTTGCATCACGATTTATGCTCCTGAGTGTTTATGGTTTTTGGTTTGTACTTAAAGATACTACGAATCCACACATAGAATACAGGGATAAAGAAGATACCTAAGAATGTCGCGCTGAGTACGCCACCAAGTACACCGAAGCCTACTGAGTGCTGACTACCTGCACCGGCACCTGTTGAAAGTGCAAGTGGAAGTACACCAAAACCGAAGGCAAGGGTGGTCATGATAATTGGACGTAAACGCATTTTTGCAGCATGTAAGGTTGCATCAAGCAGATCTTCGCCTTTTTCCTGCAATTCTTTTGCGAATTCAACAATCAAGATCGCATTTTTTGCAGAAAGACCGATGACCGCGATCATCGCTACCTGGAAGTAAATGTTATTTGAGAGATTTGGATCTCCTTTAATAATCATGCCCAAGTAAGTCAATACGATTGCACCAATAATACCAAGTGGTACTACAAGTAAAACCGAGAACGGAATAGACCAGCTTTCATATAATGCAGCCAAGCAAAGGAAAACGATTAACAATGAAAGAGCATAAAGGAATGGAGCTTGAGCACCAGACTCACGTTCTTCAAGTGATAAACCTGTCCATTCATAGTCGAAACCTTGTAAGCCCATAGATGGTAACTTAGCAATAATTTCTTCCATCGCTTTCATAGAATCACCAGAGCTCACGCCAGGTGCAGGTGTACCTTGAATGTTAACCGATGATACGCCGTTATAACGTTCAAGACGTGGAGAACCATAGGTCCATTTGCCTGTAGCAAATGCTGAGAATGGAACCATCACACCTTTGTTATTACGTACATACCACTTGTTTAAGTCTTCAGGCATCATACGAGTGTTCGCATCACCTTGAACATAAACTTTCTTCACACGACCACGGTCAACGAAATCGTTAATATATGAACCACCCCATGCAATACGCATTGTATTGTTAATGTCGGCGATGCTAATACCCATGGCACCAGCTTGAGCTTGATCTACATTAATTTGATACTGAGGCGTATCTTCCTGACCATTTGGACGCACACCCATAAGGCGTTTATCTTGTGATGCCAAACCTAAAATCGTATTACGAGCTGCAATGAGTTTCTCATGGCCTTGACCACTTGAATCTTTAAGCTGCAAGTTAAATCCGGCAGTTACACCAAGTTCAGGCATTGCTGGAAGCTGTAACGGCATAACGTATGATGCATCTTTAATGATCATATTTAATGCCATACCACGCTTGATTAATGCACCAATTTGAGCTTCTGGTGATGTACGCTTGCTCCAGTCTTTCAACTTAACGAAGCCAATACCAGCATTTTGACCCACACCCGTGAATGAGAAACCTGAAACGGTGAAAATAGATTCCACTGTATCTTTTTCATTCATGAAGAAATTTGTCATGGTGTCAATTACTTTACCTGTACGGTCAAGCGTTGCATTCGGTGGTAATTGTACAAGTGTCATGACTACGCCCTGATCTTCTTCTGGTAAGAATGAAGATGGGAGTTTTTGGAACAAGAACACCAATAAACCAATCACTACAGCATAGAGTACACCAGAGAAGATTTTGCCTTTAAGCATGCGGCTAACACCATTTTGGTAGCTATGCGACATGCGGTCAAAACCGTTGTTAAATGCTCTGAAGAAACGAGCAAAAATATTATTGCTTGGTTCTTTGTTAGGGTCATGCTGTTTTAAGATGGTTGCACAAAGTGCTGGTGTAAACGTTAATGCTACGATTAACGATAGAACCATTGCAGTTACAAGGGTAATCGAGAACTGACGGTAAATTACACCTGTTGTACCGCCAAAGAACGCCATTGGTACGAATACCGCCGTCAATACACTGGTAATACCCACTAACGCACCAGAAATCTGTTGCATTGATCGTGAAGTTGCCGTAACCGGATCGGTATGCTCTTCACTCATCACACGTTCAACGTTTTCCACTACAACAATAGCATCATCGACCAAAAGACCGATTGCCAATACCATAGCGAACATGGTTAAGGTGTTAATTGAGAAGCCAAAGATATTAATAACTGCAAATGTACCTAATACAACGACTGGAACTGCAAGCGTTGGAATAATCGTTGCACGCCAGTTTTGTAAAAATAGGAACATGACAATGAATACCAAAATCACGGCTTCAATTAGAGTGTGTACAACACTTTCAATTGAAAGACGGATAAATGGAGTGGTGTCATAAGCCAGTTTATCTTGTAAGCCTGTCGGGTAGTTTTTACGTAATTCAGACAAATGTTGTTCAACGGCTGCTGCTGTATCAAGTGCGTTAGCACCTGTTGCAATTTTAATTGCAAGACCAGCAGCTGGTTTACCGTTAAATTTCGAATCGAATTGATAGTTATCTGAACCTAATTCTACACGAGCAACATCTTTTAAACGAACCTCAGCACCTGATGCAGTGTTCTTTAAGAAGATGTTTTTAAACTGTTCCGGTGTTTGCAACAAACTTTGTGCATTCACAGTTGCGTTAAGTACTTGACCTTGTACCGCTGGTGCGCCACCTAACTGACCTACAGCAACTTGCGAGTTTTGTGCTTGTAAAGCAGTCGAAATATCACTAGGGGTGAGTTGATAACTTGTTAATTTAGCCGGATCAAGCCAGATACGCATTGCGTATGAACCACCAAAGACTGTTACCTCACCTACACCAGCAACACGGCTAAGTGGCTCTTTAATTGATGAGTTTACATAGTCTTTAATGTCTGAGTCTGATAGGGTGTTATCTGGTGAATAAAATGCAATAACTTGCAAGAAGCTTGCACCAGATTTTGTAACCGTTACCCCTTGGCGTTGAACGTCTTGAGGTAAAAGAGCTGTTGCAGATTGAAGTTTGTTTTGAACCTGAACCTGCGCAATATCTGGATCAATACCTTGTTCAAAGTTTAATTGAATAGAGGCCTGACCGTTACCCGCACTGTTAGATGAAATATAACGTAAACCATCTAGACCATTCATTTGTTGTTCAATGATCTGGGTTACGGTGTTTTCCACTGTCTGAGCTGATGCACCAGGATAAGTCGCAGCAATTGTAACTGTCGGTGGTGCAATCGTCGGATACTGTGCAATAGGCATTTTTGTGAGCGTGAGAATACCCGCCAACATAATGACTAATGCAATCACCCACGCAAAAATGGGGCGATGAATAAAAAATTGTGCCATTCAATCTACCCCTTATGCATTTGAAGATGCTTTCTGTTCTGCTTGAGGTTTACCTGATTGAGCCGGTTTTGTAGCATTTGGGGCTGCACCTTGAGGGTTCGCTGGTTGAGCTTGGTAAGGTTTTGCTGAAACTGCTTGCCCTTCTTTAACTTTGGCAACGCCGTCAACAATCACTTTATCACCAGCTTTAAGACCGTTAGTCACAATCCAGTTTTGTCCTTGAACACCAGAGGTCTCAACAGGACGACTCTCAACAGCACCTTTAGCATTCACAGTCATTGCCATGGCTTGACCTGTCGGTAAACGGGTAATTGCAGCTTGAGGAATCAGATAAGCATTTGGAACTACACCTTGAACAATTTGTGCAGTGGTATACATACCAGGAAGTAACAGATGGTTCGGGTTCGAGAATACGGCACGTAAAGTAATCGTTCCTGTATCTTGATTTACAGAAGCATCAGAGAAAGCAAGTTGTCCTTCGATTGGATAGCTTGAACCATCTTCGAGTTTCAACTTCACTTTCGTGTTGTTACTGTTGTTTAAACTACCTTTGCTGAGTTGTTGGCGTAAGCGTAATAACTCGGCACTAGACTGGTTAATATCAACATAGATTGGATCTAACTGTTGAATCGTCACTAAAGGAGCAGTTTGGTTTGCAGTGACTAAAGCACCAGCTGTTACAGAAGAACGTCCAGACTGACCAGAAATTGGTGAGCGAATTGTAGAATAACCAAGATCTACATTTGCATTCGTTACTTGAGCTTTCGCGGCAGAAACTTGTGCTTCGGAAACATTCACCTGACCCAGTAAGTCGTCATATTCTTGTCTAGATACAGCATTACTCGAAACAAGTTGCTTATAACGGTTTAGCTTGGTACGTAGCGAAGCGAGATTTGCCTGTTGTTGTAAAAGAGATGCTTTTGCATTTTCAAGCGTTGCACGGTTAGTTCGAGAATCCAGTTCATAAAGAGCCTGACCTTCACGAACATAACTTCCTTCAGCAAACAAGCGTTTTAAAATTACACCACTTGTTTGAGGACGAACTTCAGAAATTTGATATGCTGAAGTACGGCCAGAAAGCTCGACGCTTTGTTCAACACTTTGTGGTTGAGCAACAATAACACCTACCTCAGCAGGCGGCATTTTCTGAGCAGCAGCAGCTTGCTGTTTCTCATTGGAGCCTTTGCCACAACCAACAAGTGCGATACTTGTTGCTAATGCGCAAGCAGTAAGGGCAGGAGCCCAAAGCTTAGCCGACATCATTGTTCCACCTCGTTAGATAAAATCTAAAAATATATTTGTTTTTTACTTAACCTACTTTGTGTTTGTAATAACCAGAGCCAAAGCAGTGCAATCCAAATAAAACCTATGCCCCAACCGGCGAGTACATCTGTTGGAAAATGAACTCCAGCATATATTCTTGAAAGCCCCATGCAGATAAACCAAAGGCAAGAAATCAAAATGATATAAGGAGAGTTAGTGTTGGGCTTATGGCATAACATTATCATTGTCAAACAAGCCAGTGTTGATGCATATAAACTATGTGCACTTGGGAACGATGCACCATAACTTTCGACAATATGATATACCTGTGGGGGTCTTGGGCGGTCAACACACCACTTGAGCAGCCAACCCATGGTGATACTGCCAATAACTCCCACGCTAATGAAAATAACAGTAATATATTTTTTATACCATGCCTGATATATACATACCAGAAAGGATAAAAAACATACAAAAGGCATACCGCCTATCCGTGCCAGAAATATCGTAATAGAATTAAGATAATCTGAACGATATTCACTCAATATTTGAACGCTGAGAAGATCTAAAGATTGAAGTCTCGGTATAAAAAGGCCAAGCACACCTAATCCTAAAAAAATACAACCGATAAAAAGCAACATATAGGGCATATATATACCTTTGCTTATTCAAGCAGTGTCCACTACTGAAAGCCGTTAAAAGTGTACTTGCCAGTACACTTTTTTTCAAGCCTGATAGATCATCGTAAATTCATTTTGAAAAAATTTTAACATTTGGAAAAACAATCACAACAAAATTGACGAAATTCACATTCTGTGTACAAAGCAAAACTGTTAGTGTTCTGCCTTTTTTCCATTATTTGTTGTCGTGTTTTCTTCAAGTTCTAGAGGTTGTTTTGGTGGCCAGAAAAAATCGCTTGGGCGAGTCAGAAAATGGGTCATCACCAGTTTGGCTAAAGGTTTCCATTGTTCGAAGCGAACTCGACGTGCTCGTAGTGCCACAATAATCGTTAAGGTGAAACTCACGAATAAGTTAGTGAGACCAATACACAATACGCCTAGAAAGGACACGATAATCAATCCGATGTCTGGACTGCCGTTAATGGTCATTAAACCTTGAATAAAGTTAGCTGAGGCAAAGGCAATATGACGAATATCTAAAGGTAAACCTAAAATAAACCCTATGGTGCCCATACTTCCTAACATAATCCCGAATAAGAAGTTACCCGCTAAAGCTCCTAAGTTGCGCTCAATATATTCAGCAAAACGGTTTAAGCGATCTTGCCCAAACCAGTTTGCTAAGCGGCGATGCGCTTTTAAGCGTGGACCGACTTTTCGGTAAACGGCCAGGTTGTCGAAGTATCCAGCAATGAGACCCGACAAGAATAAACATACTCCGGCAATCGCTGCATGGGGAACTGCCAAAGAGGTAAAGGGATTTAAGCTGTGCAACAAATAAGTCGCTTTAGTATGAGTTAATAAAGGCTCATCAAGATAGAACTGCCAAGCAAAAGTAATGAGTGCGGCAGTAGGAATCGCAATTGAAATATTGCCTAAAATAGCAATGAATTGTGTGCGAATAATATTAATAATAAGGGCTGCTAACTCTGCAATTTGAGCTGTTTTAGAGCCTTTACGCTGTTGTACTGTTGCAGCGAGGGCCGCAGCAGTCATCGCAGGTTGTTTGGTCGCAACTGTAAAATGCAGAACATGAATTAGAAGGAATCCAAGAGAGTAATTCATACTAAAAGTAAATGCTTGCATGAGCGGAGCCATGGTCATTCTTGCTGCAAGAATTTTTAAAGATGCCATACAGGCGATAATAACGCCCGCTCCAGCGGCAGCTTTATACATGCCCCAGAAACCTTTGGTATCCGTACTTACATAATGTTCACCTGTTCGGCTAGCATTTTCAGTCACTTGAAAGGCAATAAGTTCACTTGTTGTACTTAATAAAGAGCGAACACTTTTTTCACTGTAGTGTGCTTTGGTTAAATCGGAAATAAGATGCCCTAAAGAGACATATTTTCCTTTAGTGTTATCTACGACCAAATAAAGGAGTAATTCAATTCGGTCGAGGCACTGCTCAAGTAATGATAATAAGTAAGTCAAACTTAAGCTGACACCAATTCTTTTGGTGGCACGGCGAATTTTTAAAACCACATCCCGACATTGTTCCAGCATAACAAATGCTTGTGATGCATCCGGAGGGGAAATCACCGCAATTTCATGTTCAGCAAGTTCTTGTTTTTTGTATTTCTCAATAAACTCAATAATTTCACGGTTCTGAACTAAAAATGGCGATTCATATTCAGTTAATTCTGGTTGAGCATTAATAAATTCGGGGTAAAGGCCAATTCCACTAATTCGATAAGATAAAACAGTAATTGCTTTAATCATTTCACTTTGAATGACAAGCTTTTCATCTACATTACTTTGGCTTTGACCAATAAGACCAAATAGGTTTGCCCAATCTTCATCATCAATATTATTGAGCCAGATTTTGTCATTTTCTAAATAGAAAATTCTACCAATTAATATTTTGAGTTGGCTTGCATCTTCAATTAACGGTAAAAAATGTGCTCCGAGTCTTTGCCCTAGTTGGTTCCAGAAACCATCTAAAGACAAAATTCCGCTATCTGCATATAAACTGACTTGTTTATAGCGATTAATTAGACGTAATAAAAAAGTTTGTAGCAGGAAAGGAGCAGTAGGTGTGCGTAATAGGCTTTCAATAAAAGCCTGTATTTTTTGCTTTATCTCATCCGTATCATGAGGATCGGATGGACGAATGGCATTGACTAACTCAATGAGTAGATTCTCGTCAATGACAGCTTGAGAATCCTCAAGCTGTTTCTGTATTTTTAAAAAATGATCTGAAAAATTTATATGCATAGGCAGAATAATATCTATTGTATTCGATGTAATGCAAGCTGAGTTAAGTTAATCAAAGCCTGACGATACGGTGTATCGGGTAGGTTTGATAAAGCTTGCAGTGCTGCTTCTGTTTCTTCTTGGGCACGTTGGTGACAATAATCTAAAGCACCAGACTTCTGTACAATTTCTATGACCTGAGATAATTGGTCCACTCCACCAGTTGCAATGCTGCGACGAATAATCGCATGCTCTTCACCTGTTGAGTGTGCTAATGCAGAAATTAACGGTAAAGTTGGCTTACCTTCCATTAAATCATCACCAATATTTTTACCTAATGTTTCAGCATCTGAAGTGTAGTCTAAAATATCATCAATAATTTGGAATGCATTACCAAAATGACCAGCAAATAATCTTAATGGTTCACGATACGCTTCTTGTCCAGCCAAAATAGCGGCACCTTCTGTAGCCAGTTCAAATAGACGAGACGTTTTACCGTGAATAATTTTTAAATAAGTTTCTTCTGTTGTATCTGGTTGATGCTGTGATTGAAGTTGTAATACTTCACCCTCAGCAATTTCACATGTACCTGTTGAAAAGTCTTTCAATAAAGTCATGTTATTTAAATCGACCAGTAAATCGAAAGCACGTGCAATGAGGAAATCGCCGACTAATACTGCGGTTTGATTGTTCCATGTCGCATTTGCTGTAGGTCGACCACGACGAAGCCCAGATTCATCTACCACATCATCATGAACCAATGTCGCGGTATGCAACATTTCAATGATTGCAGCCAGACGCTGTGCGTTTGCCATATTATCTAAACCACATGCGCGAGCAGCGAGTAAACACATAATTGGGCGCATACGCTTTCCGCCAGCTTCAACCACATGTTTGCTGACAGACATGACTAAACCGACTTTTGAGCTAATTCCTTCATTAATCAAGTGATCCATCGCAGCAAAGTCTGAGGCAACAGGCGCAAGAATGTCTTGCTTGAAATCGATGACCATATGAAGAAAAACCCCGTATTGGTAGATAAGTGGCGTTAGTGTAACAATTAAAGGTGTGTTGCACAGGTGAACAAGTGGCTGATATTAATCATTTCTATTGTCTTTATGCGTTCTTTGTTCTTTATTTAAGCAAAACATGATATTTCCGGCAAAACAATAAATTTAATGACATCAGCATTAATACAACTTGTTCTTGTCGCAATTTGTGTCTGGAACTGTATTTTAATTTTCATTCAGAATCAATGAAAACTGCTAAATTCCAATCTAAGCTGTCTGTTGATTTTGTAAAAATAGGGGAATAGACATCACTGATAACTAGAAAATACTTGTCGTTTGATCAAATTTCACTTAAAATCTGTCGCCTTATATAACCCCAGTGGCGTGCGTTTTAAGATCGATATATCCCTTATCGGCACGACGACACGGGCTAATTGGAGTACATTATGTACGCAGTAATCCAAAGCGGTGGTAAACAGCACCGTGTAGTTGAGGGTGAAACCCTTAAAGTTGAATTATTGAAAGCTGAATCTGGCGCGACTATTACATTTGATGATGTATTAATGGTTGTAAACGGTGACAGCATTCAAATCGGTGCTCCAGTTGTAGCTGGCGCTAAAGTAACTGCAGAAGTGGTTGGCCATGGTCGTCACGACAAAATCCGCATTATCAAAATGCGTCGTCGTAAACATTACCGTAAACAACAAGGTCACCGTCAATGGTTCACTGAGTTGAAAATTACTGGTATTTCAGGCTAATCACGAGGAGTAAGAGACATGGCAACTAAAAAAGCCGGTGGATCGACGAAGAACGGTCGTGATTCAAACCCAAAAATGTTAGGTGTTAAAGTTTACGGCGGTCAAGCTGTAACTGCTGGTAACATCATCGTTCGTCAACGTGGTACTGAGTTCCACGCTGGTGCAAATGTTGGTATGGGCCGTGACCATACTTTATTTGCTACTGCTGACGGCGTAGTAAAATTCGAAGTGAAAGGTCAATTTGGCCGTCGCTACGTAAAAGTTGAAACTGTATAAGTTTTAGCTTCAAAAAAAGCCCACATTTTGTGGGCTTTTTTTATGGGATTTAATTTTATTTATCTTCATCATGATGAATGAAATTCTACAAACAATATGAATAACATAACAAAATATCTTATTTTCTCAATGATTAGCACAGAGTTTGTCGGTTAATATAAGTCTTGAATTAAGAGCTTGCTAAGTTTCAGAACTTTGAAAGATGGCAAGTTGTCTTACAGCAACTAAAAAGGTGATGACATGAATATGCTTCGTAAAACTATGTGTGCTATTACACTCAGCGCGTCAGTGCTTGCTCCTGTAATGAGTACTACAGTGTTTGCTGCGCCTGTAGCAGCACCGGAGCAACAGGCAATTGGGAACCTGGTTAATCAGTTATCAGGATTACAGCGTTTAACAGCCGATTTTGAACAAACAACGAAAGCAAATACAAAAACTGTGGCACAGAAAAAGAGTTTAAGTGCTCAGCATATGAACCAGACATTTAAAGGTTCAATGAAAGTTGAACGTCCGGGGAAATTTTATTGGGAAACTGTGAGTCCGTCTAAACAAACGATTGTAACGAGCGGGAAAACAGTCTGGATTTATGACCCTGATTTACAACAAGCTGTACGTCAAAACTTAGATGATCAGGTTGCAGATACGCCAGCGTTATTACTCTCTGGTAACACCAATCAAATCATGAAGTCTTATCGTGTAACTCAGCCCGATAAATCTAAACTCTATTTCACGTTGTTTCCGAAAAAAGAAGATGGTGCTTTCCAAAGCCTAACGATTAGTTTTGGAGCAAATAAAGCACCTACGCTTATGGTGTTACAAGATTCATTAGGTCAAACTACCTATGTAAACTTTAAGAATGTGAAAGTGAATGCTTCAATTCCAGCATCTATCTTTAACTTTACGCCACCAAAAGGCACAGATATTATTGACCAATAATTAATCCTTATAAAAAAGCTACCTTTCACGGTAGCTTTTTTATATAAGAGAGATAGATACATTTTTTAACCCCGTCTTATTCTTACGCTTTGTATAGTGATAGAGGTAAATTCATGGGGATTATTATGCGACTTTACGATAAAAAAATTATTTGTATTCTTCCATTAATGGCTGCAATGGCAATTGTGAGTGGTTGTCAACCAAAGTCGGCAGCCAAAGAAGAGCAGGCTGCTTCGACTGCAAAAGTTAAAGAAACTAAAGAGGCTGGTGTTCCTGTCATTCAGGCAAAAGTAATCCCAGTAAAATTGCCGAAATCAAAAGTTTGTTTAGAAGATGGTTGTACTGAGTATGACTTTCAAACAGTACAAACCAATCAGAAGTGGATTAATGATTACTTCACTAATCGAATAAAGAAAGCAGATCCGAATGCTTTTGCAAATTTAGCTGATCAGCCTGTCGATGTACCTGAAGGTGAGTCACGTTCGAGTCAAAGTGCAATTTATGTCCGCTATTTAGGGCAAAATTATAATCTTGCAACCTTTGCATTACAGACCTATTCATATTCTGCTGGTGCAGCCCATGGCATGTCACATCAAGAATTCGTGACTTTTGATTTATTAAATAAAAAGCACATTACTGTTGCCGAACTCATTCAGCCAGATGTTGAAAAACAATTAGTTGATGCACTTTTTGATGCGAATACAAATTGGCTTCAAGAGCACAATATCAGCCGTGAAAAACTGCAATTAAGTGATAATTTTTACTATGGCGCAAATGGGATTGTTTTTGTCTATCCGATTTATGAGTTGGCTTCTTATGCTGAAGGAATGTCTGAATTAACGCTGCCGTATTTTGAGGCGAGTAAATTCATTAAACCTGAGTATTTACCGAGTGTGCCAAACTATAAGTTCTAAAATAGGGGATCTATTCTAAGAATTGTGTGAAAGCTATTCGTTATGAAGATGATCACTATATTTTTTAGTGTGAAGGCCTTACACTATAGCCAGTTTTTTACCCATATTATGATTGATTATGATCGACCCTAAGTTACTCAGAAATAATATTGAAGCTGTTAATGCGGCTTTGGCAAAACGTGGTGTTCAATTAGATGTTCAAGAATGGGCTTCTTTAGAAACTCGCCGTAAAGACTTGCAATCAAAAACTGAAAAATTGCAGGCAGAACGTAATGCCGGTGCAAAACAAGTGGGTCAGATTAAAAAATCCGGTGGCGATGCTTCTGAAATCATGGCGCGTATGCAAGCGATTGGTGATGAAATCAAAGCTGCTGAAGTTGCTTTGTCAGAGCTACAAAATGAGATTGAACAAAAAGCGCTTAGCATCCCTAACTTGCCAGATGAATCTGTTCCTGCTGGTAAAAATGAAGATGATAACGTTGAAATCTCAAAATGGGGCACACCTCGTCAGTTTGATTTTGAAATTAAAGATCATACCGATTTAGGCGAGTGGATGGGCGGACTAGAGTTTGAAACCGCTACTAAATTGACTGGTTCACGTTTTAGCGTTTTAAAAGGTTCTTTAGCGCGTCTACAACGTGCTTTAACTCAGTTTATGCTTGATACCCATACTTTAAAGAATGGCTATACAGAAGCTTATGTGCCTTATTTGGTAAATGCTGATTCACTTCGTGGTACTGGTCAGTTACCAAAATTTGAAGAAGATTTGTTCAAACTTCAAGGTGAAAAAGAATATTACCTCATCCCTACAGCAGAAGTTCCAGTTACTAACTTCGTTCGTGACGAGATTATTGATACCGAACGCTTGCCTTTAAAATATGCTGCTCATACGCCTTGTTTCCGTAGTGAAGCTGGTTCTTATGGTCGCGATACTCGTGGTTTAATTCGTCAGCATCAATTTGATAAAGTTGAGATGGTGCAAATCGTTAAACCTGAAACTTCTATGCAGGCACTTGAAGACCTTACTGCACATGCTGAGGGCATTTTGCAGGCACTTGGTTTGCCATACCGCAAAATTTTGCTCTGTGGCGGGGATATGGGCTTCGGTGCGACTAAAACTTACGACTTAGAGGTTTGGGTTCCAAGCCAAAATACTTACCGTGAAATCTCAAGCTGCTCTAATATGGGTGATTTTCAAGCACGCCGAATGAAAGCACGCTACAGAATGGATCAAAAGAAGACTGAATTAGTGCACACATTGAATGGTTCAGGTCTTGCAGTTGGTCGTACTTTGCTTGCAGTAATGGAAAATTACCAACGAGAAGATGGTTCTATCGAGATTCCAGAAGTATTACGCCCATACATGGGTGGTTTAACCTTTATTGACTAAGCTTTGCATCTAAATTGTGCATGGTTTTTGCTTAACCCAAATCAGATGATTAATGTAGAGGTTTAAGGTGGATATTTTTCCAATCTCTTTAAAGTTGCAACAGCAACGTTGTCTGATTGTGGGTGGTGGGCATATCGCTTTGCGCAAAGCAAATCTTTTAGCCAAAGCTGGAGCCGTAATTGATATTATTGCTCCAGCAATTGAAGATCAGCTTTTAGAGTTGGTTCAGGTGACTGGGGGACAGTATTTTGCTGAGACCTTTGCCGAAATTTTTTTAAATACCTCTTACAGATTAGTTATTGCTGCCACTAATGATGCGCAAGTGAACAAAGCTGTTTTTGAGCAATGTGAAGCACGTAATTTACTGGTAAATAGTGTCGATGATATTCCACACTGCCGCTTTATGGTTCCAGCGATTATTGACCGTTCTCCATTGATCATTTCTGTTGCCTCAAATGGTTCATCACCAGTTTTATCGAGACAACTTCGTACTCAAATAGAAACGATTGTTCCACATGGCATGGGGAAATTGGCTGAGTTTTCTGGTCAATGGCGCAAGCAAGTAAAAGAAAAAATTATTAACCCCGATGAGCGTCGAATCTTTTGGGAAAATTTATATGCTAGTCCATTAAAAGAACAAGTTTTTAATGACAATCTAGACGTAGCAAATGATTTAATTCAGCAAGCATTAACAGAATGGACTGCACCTAAAGGTGAAGTTTATTTGGTAGGGGCTGGACCCGGTGATCCTGAGCTACTGACATTAAAAGCATTGCGTCTTATGCAGCAAGCAGATGTCGTAATTTATGATCGTCTAGTTTCTGCACCCATTTTGGAGCTTTGCCGTCGTGATGCGACCAAAATTTATGTCGGTAAAGCGCGTTCAAATCACTCTGTTCCCCAAGATGGTATCAATGCTTTACTGGTTGAATATGCTCAAAAGGGCAAACGTGTTTGTCGTCTAAAGGGTGGTGATCCGTTTATCTTTGGGCGTGGTGGTGAAGAGATTCAAGAGCTATTTGAGGCGAATGTCACTTTCCAAGTTGTGCCGGGTATAACCGCAGCATCAGGCTGTTCAGCTTATGCAGGGATTCCATTAACTCATCGTGACTATGCACAAAGTGTACGTTTCTTGACTGGGCATTTAAAGGAAGGTTCCCCTGAACTCCCTTGGAATGAACTGGTTTATCAAAATCAAACTTTAGTCCTCTATATGGGGTTAGTTGGTTTGGAACGCATTTGTGAGCAACTTATTGCTCATGGTCAACGTGCTGATATGCCTGTAGCCTTAATCTCTAAAGGAACCACACCAGAACAAAAAGTTATTGTTGGAACATTAGCCGATATTGCGACTAAAGTGTCTGAACATCATGTCGTAGCGCCGACTTTAACCATTATTGGTGAAGTGGTAAGTTTACGTGAACAGTTAAAATGGCAATAAGTTCATCTGAATTTATTATTGGTTATTAAAGTCGAGAAAATTTGTGATTCATGTTGTCCTATACGAGCCTGAAATTCCTGCCAATACAGGCAATATCATTCGTTTATGTGCTAATACGGGCGCACAGTTGCATTTAGTCAAACCTTTAGGTTTTGAGTTAGATGATAAAAAACTCAAAAGAGCAGGCCTTGATTATCATGAATGGGCGCGTATGCAAATTTGGGAAGACATTGAACTGTGTCTTGCAGATCTAAAAGCTAAAGGTGTCGAGCACGTTTTTCCACTCACTACGAAAGGTTCTGCAACTCCACATACAGTCGATTTGAATCGGCCTGTGGCTTTACTGATGGGGCCAGAAACACGTGGTTTGCCTGAATATGTCCGCTTAATGTTTCCACAAGAACAGTGGATCCGTTTGCCAATGGCTGAAAACTCAAGAAGTTTAAATTTATCTAATGCAACCGCCGTGATTGTCTATGAAGCTTGGCGTCAGCAAGGTTTTAAAAACTTAGGATAAGTTATCTAATTTTAAGTAAAAATAAGGCCACAGTTGTGGCCTTATTTTATTTAGATTCAACTTTGCTTAATTCTGTTGTAATGCTTTTCCATCATAAGTTATTTGGGCTGCTAAAACTTGCTCAATATTGGTTTCAGCCCATTCCTTTAATTGGAATGCCATTGAAGCTACATTTTGCCCTAAAGAAGTAAGTGAGTAATCAACACGAATTGGAGATGTATTCTGGATTTTGCGCTCGATGAAACCGTCTCTCTCCAGCATTTTTAACTTCTGTGATAAGACTTTAGGGGAAATACCTTGAATATTCTTTTTGAGCAGATTGAAGTGTTGAGTTTCTTCTTCAAGAACGTTTAAAATCAATAAAACCCATTTATCTGCAATTTTTTCAAAAAATAGACGAGCAGGGCAATGTTGTTGAAAAATATTATATTTTAGACATTCATTCATACCATTTACCTATAATTTTTTGAAAAATTACACTAGTTACCAACTAGTAACTAATTGACACCTAGTTTCTAAAATATATCATAAAGTGGAATTTAATAAAACAAAGGTTTGCTCCCATGTCTAACTCTAATATCGCGGTTGTATATTTCTCTGGCTACGGCCATACAAAAGTTGTTGCTGAAACGTTCGCAAACGAGATTAATGCTCAGCTCATTCAGATTGATCAGGAAGGAAATATTACTGATCAAGATTGGCAGACATTAAATGATGCGAAGGGGATTGTTTTTGGTGCTCCGACTTATATGGGTACAGCGCCATGGCAGTTTAAAAAGTTCGCTGATGCAACTTCAAAAGTATGGTTTACACGTGGCTGGCAAGATAAAATATTTGCAGGTTTTACAAACAGCGCGAGCTTAAATGGAGATAAGCAAGTAACTCTTATCCAATTACAAACTTTAGCAGCACAGCATGGTGGCATTTGGGTAAGCCTTGGTTTATTACCAGCCAATACAAAAAACGCAACACGTGAAGATGTAAACAACTTAGGTGGTTCAGTAGGGCTTTTAGTTCAATCGCCTTCAGATGCAAGTGTGGAAGAAATTCCGACAGGTGATCTGGAAACAGCAAAAGTTTATGCTCAACGTGTACAAAGCATTGTGAATAAAATTTACGGTTAATTTGACCATAAAAAAAGGCGCTTAAAGCGCCTTTTTTATTACTCATGCTCGTTATGTTGCGGAGCATTATATTTGAAGCCTTTGGTTTTGTAGGCAAGATAACCTACACCAATAACGGCCCAAGCTAGGCCAATTTGTAAGGCAAGCTTATCAATCTCTAACCACATCATAAACACACTGGCAAAACCAAGCGTTGGTATAACAATATAATTAATGATGTCTTTAAGCGTTTTGTTCTTGCCATCTCTTAATGCATAGCGAGAAATCACAGAGAAATTAACAAAACTAAAAGCAGTTAGGGCACCAAAACTAATTAAGTTAACAATATGTTCAAGATCTAAAAAGCCGGCAGATAAAGCAACTACACCAACAATAAGAATGTTGTAAGTTGGAGTATGCAATTTTGGACTGATATGACCAAATAATTTCTTGTTGATGACTCCGTCTCGTCCCATCACATACATTAAACGTGATACACCCGCATGGGCAGAAATACCGGATGCCATTACAGCGACTACAGCAAAATATAAAACCAAAGTTTTAAACATCAGACTACCAATAGCAGCGACCATTACAGGTTGTGATTCATCTAAAGGTTTAAAGTACGTGTTTGGGTTACTTGGGAAATATAATTGGATGAAGTAAGTGCTTACAATGAAAATAATGCCTGCAAGTAATGCTGTAGAAAAAATAGCTTTTGGTAGCGTTTTTTCTGCATCTTTTGTTTCTTCAGCAAGAGAAGATAAAGCATCAAATCCGGTAAAAGAGAAGCATAGTACGGTCGCGCCAGCAATTAAAGAACTGACAGATGTCATATCGTTCCAAAAAGGAGTTAATGACCATAATACCGCTTTATCTGGATTTAAAGTTCCATCTGCATATACACCTTGGGTAAGTAAAATATATACTTGATAAACAAAATAAAAAATTACGCCAAGCTGAATAACAACAATCGTGCTGTTAAAACGTGCAACGAATCGTGCACCAAATAAATTAATAACAGTCATGAGTGTTGTTAAACCAATCACCCATAACCAGTTATTTACTTCTGGAAAAAGAGCTCTTAGGTAAATATCTGCCAAGATAATATTAACAAGCGGTGACAGTAGATAGTCTAACCAAGAAGACCAACCCACCATAAAGCCAACATTAGGGTGAATTGATTTTTGAGCATACGTATAGGCCGACCCAGAAGAAGGGTAGCGCTTAATCATATGTCCATAACTGATCGATGTTAATAAGATTGCGACTAATGCAAAAATGTAGGAAGTTGGTACATGACCACCACTTCGTTCTGACACTAAACCAAAAGTATCAAATAACGTTAATGGCTGAATGTAAGCTAAACCAATAATAACAATATGCCAAAGCACAAGATTCTTTTGAAGCTTGCCTGTTGGTTTAGTCCCAGATAAATTTGTCAACGGCGTTATCCTCATAATCGTTGATCAAGGATCAGCTTGGTGTTAAGGATCGTTTGAGACGAACGATCCCCCCTACAGAAAAAGATAAAGTGCGCCAATCTATCCTAAATTGATATAAATTGTCAGTACTTTCATCTATTTTTTAGCAAATTTTTTGCCACATATTTCAAATAAAATAATGAATAAAAATTCTTAGTCATAAAAAAGGTCTGATTTAATATATAAATCAGACCTTTATAAGATTTTTTTGAGTTTAACTTATCGAATTACCAAGCTTTTTCTAAGATATCTCGGATATCTTTTAAGCTTGCTTCTTTCGGGTTGTAAATAATTGAGCCATCATTTAGTGCTTTTTCTGCAACTTCATCAAGCTGTGCTTCAGTTACTTTACCTGTTTCACGTAGAGTGCGTGGTAGCTTTGTTAAAGTAAATAGGCGATCACGCATTGCTAAGATTGTCGTAATTGCTCTATCTGCGCGCTGGGTTGCAGGCGTTTGTGCGTAAATATCTGCACCAGCGAGTGGTAATAGTAACTCACCAATTTTCTGACCATTTACTTGTTTATTGTATTCAAGTACGTAAGGTAAGAATAAATTCATGCATAAACCATGGGGCAGGTGAGCAACAGCGCCTAAAGCATGTCCTAAAGAGTGAACTAGGCCGACCATTGAATTAGAAAATGCGATACCCGCCATTGTGGAGGCTTGAGCTAACTCTAAACGGCCTTGAGCATCATTTGGGTTTTCTAAGACATTAAAGAGATTTTCACTGATCTTTTTAATTCCTGCACTTGCATAAGCATCACTCAATGGATTCGCAGCCATACATGTATATGCTTCAACACAATGCGTTAACGCATCCATACCTGTCATTGCAGTTAAATGAGGAGGCAATGTAAGCGTCATGCGTGGATCTAAAATTGCAGCATGTGGCATTAAATAATAAGAAGCGAATGCTAACTTAACATTCTTTTGAGTATCTGAAACCACAGCAACCATGGTTACTTCAGAACCAGTGCCAGAGGTTGTTGGGATCACAAAAAATGGTTTTAATGGTTTCGGTAAGTTATGAGCACCTGCATATTGCAATAAGTCATTTCCACCTTCAGACACCAAAATGTTGGTTGCTTTAGATGTGTCTATAACTGAACCGCCACCTACAGCAATAATCGCATCACATTTGTTTGTGCGATAAGCTTCTGCTGCAAGACGAACAACTTCTAAACTAGAGTCAGGTGGTACATCATCAAAAACATGACCAATAACAGCATCAGTTGTACTAAATGCAGCTTCAATTGGATTTAATAAGCCATTTGCGCGAACACCCTTATCTGTAATGATAAGAGGGCGTTTTGCGCCTAAAGTCGCAAGCTCAAACGGAATATGTTCTAGCGCAGCATTACCAGCAATGACTTTTACAGGACAAAAGAATTCGTAATATGGTTTGGCCATGTTATGCGCTCCGCTTGAAATAGGACTTGGCTACTTTTAAGTAAATATTTGCAGCCTCGTTGAATTTTTCTTTTAGGGTAAGTTCGGTTGGGTATTCTTTGACTGCTAGTGAAGCAACTAATTTAGGTAAAATAAGAGATTCCATTTTATTTAGACAGCGTACTAAGCGGATAGCCGCAGATACATCGCCATCGGCAATCATTCGGTCATTGGCAAATGCCTGAGCGGTACTTTCTTGAAAAGAAAACACTAAAAAGGCATGAGTGACATGTTTGAAGGTAATCGTTAAGTCTGGTTTTTTTTCAGCTCTTTGAAGTAGTTCTAGCTGTTTGTCCTCTGTCACTCGAGCAAAAAATGCTGGTCCATTCGGAAAAACATTCATTGAAAGTACAAAGTGAACAGGAAATTTAGATACTTCCTCTTGTATTTCCGAGTCCACTTGACTTGCCATGACTAAGCCACGACCAATAACATCCATCATGAGCTTAACGTAGGCAAGTTGCAGAGTCGGCTTTACCGCTTTTGTCGAAATCACTCGCGTATCCCTTGTTAAAATTATGCGAAAGCAAATTTAGAGTAATTACTCTAATCTATTTTTATTTCATCGCAAAGCGATTTATTCATATTTGACTTTAAGGTCATTAAAGTACCCAGTGCTATTAATATACTCAATAAATTCCTGACAAAGTTGACCAAATGATGGATAAGGAGTCACTAAATCTTGTATACGTACCATTTCCAAGCCTGCATAGCCACAAGGATTGATGGTCTGGAATCCATCTAAAGCACAGTCCAGATTGAGTGCTAATCCATGGTAACTACGACCACGGCGAATTTTAAAACCTAAGGAACCAATCTTGCGGCCATCTACATATACTCCAGGCGCATCAGGCTTGGCATAAGCTTCAATTCCATACTTTTTCAAAACATCTATCATGAATTGTTCAGCAAAACTGACCAATGTGCGTACGTTCCATTTTAGACGATTAAGATCAAACATGAAGTAAGCGACGAGTTGACCTGGACCATGCCAAGTCACTTGCCCACCACGGTCAGTTTGTACTATAGGAATGTCTGATGAAATTAGGATATGTTCTGGTTTACCAGCTTGGCCTTGAGTTAATACATTATGATGTTGAAGTAACCATAGCTCATCAGGCGTATCTTGATCACGCTCGTTTGTTAAGAGTTTCATGGTTTCAAATTTGCTTTGATAATCTTGTAAATCGTTCCATTGGCGAATGATCAAGTTAGGTTTATCAAGGCTCATCACAATATATTCCTATAAGTTAGTTTATGCGGCCCGTTAATATCTGCAAGATAGAAGCCGAAAACCCTGTAATTTTAAAGGATTTTATAATAGTAGTTCCAAATATTTGTATTGTTTTTTCATTGTTGAATGGCTTAAAAATTTCCAAAAAAATACCACAGTAAGAATGTCTAACTGTGGTATTGATTGAAGAACTTAAAATTAAAGCGCAGTTCTAATCTGCGGACAAGCAGCCAAGTCAGCATAAAGTGCATGAACTTGTTCCAATTCTTCAAAGCGTAATTGTGCTGTTAAAGAATGATACTTGCCGGTGCGAGATTCTTGAACTTTTAGTGTTGTATGGTCGAAGTCTGGAAAATGTTTTACCAAAATATCGAGTACAGCAACACGTAATTCTTCACCCGCATCGCCAATAAGTTTAATTGGATAATCCATCGGAAATACCCAAAGATGTTCTTGTAGTTCGCGAGATGGAGTGCGGTCTAACATAAGTTACCTCATGATTTGAAACGCCTGCATCATCGCAGGCGTTTATAGCTCTTTCTATTAAATGGGGCTTGGTTTTGAAATTTCAAGCCTTCAAAACTTAGTCATTTTCTAAGAAAGAACGTAAGTGTTCAGAACGAGAAGGGTGGCGCAATTTACGCAACGCTTTCGCTTCAATCTGACGAATACGTTCACGTGTTACGTCAAACTGCTTACCCACTTCTTCTAGTGTGTGATCGGTTGGCATATCAATACCAAAACGCATCTTCAATACTTTTGCTTCACGTTCAGTTAAGTTTTCAAGTACTTCGCGTGTTGCTTCTTTTAAGCCTTCTGAAGTCGCAGCATCAATTGGTGAAGTGATGTTTTGATCTTCAATGAAATCACCAAGATGCGAATCTTCATCATCACCGATAGGTGTTTCCATTGAAATCGGTTCTTTGGCAATTTTAAGTACCTTACGAACCTTAACTTCGTCCATTTCTAAACGTTCACCTAATTCTTCAGGTGTCGGTTCGCGGCCCATTTCTTGTAACAATTGACGAGATACACGGTTGATCTTGTTAATCGTTTCAATCATATGTACAGGAATACGAATTGTACGAGCCTGATCGGCAATCGAACGGGTAATCGCCTGACGAATCCACCAAGTTGCATAAGTCGAGAATTTATAACCACGACGATATTCAAACTTGTCTACAGCTTTCATCAAACCAATGTTCCCTTCTTGAATCAAGTCAAGGAACTGTAAACCACGGTTGGTATATTTTTTCGCAATCGAAATTACCAAACGAAGGTTGGCTTCTACCATTTCTTTTTTAGCACGACGCGCTTTCGCTTCGCCAATCGCCATACGCTTAGAAATATCTTTAATTTCAGCAACGCTTAAATTAAGTTCTTTCTCAATATCTGCAATCTTTTGCTGAAATGCTAAAACATCTGGACGAACCTTTTCTAAATGCGCCTTGATTTCAGCAGGAGCTTTAGCAATCTGTTCATCTAACCAAGCTGGATTAGATTCTTGCTTAGGGAAAGATGTACGGAATTGAGTGCGATCCATACGGCCACGACGTACTGCATAACGCATAACTTCACGTTCGTTGGCGCGAATTTGCTCATGTGTACCACGAATCATTTCAGAAATGATGTCAAATAAACGTGGTGTAAATTTAAACATCATGAACACAGTAGCTAAAGCTTCTAATGCTTCCTCAGCTTCTGGGCTGTTACGACCATGTTTCGCAATAATAGCTTTTGTTTTAGTCCATGCAGCTTCAAGTTCATTAAAACGAACTTTTGCAACTTCAGGGTCTGGACCAGATTCACCTTCAGAGTCGTCATCGCTTTCTGACTCTTCATCTTCTTCATCGTCGTCAAGCTTAACTTCTTTTGCTGGCGTAGCTGGCGCTTCTTCTTCCTCAAGTTCTGTTTCTTCTTCTAGAACTTCAGGAATCTCTTCGTCAGTTTCAGGATCAAGATAGCCAGATAAAATATCGGCAAGGCGACGTTCGCCAGTCAAGAAATCATTATATTCTTTTAATACAACTTCAACAGCATTTGGCCAGTACGCAATTGAATTAAGGACATCACGAATCCCTTCTTCAATACGTTTTGCAATGCTGATTTCACCTTCACGGGTTAATAGTTCAACTGTACCCATTTCACGCATGTACATACGTACAGGGTCTGTCGTACGTCCAGGCTCATTTTCAACCGATGCAAGTACGGCAGCAGCTTCTTCTTCAGCAACTTCATCAGCTGTGTCAGTTGACTCACCGAACATGGTATCGTCAGATTCAGGTGCACGCTCGTGTACAGGAATACCAACGTCTTGAAGCATTTGAATAATGTCTTCAATCTGTTCGCTTTCAGTAATCGAGTCCGGCAGATGATCGTTAACCTCAGCGTAAGTTAAGTAACCTTGTTCTTTGCCTCGGCTAATCAGAGCCGCTACTTGAGAAGTAGGGGAATGCATATCGCTCATCTTTGCTTACTCTTCGTTGAATCTGTGGCAGTGAAAAACCGTGCATGATAGCACAATTTACTTGAAATATTTTGGATTTGATCGGTAACCGTTAAATAAAAAATATCTTTGAATTCACGTCTGTTTTTTGAATATTGGGCTAAAATCATTTTTTTCAAGCTTAAATCATAGAAAAGATCATAGAATTTTTTCTTGATCAGAAAAATAGTTCAGTTTTATAAATACACAATTTTTTGGGTGAAAAAAAGTACAAATATGCAGTTTAATGAAAAAAATATAAATAAAACTTGACATGGTTCTGTAAGAGAGATAAATAGCGCCTAGACCCATTCACATTTTTTCATTAGAGGTAGTTTTAGTGTCTTCTACAGATTTTGAACTAGATGATAGCTACGGTGATGATGATGATGTCGGTTTTGATGAGTCATCAGGCAAAATCACTGCGAAAGAATCATTAGAAAAACGTAGATTAATCGATGATCTATTAGCTCAACGCCGTTTAGAGCGTGAGTTGAAAGATTTTGATTATGATTTAGACGATGATGATCTTGATGATGAAGACTAATCAAATCTGAATAGGGCATCGTCAGCTTAAATGCTATGCTATCGTAGATTTCTTTTTTATAGTCAGGTAACACAATGAGTGCGTTAGATTTAGACCAATTAAGTGAATATCTAGATGGAGACCACAATGAGTATGGTCTAGATTTCGCTGCAACTCATGGTTTTCTGTGTGCAATTGCAGTAGGCCCTCAGTTTGACCGTTGGTTAGATGAGCTATTTGATAATAACCATAAGAAGGTTCCTGCTGAAATTATTCAGCAAATCAAGGCGTGGTTAGAGTCAATTCGACAAGATTTAGCAAATGAAAATGGAATTGCATTTCCATTTGAAATTGAAGAAGCTGATGTTGAATCCAGCTTAGGCGACTGGAGTGTGGGATTTGTTGATGCAATGTTCTTAAATGAAGAGGCATGGTTTGCCCCTGAACATGAAGAACAATTAATTGATTTAACTTTACCAATGATGGTATTTAGTGGAATTGATGAAGAAGATCCGCAGATGGAATCTTTCCGTCGCAATGGACAGTTAATGGATGAACTGGCAGAAGAAATTCCAGATAATTTGAATGAATTATACTTGATGTATCATACGCCAAATTAATTTATTAGAAGAAATAGTAAATAACGTCCTTTCTAGGGCGTTTTTTATGCTTTGGCTTTTTAATTGATTAATGAATGAAGCCGTCTTTTTTTAAGATTTTATCTTAAATTTAGAGCTTTAATCAGAATATTGAACGATTTGTTCTCATAATCTGGTGGAGCTTGGTGTTAAAAGTTTTAAAACTAGCTTTCAGTGAATGAATTGGTTTTGAAGGAATACGTAGCCAAAATATTTTTATTATTTAGTATTTCTATAAAAAAGGCATTTAGAAAACTAAATGCCTTTTCATTAAAAATTATAAACGTTTACGCTTTGCAGCTGCAATTTGCGACTGGCGCATACGGAAGCCAGCTTTTTGTTTTTCAGTTGTCTTGTCGATGCAATACACGCAAGAAACACCATGTTCATAACTCGTTAAAGCTGACTCTTCAGGAGTTAATGGCCAACCACAAGCGTGACATTTAATATTTACGCCTTCCTCAACGCCATGAGTTACAGCAGTACGTCCGTCAAATACGAAACATTCGCCTTCCCATAAGCTTTCATCAGCAGGGGTCTCTTCTAAATATTTAAGAATACCGCCCTTAAGGTGGTAAACCTCTGTAAATCCTTCTTGGAGAAGTAAAGAGGTTGATTTCTCACAGCGAATACCACCTGTACAGAACATCGCAATTTTTTTATCTTTATGTTGCTCTAGCTCTTTTTTAACATATTCTGGAAACTCGCGGAATGTCTCAGTTTTAGGGTCGATTGCACCTTTGAAAGTACCCGCCTTATATTCATAATCATTACGCGTATCGATTAAAATTACATCATCACGTGCAATTAAATCATTCCACTCTTTTGGATCAAGGTAGTGGCCCACTAAATCGCGAGGTTTAACTTCAACACCTAAAGTCACAATCTCTTCTTTAAGTTTAATTTTCATTTTACGGAAAGGTTTGTCAGAACTATGGGATTCTTTATATTCCATAGAGGCAAAACCTTCATTGAGTAAAAATTGACAGAGGCTATCAATTGCTACACGGTCGCCCGCAACAGTACCATTAATTCCTTCACCTGCTACAATCAGAGTTCCACAAAGGTTAATTGTTTTCACTAAGTCTAATAGACGTTGCTGAAGATCTGTAGGATCTTGAACTTCTTTAAATTGATATAGTGCGGCAACAACCCAACCTGCGGTCGCTTGCTGTTCTACAGGTGCAAGCTGTTCTACAGTAGCGTTCATGGAAAACTCCAAATGTATTAAGATATAAATTTAAGGCGCATATTTTAGCGCGAAAATGTGTAATAAGCGAGAAAACCATAAAAAGTATATGGTTTATTTAAGGAGTTTGTTTTGAGTAATGATCATCGAATGCTCTCTCTCACCCCATGTGCAGGGCGTTGTTCAACAGTTTTTGGTGATCAGGTTTGCCGTGGTTGTCGCCGTTTTAACCATGAAGTGATTCAATGGAATACTTATACAGCAGAGCAGCGTTTAGCTGTATGGAAGCGTTTAGATGATCAACTGAATCAAATTTTAGTACCGATGTTACCTCATGCGAACTTGCAGCATGTAGAGGGATTTATTTTAAGTAAACGTGTTCGGTTGATGGAAGGGACGAGTAAAGGCCGCAAACTTTATCATGCTTTAAAAATATGTGAGAAAAATAAGCATCTGGCAACAGAAAGTGGTTTGGGTATTTCGGAGCCTCAAGTCAAAACAATATGGGTTGAATTTGAAAGGCGCGTTTTAGCTTTGGCTAAAGCAAGTTATGAGTTGGCTTGGTTAAGAGCTAATGGAATTAGTCATCATCTGTTAAGTGTTTTTGACGAAGAATAAGTTTGTAGATTGAATTGAATATATCTCAATAAAAAAGCTGCCAGAAGGCAGCTTTTTTATCATTAATTTTCTTTCGAATATTAACGTTTGATATCGCGCTGAGTCGGACCAGTATAAAGCTGGCGAGGACGACCGATTTTGTATGGTGCGCTGTGCATTTCTAACCAGTGGCTGATCCAGCCTACTGTACGTGCAAGTGCAAAGATTACCGTAAACATTTCTGTTGGGATACCAATCGCTTTAAGGATGATACCTGAGTAGAAATCTACGTTAGGGTAAAGTTTACGTTCAACAAAGTACGGGTCGTTCAATGCAATGCGTTCAAGTTCCATAGCAAGCGCTAATTGAGGATCATTGATATTTAATGCTGCAAGAACTTCGTCACAAGTTTGTTTCATGACTTTAGCACGTGGGTCGAAGTTTTTGTAAACGCGGTGACCGAAGCCCATGAGTTTAACTTCTTTACGTTTAACTTTTTCCATGAACTCGGCAACGTTTTCTACACTACCGATTTCATCAAGCATCTTAAGAACAGCTTCGTTTGCACCACCGTGAGCAGGTCCCCAAAGCGCAGAAATACCTGAAGAGATACATGCGTATGGATTTGCACCAGTAGAACCAGCAAGACGTACTGTAGATGTCGAAGCATTTTGTTCGTGATCAGCATGAAGCGTGAAGATACGATCCATTGCGCGAGCAAGAACAGGATTTACTTTGTAATCACGGTCAGCAGGGGTAGCAAACATCATGTGTAAGAAGTTTTCCGCGTAATTTAAGTCATTACGTGGATAGATGAATGGTTGACCTACTGTGTATTTGTAACTCCAAGCAGCAAGCGTTGGAATTTTTGCAATTAGACGAATCGCAGTGATTTCACGGTGATTGATGTCTTCAATGTCAAGGTTGTTGTGATAGAACGCAGATAATGCACCAACAACACCAACCATGATTGCCATAGGATGAGCATCACGACGGAAACCATTGAAGAAACGGCTAACTTGGTCGTGAACCATCGTATGAGCGCGAACTTTGGCATCAAATTCTGTTTTTTGTTCAGCAGTTGGAAGCTCGCCATTTAATAGCAAGTAGCAAGTTTCAAGATAGTCTGCTTGAGTTGCTAACTGATCAATTGGGTAACCGCGGTGTAATAAAATACCTTTGTCACCATCAATGAACGTAATTTTAGACTCGCATGCAGCTGTCGCCATAAAACCAGGATCGAAAGTGAAATGACCTTCTTTCAATATGCTGCTGACATCAATTACATCTGGACCTAAAGTGCCACTGTAGATTGGTAATCCAATTTCTTTGCCATCAAGATGTAATACGGCTTTTTTGCCATTTGCTTCAGACATTCAATAGATCTCCTGTCCTGGTGAATGTTGATCTGACCCGAAATCCTAATGTTCTCATGTGCGAATCAGACGGTGTCAAAATTTGCTATAAGATTAGTGAGTACTGAAATTTTGTCAATTATACTTATGGATAAAAAATGACGATCTCACAGAGAGTTAGTCATCAAGACCCGAGCAAAAAAGTCAGTAAAATCACTGCATCGGGATGGTATAATAAGTCAATTCAACAAGAACGTGCAGAAAAAAAATGAAGTATCAGTCTAATTGTAAGCAAATTTTAAAATTAAGATTAAAAATGATAAGTAGGTAGAAAATGCCAATCCAATTAAAAAAATCATAAAACTCATGGTGTAATTTCAAATTTCTACACAAGAAAAACTCTATTTTTATTTAGTTGTAACAAAGAATATTGGTGTTTTTTTAAGTTTAATTGTATAAAAAATAGCTAATTGAACTGCGTTAAAATAATAAAAACTTCTATTTTCAATAAAAATTGCTTTCTCAAATGTATTTTAGCTTGACCGATTTGGGGTGAATGTAAGTACGTTTACTTAATTGAATTGTGGCTTTTATTGAAAATATGAGGAGTTACTAACATTTTTCTATTTATATGATGAATTTATAACTTTATCTTTAGTCTAAAACTTACTTATTTAAAAGAAATTTCAGAAAAAATGAAATTAAATAAAAAGTTATTTTAAACAATAACATGATGGAACTATGTATACCTTTTTAATAGGGTTAATAGGGTGATATCATTGTGAATGATTCTTATTTAATTGTTTTTTGCTTAAATGGGAAAGTGGATTGTTTGTATTTTGATACTTCGCGTTTTATAATTCAGTGTCGTTTATAGGTTAGGCATGAGCTGTGCTTGCCTAACAATGCCAGCTTTCCTTGGAATTAATTCAACAAACTCCGGTCGGAGTTTCTACCTACAGGATGCCCGCTGTGAAAAGCAACAGACCTGTCAATTTGTCCATGGGTCAGGTGTTAGCGGTAAATTTACGCTCACCCGTGGCTATTGCATCAATTTTACACCGTTTATCAGGTGTCATCGTTTTCTTATTAGTACCAGTTCTATTATGGATTTTAGATAAATCATTATCTTCACCAGAAGGATTTGACTACGTTAAAAATGTCGTGTTTGGAAATATCCTTGTACGTTTTATCGTTTGGGTATTTGTAGCCGGCTTATTATTCCACTTTATTGCTGGAGTAAAGCACTTACTTGCAGATTTAGGTTTTGCTGAAGAACTGCAAAGTGGTCGTATTGCAGCGACAATTTCATTGATCTTATCTGTGGTAGCCATTATCGCAGCCTTTGTATGGATTATGTTCTAATGAAAAGTGCTACAGGTTTAACTGGTTCAGGTTCTCGTGATTGGTATATCCAGCGCGTAAGTGCGGTTGTATTAGCAGCCTATACTGTTGTTCTTTTGGGTTGGATTCTCTGCAAAGGCGGATTTGACTATCAACAATGGGCTGGTTTCATGATGACATTACCAATGAAGATTTTCTCTTTATTGGCAATTTTATCACTTATCGCACACGCATGGATTGGGATGTGGCAAGTTTTTACTGACTATGTCACTACTCGTCAAATGGGTCCTTCAGCGAAAGGTTTACGCCTTGTACTGACGACGGCTGTCATTATTGCAGTGTTTGTGTACGCAATCTGGGGTATCCAGATTTTCTGGGCGAATTGATAGGAAGACATCATGGGCGCGATAACCCCTAAAGAAGATTATTCAAATATTCAAAACCTCACTTTCGATGCAGTTATAGTTGGTGGTGGTGGTTCTGGTATGCGTGCATCTTACCAACTTGCTCAAGCAGGTTTGAAAGTTGCAGTACTCACTAAAGTTTTCCCGACACGTTCGCACACTGTAGCTGCTCAAGGTGGTATCGGTGCGTCGTTAGGTAATATGCAAGAAGATAACTGGCATTTCCATTTTTACGATACAGTAAAAGGTTCTGACTGGTTAGGTGACCAAGACGCAATTGAATTTATGTGTCGTGAAGCACCAAAAGTTGTGTATGAACTTGAACACATGGGTATGCCTTTTGACCGTAACGCTGATGGTACAATTTACCAACGTCCGTTCGGTGGTCACTCTGCTAACTATGGTGATAAGCCAGTTCCACGTGCTTGTGCAGCTGCGGACCGTACAGGTCATGCATTATTGCACACGCTTTATCAAAGTAACGTGAAAATGGGTACTCAATTCTTCGTTGAATGGATCGCTCTTGATTTGATCCGTAACGAAGCTGGTGATGTTCTTGGTGTAACAGCGATTGACCAGGAAACTGGTAACATTTCAGTATTCCAAGCAAAAGCAACATTATTTGCTACTGGTGGTGCTGGTCGTGTTTACCGTGCATCAACAAATGCTTATATCAATACTGGTGACGGTCTTGGTATGGCTGCTCGTGCTGGTATTCCATTACAAGATATGGAGTTCTGGCAGTTCCACCCAACGGGTGTTGCGGGCGCTGGTGTATTGTTGACTGAAGGTTGTCGTGGTGAAGGTGCAATCCTTCGTAATAAAGACGGCGAACCGTTCATGGAACGTTATGCACCGACTTTAAAAGACTTGGCTCCACGTGACTTCGTTTCACGTTCTATGGACCAAGAAATTAAAGAGGGTCGTGGTTGTGGTCCAAAAGGTGATTATATCTTACTTGATATGACTCACTTGGGCGCTGAAACAATCATGAAACGTTTACCATCTGTATTTGAGATTGGTAAAAAATTCGCGAACGTTGATATCACAAAAGAAGCGATTCCTGTAGTACCAACAATCCATTATCAAATGGGTGGTATTCCTACGAATATGCATGGTCAGGTATGTTTACCTGAAGTGGGTACAGACAACTACACTAAACCTGTAAAAGGTTTCTATGCAATTGGCGAATGTTCTTGTGTATCAGTACATGGTGCAAACCGTTTAGGTACAAACTCACTTCTTGACTTGGTTGTATTTGGTAAAGCTGCTGGTGAGCACATTATCGATTACGTTACTAAGCATCATGGTGATGAATATGCGCCACTTCCAACAGATGTATTAGGGCAAACATTAGCTCGTGTACGCAAGTTGGATGACTCAACTGCTGGTGAAAATGCTCAAGAAGTTGCTGATGCAATTCGTGATATCGTTCAAGACCATGCAGGTGTATTCCGTACTCAAGCATTGCTTGATAAGGGTGTTAAAGAGATTCTTGCTCTTGAACCACGTGTGCGTAATATCCACTTAAAAGATAAATCTAGAGTATTTAACACTGCACGTGTTGAAGCGCTTGAAGTTGAAAACTTGTATGAAGTTGCAAAAGCAACTCTAATTTCAGCAGCTGCGCGTAAAGAGTGTCGTGGTGCGCATACTGTAGTTGATTACGAATTACCAGCTGATCACCCAACTTATTCATACGGTCGCCGTGATGATGAGTGGATGAAACACACGTTATGGTATTCATCAGATAACCGTTTGGAATATAAGCCAGTGCGCTTCAAACCGTTGACTGTTGATGCAATTCCGCCAGCACCACGTACATTCTAATCGGGAGTATAAAGATGAGTAGAGGTACTCGTACATTCGAAATCTACCGCTATGATCCTGATAAGGATAAAGCGCCGTACATGCAAACTTTCAAACTTGAATTGACTGATAAGCACCGTATGTTGCTTGATGCATTACTTGCATTGAAAGTTCAAGACGAAACGTTAACATTCCGTCGTTCTTGCCGTGAAGGTATTTGTGGTTCGGATGGTGTGAATATCAATGGTAAAAATGGTTTGGCTTGTTTAGAAAACCTAAATGATTTACCAGAGAAAATCGTAATTCGTCCATTACCTGGTTTGCCGGTGGTTAAAGATTTGGTTGTTGATATGAACCAATTCTATGATCAATATGACAAGATTCAGCCATTCTTGATCAATAACCAGCCAGCTCCACCTAAAGAGCGTTTACAGTCTCCAGAAGAGCGTGAACACTTAAACGGTTTGTATGAATGTATTCTTTGTGCATGTTGTTCAACTTCATGTCCATCATTCTGGTGGAATCCTGACAAGTTCTTGGGTCCTTCAGCATTGTTGAATGCATACCGTTTCATTATTGATTCTCGTGATACTGCTACAGCAGACCGTTTGTCTCGTCTTGACGATCCATTCAGTTTGTTCCGTTGTAAAGGTATCATGAACTGTGTGTCAGTATGTCCTAAAGGTCTAAACCCTACAAAAGCTATTGGTCACATCCGTAGCATGTTATTAGATCAAGCGGGTTAATTCTGCACAAACAGAGAACGCACATCCTTGATGTGCGTTTTTTTTTAACTTTATAATGTAAACTTTAGACTTTGGTCGAAAAAGATGAGGTTTTTATATATTGCACCATATATTAAAAGATAAAATCGCATATGTATTTCGCCAATTTATAGGTGGTATGTGTCAAAAAAATCAATCGTTCGTTAAGAACATGATACGATTTGCCACAAAGTTATAGGTGAAAAAAGCGTATACTAGTGAAATTAATTTAAGTAGCACGATCTTAGATCTGTGCTTAATTTTTATGGTTAAAGTCATTTTAGAAAAGTTAATTTTAAAGTTAATTTTTCTAAAAAGATTTGCAAAAAATTGCTCGGTTTTAATCGAGTATAAGGTGAGTGATGATGCCATTGAGGGTGTTGTGATTCATTAATTACCTATGGAGTTTCCTCTCTAGGTAGTATGACGCCCCATGGTCTTAAAGACCTGTTGGGTAAGTAATGCCTTTTTTACCAATTTGGCATTATGCATCATGGGTGTGCTTAAAAGGCAGCCTGTAATATTTTTTGCAATAGGAAATGGGTCCACAAATGCAAGAAGTTGCTGACGCATTGCGTCTTGACACTGAACTTTCCGCTGATAGTGCAGCGTATATTGAAGAACTTTACGAGCAGTACCTGTCTTCCCCAACCTCTGTAGCTGAGGACTGGCGCCAATATTTCGATAAATATCCAAAGGGTGACCAACCACACGGCGCTGTGCGTGAGCAATTCCTATTACTAGGACGTAATGCTAATCGTGTTCAACCTGTTGTACAAAGTAAGGTAAGTACTGAGCATGAACGTCGTCAAATTGGCGTTTTACAACTTATTGCTGCTTATCGTAATCGCGGACATCAAAAAGCTAAGTTAGATCCATTAGGTCTTGCTAAGCGTGAAGATATTCCTGATTTAGATCTTTCAGAACATGGTTTAACCAAATCAGATTTAGACACAGTATTCAACACAGGCAATCTTGAGATTGGCAAAAGTGAAGCAACGCTTGCTGAAATGATTGAAGCAATGGAAGCAATCTATTGTGGTTCAATCGGTGTTGAATATATGCATATCGTGGACACAAAAGAAAAGCGTTGGATTCAACAACGTCTTGAAAGTGTTCGTGGTCAGCTTAATTTTACAAATGATCAAAAGAAAGGGTTCTTGGAGCGTTTAACCGCTGCAGAAGGGCTTGAAAAATTCCTAGGTAATAAATACGTTGGTGCGAAACGCTTTGGTGTAGAAGGTGGTGAATCTTTTATTCCTATGGTGAATGAAATCATTCAACGTGCTGGTGCTGTTGGTTGTAAAGAAGTTGTTATTGGTATGCCACACCGTGGCCGTTTAAACCTTCTTGTTAATATTATGGGTAAAAACCCTGCAGACTTGTTTGGCGAGTTTGAAGGTAAAGCTATTCATAAGAAAGGTTCTGGCGACGTTAAATACCATCAAGGTTTCTCAAGTAATGTAATGACTCCTGGTGGCGAAGTTCACTTGGCATTAGCATTTAACCCATCTCACTTGGAAATCGTTGGTCCTGTAGTTGAAGGTTCTGTACGTGCACGTCAAGTGCGTCGTAGAGACATCGGCGGTGATGATGTATTACCAGTCATTGTTCATGGTGACGCTGCATTTGCAGGTCAAGGTGTGAACATGGAAACCTTCCAGATGTCACAAACTCGTGGCTATACGGTTGGTGGTACTGTACACATTATCGTGAACAACCAAGTTGGTTTTACAACTTCTGATCCACGTGATGCGCGCTCTACTGAATATTGTACTGACGTTGCAAAAATGATTCAGACGCCAATCTTCCATGTGAATGGCGATGATCCTGAAGCAGTAATCTTTGCTACTCAATTAGCACATGATTTCCGTCATGAATTCCGTAAAGACGTTGTACTTGACTTGTTCTGTTACCGTCGTCGTGGTCATAACGAAGCAGATGAGCCGTCTGGTACACAACCATTGATGTATCAAGTGATTGCTAAAAAAGCAACAACTCGTACACTCTATTCAGATCAGCTTGTTCAACAAAAAGTAATTGATCGTGCTGAAGCAGACCAAATGGTTGAAGATTACCGTGCAGATTTAGAAGCCGGAAACCATGTGGCAAACGCTTTGGTGCTTGAACCAAATACAAAAATGTTTGTTGATTGGACACCTTATTTGGGCCATGACTATACAGACGATTGGGATACTTCATTTGACTTAAATCGCTTAAAAGAATTAGGCGAAGGCATGAGCAAACTTCCGGAAGGATTTGTTATGCAGCGTCAAGTGCAAAAAGTAATTGAAGATCGTGTGAAAATGCAAACTGGTGAAATTGCATTGAACTGGGGTGCTGCTGAAACTTTAGCTTACGCAACCTTGATCGATGAAGATTACCTTGTTCGTATTACTGGTGAAGACGTTGGGCGTGGTACATTCTCACACCGTCATGCAAAATTGCATAATCAGGTAGATGGTTCAACGTATATTCCACTTTGCAATGTCAAAGAAAACCAGCCTCGTTTTGCGATTTACGACTCTTTATTATCTGAAGAAGCTGTTCTTGCATTTGAATATGGTTATGCAACTACAATTCCTAAGAGCTTAATTATTTGGGAAGCGCAATTTGGTGACTTCGTAAACTGTGCTCAGGTTGTAATTGACCAGTTTATTGCTTCTGGCGAGACTAAGTGGGAACGAGTTTGTGGTTTAACAATGTTGTTACCACACGGTTTCGAAGGTCAAGGTCCAGAGCACTCATCAGCTCGTTTAGAACGTTTCTTACAGTTATGTGCTGAAGATAACATGCAAGTGATCACTCCAACGACACCTGCACAGATTTTCCATGCATTACGTCGTCAAGCTGTACGCCCAATTCGTAAGCCATTGATTGTAATGTCACCGAAATCTTTACTTCGTCATAAACTTGCAACCTCAACTTTAGATGAGCTTGCAAATGGTTCATTCCAAACTGTAATTGATGAAGTTGATCAAATTAACAAGTCTGATGTAACTCGTCTTGTACTTTGTGGTGGTAAAGTTTATTACGACTTACTCGAAAAACGTCGTGAACAAAACTTAACTAACGTCGCAATCGTACGTATTGAACAGTTATATCCATACCCAGAACAACGTCTTGCAGAAATCTTGGCTGCATATCCAAACGTGAAAGAACTTGTTTGGACACAAGAAGAGCCGAAGAACCAAGGCGCTTGGTTATTTATCGCACCGCGTTTATACGACGATATCTTAAAATCTGGCAAACAAATCCGTATCAGTTTTGCAGGTCGTGAAGCTTCTGCTGCACCAGCTTGTGGCTCACCGTACTTGCATGCAAAACAACAAGCTCAGCTAATTAATGATGCATTGGCAATCGAAGCTGAACAATCAGGAGATTCTCAATAATGGCAACCGAAATTAAAGCACCGGTATTCCCAGAGTCTGTTGCAGATGGAACCATCGCAACTTGGCATAAAAAGGTGGGTGAACCTGTATCACGTGATGAAGTAATCTGTGATATTGAAACCGACAAAGTTGTTTTAGAAGTGGTTGCTCCTGCAGATGGTAGCTTAGTTGCAATCATTAAAGGTGAAGGCGATACAGTTCTTTCTGACGAAGTGATTGCTCAGTTTGAAGCTGGTGCTGGTGCAGCTGCTGCTCCTGCAGTAGAGCAAGCAGTTGCTCAAACTCAAGCTGGTGCAGCTCCTGTTGTTGAGCGCACTGAAGCTGTATCTGGTCAAGCTCCTGCAGTTCGTAAAGCTTTGTCTGAAACTGGCATTGCTGCTGCTGACGTACAAGGTACTGGTCGTGGTGGTCGTATCACTAAAGAAGATGTGACTAATCATCAAGCTAAACCAGCTGCTAACGTTACTCCGTTAAGCGTAGCTGTTGGTGAGCGTATCGAAAAACGCGTTCCAATGACTCGTTTACGTAAGCGTGTAGCTGAGCGTCTTCTTTCTGCAACTCAAGAAACTGCAATGTTAACTACATTTAACGAAGTTAACATGAAGCCAATCATGGAATTGCGTAAGCAATATAAAGATGCGTTTGAAAAACGCCATGGTGCTCGTTTAGGCTTCATGTCATTCTTTGTTAAAGCTGTAACTGAAGCACTTAAGCGCTATCCTGCGGTAAATGCTTCAATTGATGGCGATGATATTGTTTATCATGGTTACTATGATATCGGTGTTGCAGTATCTTCTGATCGTGGTCTTGTTGTTCCAGTATTACGTGATACTGATCGTATGAGCTATGCAGAAGTTGAAGCAGGTATTGGTGCTTATGCTGCTAAAGCGCGCGATGGTAAATTATCTATCGAAGAAATGACTGGTGGTACTTTCACTATTACTAACGGTGGTACTTTCGGTTCATTACTTTCAACTCCAATTTTGAATCAGCCGCAAACTGGTATCTTGGGTATGCACAAAATCCAAGAGCGTCCTATGGCTGTAAATGGTCAAGTTGAAATCTTGCCAATGATGTATTTAGCGCTTTCTTATGACCACCGTATGATCGATGGTAAAGAAGCAGTAGGTTTCTTGGTAGCAATCAAAGAATTGTTAGAAGAACCAGCTAAACTCATCCTTGATCTTTAATTTCTTCGAATAATATTACCGAGATAGAGTGATCCTCTATCTCGGACCATGGAGATAAACAATGTCTCAACAATTTGATCTTGTTGTTATTGGCGGTGGTCCTGGTGGTTATGAAGCTGCAATTCGTGCTGCTCAACTAGGTTTTAAAGTCGCTTGTATCGAAAAACGTATTCACAACGGTAAGCCATCTTTAGGTGGTACATGCTTAAACGTAGGTTGTATCCCTTCTAAAGCATTACTTGACTCTTCACATCGTTATGAAGATACAGTGCATCACTTAGCTGATCACGGTATTACTACAGGTGAAGTGAATTTTGATCTTGCTAAGCTTCTTGCTCGTAAAGACAAAATTGTTGACCAATTAACTGGTGGTATCGATCAATTGCTTAAAGGCAATGGTATTGAGTGGTTAAAAGGTACTGGTAAATTACTTGCTGGTAAAAAAGTTGAGTTTGTTTCACACGAAGGTGAGACTCAAGTTTTAGAACCTAAATACGTGATTCTTGCGTCTGGTTCTGTACCTGTAAATATTCCAGTAGCTCCTGTAGATCAAGATATTATTGTTGATTCAACTGGCGCATTAAACTTCCCAGAAGTACCTAAACGTTTAGGTGTTATTGGTGCTGGTGTAATCGGTTTAGAACTTGGTTCTGTTTGGCGTCGTCTTGGTGCTGAAGTTGTTGTATTTGAAGCAATGGATGCATTTTTACCAATGGCTGATAAAGCTTTGGCAAAAGACTACCAAAAACTTTTAACTAAGCAAGGTCTTGATATTCGTATTGGCGCTAAAGTTGCTGGTACTGAAGTTAATGGTCGCGAAGTGACTGTTAAATACACTCAAGGTGGCGAAGAAAAAACTCAGACTTTTGACAAATTAATCGTTTGTGTAGGCCGTAAAGCTTATGCAGAAGGTTTGTTGGCAGATGATTCAGGCATTAAATTGACTGAACGTGGTCTAGTTGAAGTAAATGATTTCTGTGCAACTTCTGTAGAAGGTGTATATGCAATTGGTGACTTGGTTCGCGGTCCAATGCTTGCTCATAAAGCAATGGAAGAAGGTGTAATGGCTGTTGAGCGTATCCACGGTCATGCAGCTCAAGTGAACTATGACACAATCATTTCTGTTATCTATACGCATCCGGAAGCGGCATGGGTTGGTTTAACTGAAGAACAAGCTAAAGAAAAAGGTCATGAAGTTAAAACTGGTCAATTCGGTTTTGCTGTAAATGGTCGTGCTTTAGCAGCGGGTGAAGGTGCTGGTTTCGTTAAGTTTGTTGCTGATGCAAAAACTGACCGTTTATTAGGTATGCATGTTATTGGACCTGCTGCATCTGATATCGTACACCAAGGTATGATCGCACTTGAATTTGTATCTTCTGTTGAAGATCTTCAGTTAATGACATTTGGTCATCCAACATTCTCTGAAGTTGTTCATGAAGCTGCACTTGCTGTAGATGGTCGTGCAATTCACGCGATTCAACGTAAGCGTAAATAAAATAAAGAGCGGTTCTCCGCTCTTTTTCACATTTGATGGTGTGATTAAAAAAACATCAAGGTGATAGAGGTAGACAGCAATTTGCATATACAACATGAGAATGTTGCGCAAATTGAAGACAACAAACAAAGTTAAGTAGGTAACTAAATGAACTTACATGAGTATCAAGCTAAAGCGTTATTGAAAGAATATGGTATGCCGGTACAAGAAGGTATCTTGGCAACCAATGCAGACGAAGCAGTTGCTGCATTCGAACAGCTTGGTGGTAAATTCGCGGTAATGAAAGCGCAAGTTCATGCTGGTGGTCGCGGTAAGGCTGGTGGCGTTAAAGTTGCAAAATCTAAAGAAGATGTTATCGAGTTTGCAAATAACATTATTGGTACTCGTCTTGTAACGTATCAAACTGATGCAAATGGTCAACCAGTAAACAGCATCATTGTTGCTGAAGACGTATACCCAGTTGAGCGTGAGCTTTACTTGGGCGCGGTTGTAGACCGTTCTAGCCGTCGTATTACTTTCATGGCTTCTACAGAAGGTGGTGTAGAAATCGAGAAAGTTGCAGAAGAAACTCCAGAAAAAATTATCAAAGTTGAAGTTGATCCATTAGTTGGCTTACAACCATTCCAAGCGCGTGAAGTTGCGTTTGCTTTAGGTTTGAAAGACAAGCAAATCAGCCAATTTGTTAAAATTATGGCTGCTGCTTACCAAGCATTTGTAGAAAATGACTTTGCATTATTCGAAATTAACCCACTTTCAGTTCGTGAAAATGGCGATATTTTATGTGTAGATGCAAAAGTTGGTATCGACTCTAACGCGCTTTACCGTTTACCTAAAGTTGCTGCTTTACGTGACAAATCTCAAGAGAATGAGCGTGAATTAAAAGCATCTGAATTTGATCTTAACTATGTTGCTTTAGAAGGTAACATCGGTTGTATGGTTAACGGTGCTGGTCTTGCAATGGCAACTATGGACATCATTAAACTTTATGGTGGTCAGCCTGCAAACTTCCTTGACGTTGGTGGCGGTGCGACTAAAGAGCGCGTAATCGAAGCGTTCAAAATCATCCTTGCTGATACATCTGTACAAGGTGTTTTAATTAACATCTTTGGTGGTATCGTACGTTGTGACATGATTGCTGAAGCGATTATTGCAGCGGTTCAAGAAGTAAACGTAACTGTTCCAGTTGTTGTTCGTTTAGAAGGTAACAACGCTGAGTTAGGTGCTAAATTACTTGACGAATCTGGTTTGAAATTAATTTCTGCGAACGGCTTGTCTGATGCCGCAGAAAAAGTTGTAGCTGCAGTTAAAGCGTAAGGGGAGTATCAATCATGAGCGTATTAATTAATAAAGACACTAAAGTATTGGTACAAGGTTTTACTGGTAAAAACGGTACTTTCCACTCTGCACAAGCTTTAGACTACGGTACAAAAGTTGTTGGTGGTGTTACTCCAGGTAAAGGTGGTACTACTCACCTTGACCTACCAGTATTCAACACAATGAAAGAAGCTGTACGTGAAACAAATGCAGATGCATCTGTAATTTATGTACCAGCTCCATTCGTTTTAGACTCTATCGTTGAAGCGGTTGATTCAGGTGTTGGCCTAATCGTTGTGATCACTGAAGGTGTTCCAACAATTGACATGCTTAAAGCAAAACGCTACTTAGAAACTAACGGTAACGGTACTCGTTTAGTTGGTCCTAACTGCCCAGGTGTGATCACTCCAGGCGAATGTAAGATTGGTATTATGCCTGGTCACATTCACCAACCAGGTCGTATTGGTATCATCTCACGTTCAGGTACATTGACTTATGAAGCTGTTGCTCAAACAACTAAGCTTGGTTTAGGTCAGTCTACTTGTATCGGTATTGGTGGTGACCCAATCCCAGGTATGAACCAAATCGAAGCTCTTCAATTGTTCCAAGACGACCCAGATACTGATGCTATCATCATGATCGGTGAGATCGGTGGTACAGCTGAAGAAGAAGCTGCTGAATTCATCAAATCTAACGTGACTAAGCCTGTAGTAGGTTACATTGCTGGTGTAACTGCACCTAAAGGTAAGCGTATGGGTCACGCTGGCGCGATCATTTCTGGTGGTCAAGGTACAGCTGAAGAGAAATTCGCTGCGTTTGAACGCGCTGGAATGGCCTACACTCGTAGCCCAGCTGAGCTTGGTTCAACAATGTTGCAAGTTTTAAAAGAGAAAGGTTTAGCTTAATCGCTTTATCCTGAATCTTAAAAAACACCGCATCTGAAAATGATGCGGTGTTTTTTTTATCTATTAAATAAAAATAAATAATCAAAAAATAAAATTTCTAAAGAAAACAAAATATTTAAGCAAAAAAATACGCAATGATTGGGGTGATCATTGCGTAGAACAACGAATCTGTAAAAACAGTTTCGGTTTAAGGAGAAATGTCGTGAGGTTCATATAATATAACCTACACCATGAATATTAGAGATAGTTAAGAAATTCTTCATCGCTATTAGCGTTAATAAGTGTTACTTCACGTTAATAGGGTAAAAGCATGTGAATGGCAGCGTATACATTAGTAATTCTAAAAAATTAATGCTATGGATTAAAGAAGCATAAAAAAAGCCCCGAAGGGCTTTTAGTTTTTAAGAGAATTAGAATTTAAATAATCCTAAACCATCTTTAACTTCATCTAAGGTTTGTTGAGTAATAAGACGACACTTATCTGTACCTTGACGTAAAACATCCATAATGTAGTCAGGATCTTTAGCAAGTTCTTCACGACGTTCACGAATAGGGCTGATTAATTCCTTCAAAACACCTTCAAGACGTTTCTTAACAGTACCATCACCAAGACCACCACGGCGATAATGTGCTTTTAGTTCTTCAACTTCTTCTTTATTTGGATCAAATGCATCTAAGTAAGTAAATACAATATTTCCTTCCACCTGACCTGGATCTTCAATACGAAGATGATTTGGGTCGGTATACATTGCGTTTACAGCTTTTTTGATGTCTTTATCAGAAGCATTTAAAACAATGGTATTACCTAATGATTTAGACATTTTTGCCTTGCCATCAAAACCAGGTAAACGTGCCATATTTGAAAGCAAAGCTTTACATTCAGGTAAAAGGTCTTGGCCAATTTGACGGTTTATTCGACGTACGATTTCATTGGTTTGTTCAATCATTGGAATTTGATCTTCACCCACTGGAACCACAGTCGCTTTGAAAGCAGTAATGTCAGCTGCTTGAGCAACAGGGTAGCAGAGGAAACCAGCTGGAATGTCACGCTCAAAACCGCGCATTTGAATCTCAGACTTAATGGTCGGGTTACGTTCTAAGCGTGCAACCGTCACAAAGTTAAGATAGAGCATGGTGAGCTCATTCAGTGCTGGCAAGCATGATTGTACGCAAATCGTGGTTTTTGTTGGATCAATACCTACAGCTAAATAATCTAGAGCAACTTCCAAAATATTACGACGGACTTTATCTGGGTTATCTGCATTGTCTGTTAATGCTTGAGCATCTGCTAATAAGAGATGTTGATGGTGGCTATCCTGTAAACCTACACGTGAACGCAAAGAACCGACAAAATGCCCAAGATGAAGTTGTCCGGTTGGGCGGTCGCCTGTCAAAATAATTGGACGCTGATCAACATTACTCATTATTTATTCCACTATCGTATTGGCTTAATCAGGGATAGTAAGCCCTGTAATATAAAAGATTGGCATTATTGTACGGGAAATAAAAAAAATTCGTCAGCAATTGGTTAAACTTTCTTAAAATAATAATGTGAATTTATTCAGTAAAATTACAGAAATTAGAAAGTTTCATCTTACAATAGCTAAATAAATACAAACTTGGATAAGAAATGGCAAGTGGCTTACTTTTATTACTAGATGATATTGCAACAATTTTAGATGATGTCGCTTTAATGAGCAAAATGGCAGCAAAGAAAACTGCCGGTGTCTTAGGTGATGATTTGGCTTTAAATGCGCAACAGGTAACAGGTGTGCGAGCAGATCGTGAATTACCTATTGTGTGGAAAGTCGCGAAAGGTTCCTTAGTTAATAAGCTTATTTTAGTACCTTTAGCATTATTAATTAGTGTTATAGCGCCTTGGCTGATTAACCCGTTATTGATGCTAGGTGGTTTATTTTTATGTTATGAAGGCGTGGAAAAAGTTCTTCATACGATTATGCATAAAAAGCCCTCTACATCAGAAGAAGCAAAGGCAGAATTTGATAGTGAAGGATTAGATTTAGCAAATTTTGAAAAAGAAAAAGTAAAAGGAGCCATTCGAACAGACTTTATTTTATCTGCCGAAATTGTCGTGATTACTCTCGGTACTGTGGCTACAGCGACTTTAATGACGAAGGTAAGTGTTCTTAGCATTATTGCAGTCGTCATGACAATTGGCGTTTATGGCTTAGTTGGCATGATTGTTAAGATTGATGATTTGGGATTATATTTAACGAAGCAAACTGCCTCATTTAAGCAAACTATAGGTCGAGGTTTATTAGCTTTTGCACCTATTTTGATGAAATTACTTTCGATCGTGGGCACTATTGCAATGTTTTTGGTAGGGGGAGGGATTATTAATCATACTATTCCTTTATTACATCATTTAACTGAAAATACAGTGGACCATGTTGAGACTATCCCAGCGGTAGGAAATATCATTGGTGCTTTAACACCAACATTAATGAACTTTGCGATTGGAATGATTGCTGGTGCAATTGTTCTATTAATTATGAGTTTAATACAGAAAATGTGGCCAAAAGCTTCTGGTTAATCAGGTCATTTAAAAAGAAGAGGGACGTTATGCGTTGGAGAGATCGTAGAGTCAGTACCAATGTTGAGGACCGTCGAGGTGGGGGCGGTGTTAAAGCTGGTGGTATTAGTATTATTGGTTTAGTCGTAGCATTTGTCGCATGGAAATTTTTTGGCGTTGATCCACAAATGGCTTATCAGGCAACGCAGCAAGTTACTGCTTCACAGCAGTCAAATGCAACTACACCGCAAAGTTTAACACCTGAGCAAAAAGAAGCCTCAGATTTTGTTGGGACAGTATTAGCAGATACAGAAGATACGTGGACGCCTATATTTAAACAGCTAGGCAAAACCTATACCCCCCCAAAGTTGGTTTTATTTAGCGGAAGAATTCAGTCAGGTTGTGGTACAGCTCAATCTGCAATGGGACCCTTTTATTGTCCGGCTGATCAGAAGGTTTATATCGATACCCAATTTTTTAAAGATATGCGTGAGCAAATGGGTATATCGGGTGAGCAAAATAAAACAGAGCTTTCTCGCCAAGATCAGGCAGGAGATTTTGCCCAAGCCTATGTTGTTGCGCATGAAGTAGGTCACCACGTTCAAACTTTGCTTGGTATTTCTTCTCAAGTGCAACAAGCTCGTTCACAAGCCAGTCAAAGAGAAGGTAACCAATTATCCGTACGTCAAGAATTACAAGCTGACTGTTTAGCGGGTATATGGGCAAATCATAATCAGCAACGTACTCAGTTTTTAGAATCCGGAGATGTTGAAGAGGCGATGGATGCAGCTCAAAAAATTGGAGATGATTATTTACAGAAGCGCTCTACTGGTCAGGTTGTTCCAGATAGCTTTACGCATGGTAGTAGTGAACAGCGAATGCACTGGTTCCAAGTTGGTTTAAAAACTGGCGATATTAACCAATGTGATACTTTTAACAATCCAGTTTAAGATTTTATAGGATGAGTCTTGTTAAACATATTTAAGAAGCTCATCCGTTTTTCTTTAGATCATAACTATAAATAATGTTAAGAAATTTAACAGAGTGGTAGATTGTTCATTCAATTCGTTAAACTTGTGTCCTAATTTCTGTTTTTTATGATTATGGCATTTTTGATGCCAGTTTTTTTATTAAGTTTGGTCGATCTAACAAAGTTTCTCTTATTTGGTCGTTGACCCAGAAGAAGGGTATTCATGGGTAATTTTTTTCTACTACAAGCATTCACAGTGGTTTTTGCGCTATCAATTGCAACCACAATCTTTAATAAGCGCATTTTAGGCTTTCCACAGGCTATTGGTGTACCACTGGTCTCAGCAATTTTTGTCTTTATCTTGCAATGGGGCGCAAGCCTACTAAATGGTAATCAGTTTATTACTATTAATATTCATAATATTGAAGAAGCAGTACGCCATATCGATTTTTATGATTTTTTAATTAATGGTGTCATCTGTTTTATTCTAACTTCTTCAGCCCTTAAATTTAAAATTTCTGATTTAAGAAGTTACTGGAAGCAAATTAGTATTTTGGCCACCATTGCATTGGTCATTTGCGCTGTTTTATTTGGTGGATTGCTCTACGGGTTTCAACTATTGGTTGGATATCACGTGCCAATTTTGGTGCTGTTACTTTTAGGTGCGGCTTTAGGCGCAACAGACCCTATTGGTATTAAGGGTGTACTTAGTTCGATACGTGCACCGCATCATTTGATTGTTAAGCTAGAAGGTGAGTCACTATTTAATGATGCAATGTGTATTGCATTATTTATGACTTTGCTCAATGTTTTACAGGGTGAACATTTCTCATTGATGGCGACATTAGAAGCTTTACTCTATGAAATTGTTGTTGCTGTCGGGATTGGTTGGGCATTTGGGGTGGGGGTGTTACGTCTATTACGTGGTAAACATGAAATGGAGTCCCTGATTTTAACCACAGCTTTGCTTGCGAGTGGAGCATATTTGGTTGCTTTGTTTGCCCATGCATCAGCACCGATTGCCTGTGTAATTGGTGGTTTGATTGTTGGAAACAAATGGAAAGAGATACGCGAAGAGCGCGAGATTCAAGAAGTTAATCATTTTTGGCATACTGTAGAAGGAATTATCAACTCATTCCTGTTTACTTTAATTGGTCTAGAGTTATTTATTCTTGATTTAAACTTTAGCCTGATTTTAGGTGGTATTGTTGCCTTCTTTATTCTACATATCTCTCGTTTTGCAGCCAACTTCATGGCTTTTGCCTTTTTCCCGAACATGCGGAAAATGAAAAGTTATAACGGTAGTTTAACCATTTTATCTTGGGGTGGGGTGCGAGGGGGGATTTCACTTGCATTGATTTTGGCAGTTGCCAATATTCCAGCCTTAAGTCCATATAGCAGTATCCTGATTGGTTATACGTTTATTAGTGTATTGTTATCAGGCATCGTATGTGGTCTAGGCCTACCAGCTGTGATGAATGCTTTTTATTATAATCCTAATGAAGAAACTGAAGGCTTAAAAGGTTTATATCAAAGATTGTGTCATAAGATGAATCGGAGAGGCTTTCAATATATTGTTGGAGAGGATGCGCTAGGTAGAGAAACGATTACCGTTTTTAATCCAGATATTCTGGTAGACCAAAAAACTGAAGATGGAATTGCAACAATGCATGACCCAAATAAGTTACAAGAAGTAAAACGATTTGAGAGTCCGGATAATTTCTAAATATTTGCAGTTTTAAATTTTATAAGATATTTAAAAATTAGGTTTTAGTGTAATAGTGAAATATTACCTAAAGCCTTTTTTTTCTATATATATCATTAATAATATATTTTATTTTATTAAGATATCAATGGTTGTTATATAAATATTTTAATTAAATGAAATTTCAACAAATGGTCAAGAGTTAAATAAGAAATTTGTTTTATATATAAAACATTTAAAGAAATTTTCCATTAAATTAACACAAGATAAACTTAAAGAAGACTTATATATAATTTGTATTAATTAAAATTTTTTCTATAGGTACTTTAGTATTTGTTTTTTTTATTTTAAAGTGGTTAATGTAAAAATGATCACATTACTTAAGGTTTTTAAGTTGTAGGTCAAAAACTTAAAAATATTAAGTAAAAAGAATTATACATAAAATCATTTAAATCAATAATATAAAAGGAATACAGATATGCCTGAAATACAAATTATTGCCAAGGATAGTCACGACACCTTGTCAACCATCAAGGGAACTTCTGCAAAACTTTCAGAAGCTTCAGTCGTATTGGTAAAAGTGGCTGCCAGTGATGTATTGGTAGTCAATAGGGAGGGAACCAATGCAGTCATTCGCCTTAAAAACGGTGAGACTATTGTTATTGAAGGCTTTTTTAGTGGAACAGCTGAGCCTAAAGATAACAGCCTTGTTTTTCAAGACGAAAATGGACAGTTAATCTGGGCAAAATTCAAAGATGCTGAAAATGATGCAGACGCCGATGCAGATGCTGATGCCGACAGTGATGTTGAGCCACAAGCACTTTTAGGTGAAGATTTACCAGCAGCTCTACCGGCAGAAGCTCCACAGGCATTAGTGTCTGATGTTATTTATCAGCCTATTTCTTCAATTCAACCATTACTTTATCATGATGCTAGTGTGAACCCATGGTTATGGGCTGCTATTCCATTAGTTGCAGGCGGTATTATTGCTGCCGCATCAAATAATAGTAGCAATAAGGATTCTTCAACACCAGCAGATACTACGCCACCAAATACAAATGGCGTTACTTTCTCTGTTAATCCTATAACTTCAGATAATGTAATTAATTCAACTGAAGCTGCTGGTAATGTTACGCTTACAGGTAGCTTAAAAAATATTCCAGCAGATGCTGCAAATACCGTCGTTACAGTAGTTGTGAATGGAGTAACTTACACTGCAACTGTAGATAAAGTAGCTGGTATATGGAGTGTAAGTGTACCGGGTAGCGGTTTAGTTGCTGATGCAGATAAAACAATTGATGCAAAAGTTACCTTTACCGATGCAGCTGGTAACAGTAGCAATATTACTGAGTCAAAAACTTATACTGTCGATACGACAGCACCAAATGCGCCAGTTATTGATCCTATTAATGCAAAAGACCCAATAACAGGAACTGCTGAAGCAGGTTCAACTGTAAAAGTAACCTTCCCGGATGGTACAACAACAACTGTAGTTGCAGGTCCTGATGGTAAATGGACCGTGCCAAACCCGGGTGACTTGACCAATGGTCAAACGGTGACAGCAACAGCGACAGATCCAGCAGGTAATCCATCAACACCTTCAACTGGCACTGTAGATACAGTTGCACCAACAGTCACTGTGACGACTACATTAACCAATGACAGTACTCCAGCTTTAACTGGTACGGTGAATGATTCAACTGCGAAAGTCGTGGTGACAGTGGATGGTGTGAACTATCCAGCGACCAATAATGGTAATGGTACCTGGACGCTTGCAGACAATACGCTTCCAGCGTTGACGGATGGTCCACATACCGTGACTGTGACAGCGACAGACCCCGCTGGTAATGTGGGTACAACAAATGTAGTAGTTACAGTTGATACGACAGCACCAAATGTACCAGTGCTTAATCCAGTTAATGCAACTGATCCTGTGACAGGTACAGCAGAAGCAGGTTCAACTGTAAAAGTAACCTTCCCTGATGGTACAACAACAACTGTGGTGGTCGGCCCTAATGGTCAATGGAGCGTGCCAAACCCAGGCGACTTGACTAATGGTCAAACTGTTACGGCAGTCGCAACAGACCCTGCAGGTAATACTTCATTGCCAGGTAGCGGTATCGTTTCTGCAGACATTACTCCACCAGTTGTTGCGTTTAATAACACATTAACCAATGACAGCACACCGCCATTGACTGGTACGGTGAATGATCCAACTGCGAAAGTGGTGGTGACTGTAGATGGTGTGAACTATCCAGCGGTGAACAATGGTAACGGTACTTGGACACTTGCAGACAATACGCTGCCAGCGTTAACAGATGGTCCACATACGGTAACTGTAACTGCAACCGACCCTGCAGGTAATGTGAGTACAGGCACTGGCGTATTGACGGTTGATACCACAGCACCAACTGCGCCGTTAATTGACCCGATCAATGCAACTAACCCAATTACAGGTACAGCGGAAGCAGGTTCAACTGTAAAAGTAACCTTCCCTGATGGTACAACAACAACTGTAGTTGCAGGCCCTACGGGTCAATGGACAGTGCCAAACCCGGGTGACTTGACCAATGGTCAAACTGTTACCGCAGTGGCAACAGATCCAGCAGGTAATCCATCAACTCCTTCAACAGGCATTGTAGATGCAGTTGCACCAACAGTCACTGTGACGACTACATTAACCAATGACAGCACACCGCCATTGGCCGGTACTGTGAACGATCCAACTGCGAAAGTAGTGGTGACTGTGGATGGTGTGAACTACCCAGCGACCAATAATGGTAACGGGACCTGGACGCTTGCAGATAATACGCTGCCAGCGTTGACGGATGGTCCACATACCGTGACTGTAACTGCAACCGACCCTGCAGGTAATGTGGGTACAACAAATGTAGTGGTGACAGTCGATACGACAGCACCAAATGTACCAGTGCTTAATCCAGTTAATGCAACTGATCCTGTGACAGGTACAGCGGAAGCAGGTTCAACTGTAAAAGTAATTTTCCCGGATGGTACAACAACAACTGTGGTGGTCGGCCCTAATGGTCAATGGACAGTGCCAAACCCAGGTGACTTGACCAATGGTCAAACGGTGACAGCAACAGCGACTGATCCAGCAGGTAATACTTCATTGCCAGGTAGCGGTATCGTTTCTGCAGACATTACTCCGCCAGTTGTTGTATTTAATAACGCATTAACCAATGACAGTACTCCAGCTTTAACTGGTACGGTGAATGATCCAACTGCGAAAGTAGTGGTGACAGTGGATGGTGTGAACTATCCAGCGGTGAATAATGGTAATGGGACTTGGACACTTGCAGACAATACGCTTCCAGCGTTGACGGATGGTCCACATACGGTGACTGTGACAGCTACAGACCCTGCTGGTAATGTGGGTACAGGTACTGGAGTCTTGACGGTTGATACGACAGCACCAAATGCACCAGTACTTAATCCAGTTAATGCAACTGATCCTGTGACAGGTACAGCGGAAGCAGGTTCAACTGTAAAAGTAACTTTCCCGGATGGTACAACAACAACTGTGGTGGTAGGTCCTAACGGTCAATGGACCGTGCCAAACCCGGGTGACTTGACCAATGGTCAAACTGTTACCGCAGTCGCAACAGACCCAGCTGGTAATACTTCATTGCCAGGTAGCGGTATCGTTTCTGCAGACATTACTCCACCAGTTGTTGCATTTAATAACGCATTAACTAATGACAGTACTCCAGCTTTAACTGGTACTGTGAATGATCCAGCTGCGAAAGTGGTGGTGACTGTAGATGGTGTGAACTATCCAGCAGTGAACAATGGTAATGGAACCTGGACACTTGCAGACAATACGCTGCCAGCGTTGACAGACGGTCCACATACGGTAACTGTAACTGCAACCGACCCTGCAGGTAATGTGGGTACAGGCACTGGTGTATTGACGGTTGATACCACAGCACCAACTGCGCCGTTAATTGACCCGATTAATGCAACTAACCCAATTACAGGTATAGCGGAAGCAGGTTCAACTGTAAAAGTAACCTTCCCGGATGGTACAACAACAACTGTAGTTGCAGGTCCTGATGGTAAATGGACAGTGCCAAACCCAGGTGACTTGACCAATGGTCAAACGGTGACAGCAACAGCGACTGACCCTGCAGGCAACCCATCGTTACCTGGTACAGGTATTGTAGATGCAGTTGCACCAACAGTGGCTATAACGACTACATTAACCAATGACAGCACACCGCCATTGACTGGTACGGTGAACGATCCGACTGCGAAAGTGGTGGTGACTGTAGATGGTGTGAACTATCCAGGAGTGAACAATGGTAATGGTACCTGGACACTTGCAGACAATACGCTTCCAGGGTTGACGGATGGTCCACATACGGTAACCGTGACTGCAACAGACCCTGCAGGTAATGTGGGTACTACGACTGGGGTGTTGACGGTTGATACGACAGCGCCGACTGTTACTTTGAGTGATGTATTAACTAATGACAGTACACCGCCATTAACTGGTACAGTGAATGATCCGACTGCGAAAGTGGTGGTGGCTGTAGATGGTGTGAACTATCTAGCAACTAATAATGGTAACGGTACCTGGACCCTTGCAGACAATACACTTCCGGTGTTGACGAATGGTCCACATAACGTGACCGTGACTGCAACTGACCCTGCAGGTAATGTCGGAACAACGACTGGGGTATTGACTGTAGATACCACAGCAGCGAACTTACTTGGTCCGATTACAGTACCAGATGACTTAAACAGTGATGGCATCATCAATGCAGCAGAACTTGGCACAGACGGCAGCATTAATGCACGTGTGGCGTTGGGTCCTGATGCAGTGTTGGGTACTGTCGTAACTGTTAACGGCACGAATCACACAGTGAATGCGGTTGATCTAAGCAATGGCTATATCACAGCAACAATTCCTGTGACTGCAGATGGCCCAATCACCATCCATGCACAAGCAGTGGATGCGCAAGGCCATATCAGCAGCCCGGCAAATGTTATAGTGACGGTTGATACCACAGCGCCAGCTGCACCGGTGATTGATCCAATCAATGCA
>NZ_JAZEYD010000029.1:0-9351 GCF_037027805.1 Acinetobacter sp. 161(2023) | reverse complement strand
CTAGAGCAGAGTATCACTTATAAATAAGCTTTTAGTTGTTCAAACATGTGGGACCACCTCTGTTTTAGTTGGACAAATAAGTCCAACTAAAACATTTTTATATAGTTATAAGTGATTAGCCGCTTATCCCGAAAAAGTGAAGAATAATTCCTATAGCGCAGCAACCAGCTAAAGTAGTCATCATTCCAAGTTTGAAACGGAATAAAGCAAGCATAGCTATGATTGATAACATTAGTGACCATGGGTTAATGCTGGATAAAACTGGAACTTGTAAAACCATTCCATATTTATGAATTACATTAACTTCAGCAAATAATGTATGTAATGCAAACCACACTGATAGATTAAGGATCACTCCAACAACAGCTGCTGTAATTGTCGAAAGTATGGCATTTAAAGCCTTATTATTTCTTAATGCTTCAATATATGGAGCACCAATAAAAATGAATAGAAAAGAGGGTACAAATGTTACCCATTTCGCTAATATACCTCCAAGAGTACCAGCCAAGGCAGGATTCAATGATCCTGGGTCTCGATACGCTGCCATAAAGCCTACAAACTGAACTACACTAATCAGGGGGCCAGGGGTGGTTTCAGCCATACCAAGTCCGATCAGCATTTCACTAGGTTTAAGCCAATGGAAGTTTTCGACGGCTTGCTGTGCAACATAAGATAAAATTGCATAAGCACCACCAAACGTAAGTACGGACATTTTGCTGAAGAATAGAGCGATATGCGTATAAACATTATCTTTGCCCATTAAAGTAATAAAAGCTATAAGTGGGCCGAGCCATAAGACCAAACCAATGAGAGTAATTTTTAGAGCTCTTGTATGGGAAGGTTGTACATGCTCTGGGATCTGCTTAGCAAAAGCAGCATCAATAGCTGCTAATGAAGCATTAGAGCTATTAGCGTCAGAATGAGATGAGGAGGCGTTAAATGCTTTACTTCCACTTTTATTTCCGATGTAACCGATAAGCGCAGCAACTAAAATAATAAATGGAAAAGGCAAAGCAAAGATAAAGATGCCGATAAATGACAAGATAGCGACAATGACCATCACCTTGTTTTTTAAGGCTCGACGACCTACACGCATGACAGCTTCAAGAACTACTGCAAGTACGGCTGCTTTTAATCCAAAGAATAATGCTTGAACAATACTAATCTGACCATAACTTGCATAAATCCAGCTTAGTATTCCTAATGCAAGTAGACCCGGTAAAATAAAGAGAGTACCCGCAACGAGTCCGCCACGTGTTCGGTGTAATAACCAACCTATGTATACAGCCAACTTATGTGCTTCAGGACCAGGAACAAGTGTACAGTAATTTAAGGCATGTAAAAAACGCGTTTCACTAATCCATTGTTTCTCTTCAACTAAAATTTTATGCATTACTGCGATTTGCCCCGCAGGTCCACCAAAGCTAAGCGCAGCTACTTTAAGCCATACCCAAAAAGCTTCACGAAATGAAACACCATGAAGTTCATGTGGGGGAATGCTTTCAGCTAAAGCAGTGGAATCTTCATTTGTATTCATTGCTATTTCACCTAAATTTTTGAAATTTAAAAAGTATTTGATGCGTTTAATCATTCAGTACAGAGCTATTTTTATTAAAGCTAGACAATAGGCCATTAAAGATTGCATTTGATGCGACTAATAATTGGTCATCATCTGTAATGTTTTCATGTATTCCTGCAAAGACGGTTTCTATGCCTGAAGCTTCGGGTGGCTCAATCCCGCCAATATCAAGATAGTGGACAATCTCTGCAATTTTTTTCAAAGCAGGTGTTTCTAAATTAAAACTATGTAAAAGAACTTCGAAGGTAACCCAGTGATTGATATGACTGAAAGCTGCACCATCAAAATCGAATCCTAAAGCTTCTTCTGGACATTCACTTGGTGTTTCTAACCAAATAAATGTAGGAGTTGAATCAATAAAAGTCTTGATTAGCCATGCAGAGGCTAGACGATCAATCCAAGGTCTCTTACGAGTTGCCCATATTTTGTTTTGATAACTATTTTTATCTAGAAGTTGAATATGTGCTTGTATTGCTTGAGGCTCATTCACTTCACCAAGTCGAGCTATTGAAAGCTCTAAAGCAGAAAGTTCATTTAGTACCTGTGCTTGAGTCTCATCGGGGTAATAGTCAATTTCTACGAGTGCATCGATACTTTTTCTTAATTTACGGATTTGCTTGAGCAGCTCTTTCTTTTCATCTTTAGATTGACGATCTCTTAACTCAGAGAGTTGTTTATAGAGGACATCGTATTCTTCTTTTCGACTGAAGAAAGGAGCTAATTCAAGGTTTAAAGGCTGCTCCGCATGGAATACATACGCAGAGCCTTGCTCTGAAATAACGTCACTTGCAATAGGATCAAATTTCTCGCTATGAGAAATGGGAAGTAAATACACACCATCTCTAAGGATTGCGGCTCCACTTGCTTTAAGAGAACGCCATACTCTCATACGTGTAGATGTGTTCTGTGTAGGCAAAGAGGATATGAGTAAAGATATTTTCATGTTGTATACTCAACTTATTTGTTAAATATATAACATTAATTTGGCTTGGATACAAATATGAAGAATCGATTTCTTATATCAAAAGAAATATTAAAGGGCGGAAATGGCTAAAGAAGAATTTTTTAAGTTTTTGATTTTATATAAATTATTTGGTTTTATTGTTTCAATATACATCAATATTTGTGAATTCAGTATTACTCATCACAAAAAAAATTGTTTTAGTTATAATTAAATTATTGATTGTAAAGTGTCTAAATTGTAGGGTGTTCAAAAGTTGACTGAGAATTAGGTTATTTGTAAATCTCAGTCAAAATTTTAATTTTTAGAAGGCGCTTATCGATTTAAGATAACATCAGCTAATTGATGGGCAATTTCCTCAATACTATTTACAGAAGTATTTAAGGCGACTTTATCGGCTAAATTCGGACTATAATCTAAAACGTCATTTTTAGTAATTTTGTGCCAAATCGGTAAAATCATTTTATGGCCATTCATTTCTCGAGCTACTAAGCCATCAAGTTCATAGTTGGTCCAGTCTTTCTTAATAAAGTCAGTTGAAAGAACAACGGTACCGTATTTAGAGTTTCGGAGACCACTATCAATTTTTTGACGTAAACTGTCCCCAACTTTTAACGTGAATTCATCGTACCAAACGTTTACTCCAAGTTGCTGTAATGTCTCTGCAAGCGGTCTGACAAAATCTTCTTTATCTTCTGAAGCGTGTGAAATAAACAAATCATATTCTGGTTCCGTCTCAGGTATTGTATTGTTGTAAGATGATATTGAAACATCAGTAATATATTGGGTAGAAGCTTTAATAGCATCAATTTCACGTTTCAGCTTCTTTTGATGTTCAATTTCGTCTTTCTGCTGTTTTTTAGTCAGGACCTCTAATTTTTTTCTTTCCAGTATTTCTTCTTTTATAAGGTTCTGCTTTTCTTTCAGCAGCTTATTATCAATATCAATCTTTTTCTTTTGTAAGTCTGAAAGTTTTGATTGTATACGAGCGTTTTCTTGTTCTTTCCTACTAATTTCTGATAACTTTGTTTTTAATGTAGAGGGGCTAGTTGTCTTCCCGATAGAATTTTGAATTTGTAAAATTTTAGAAATTATATCAGCTCCCTTTTTCTGCTCTAAGCTCATTCGATGAGTAATATCTGCTAACTCCTTATTTAACCTTGTTATGGTACTGCTTATAGTTTGTATTGACATGTTGGCTCTATGATAAATATAAAGGGTAAGATTATTATTTGGTTAGGCGAAATACAAGGTTTATGTGTTACATCACTCTGTAAGCGTAGAGCAGTGCTCTGCCCAATCTGCCATTAATTCTTTACGTTTATCTAGATAATCTCCACGCAAGTAAGAAGCTTCAACTTTATCTGGTAGTTTGTGCGCTAATACATGTTCACAGACTTCACGCGCATAATTAGTTTTTTCCGCAGACCAGTCACGAAAAGTAGACCGAAAGCCATGTGTGGTAATTATACGATTCTGTTTTGGATCAATATAGCCTAAGCCATTTTTTAGTTCTTGTTCATGCATACGCTTGATTAGTGTAGTCAATGGCATGTCGGAAAGCATTTCACCACTACGTGGGGCGGGGAATATAAAATCTTCTAATTGAATATATTCTCGAATGAACTCTTAATTGAGGTAAAATTACATGAACTGTCTTAGAATGGGTAGTTTAAGATGATTTGTAATTTACAATCATTAGCTTACTAAGCAAGAATAGTGTCAGGTGAATGAAATATAAACAAATGATTGGTTGAAATTTTATTGTAGTAAAAATAACAGTAAAAAACTAAAATTAAATTATTTTTTGTATGTTTATCAGTGGTTTGGTTGTTTAATTTGACTAACACCGCTTCCGCCAAATTCGAAAAGCCCCTGTGAAAGCAGGGGCTTTTTTTATTTATTGTTTATCACTCAAATCAATTTTAATTTGCAAGTCTAATATGTTGAAGCTAATCAGCATGATCAACAGATAACAAATTTCTGTGAACTCGCATTCAAGTGCCAAGATGTGCCATATGCCAAAAGGAAAATAAGCTTTCTAGCCACAATGTTTGTTGTGACCAGAAGTGTGGCTATAAGCAAGAAAGCGATAACCGTCTGCTATGTATAAGATATCAATTACAGGCTCTCAACCGCAAAACCCGAGCATTTAACCAATAACCATCAAAGCGCGGCTTTTAGAACTGTTGGAACCTGTTTTTTATCTAGCGGTTGTGAGCAAGATAATGTTGAAGAAGGATTTAGCTCTTGAGCGGAAGGATTTACATGGGTTCTCGTCATTTAGAGAAGTCGCCATGATGCCTTCTAGTGAAGCGAATATGATTTCCGCTATGTCTCGCTCTGTTTCAATAGTTTGGGGTGATTCTTTTTTTGCTTGGCATAAAGTATCTTCTAACCAATCGATATTTTGTTTGGCGAACAGCCGTAATTCGCTTACACATGGCTCTTGCTGGAAAGAGGCCTCTCTCACCATTACCAGATATAAGCATAGACGCTTTTCGTCGTTCAGCATCTCTGCGAAAAGTTCGGAATATGCATATAGTTTTTCGGTTAAGCCATCCAGTTTCTCAATTTCCTGCAATCGATAGAATTGCTCTTCTCGGTACTGCTGAAGCGCAGATCGTGCCAAATCATCTTTAGATTTAAAATGATAGTAGAGACTAGGTGCTTTGATTTGTAAGCAATCGGCGATTTGTCGCATGCCTAATCCATTGAATCCATGTCGTTGAAACAGATGGATTGCTGCTCCGAGTATTTTTTCCCGCGTCAATGGTGAATGGTTTTTTGTAGTGGATGCCATACATTATTCCGTCAGTTCAATGCCGCCATGATGTGTAACGAACAAGAGTGTATTCTCTAGTGCAAATGCCTCGTGCTCATCGATGCCTTGAACTTGTAACACATCTCCAGCCTGCATTTCCACGGTATTGAAGCGAATCACTCCCTCTAGAACGATAATTTGTTCCCATCCAATATGAGTATGTTTAGGAAAACTTGCTCCAGCCTGAAATTTTGCTAAATAGCTTTCAATACCATCCTCACTACTCCAAGTTCGACAGGTTTGAACTCCTGGGATACTACTATCAGTCCAGATACGATCTTTTTGACTAACTAAAATCATTTTTTAACTTCTTAGAGGATTAAATTTGAGTTAATCTAACTAACGTTCGTTAGGTTGTCAATGTAAACAAAATTTTTAGTGCGATAGATCGATAATTTGAAATCGCCTTTGGTAGTAATAGTCAGTTGATCTAACGGCCTAGTCGTATTGATCTGGTCGATTTATCCAATGTTCTATGTCGTCGTTATAATTTGGGTCATCTTAAGCATTTGTAGAGACTTATTAGTAATTTATGACTTATGCATAGGATTGTTTAGTATAAGTAAACTTATTTATGGTTATTGGGAAGACGAAATGATCAAAAATAATGAGTGAGTACTGTGAGTTATTCTTTTATAGTCCTATCTTTTGCTTGAAATTAGAAAGCTTGGGGGATCTCTAAAAAATAAATATGGTAAAGAATGAGTATTGCTATCCGGAATTTTTCATTGCTAATTTCTTGTTTTAAACGAGTTTTAATAAGTTTTCTTATTTTAGATGAGCTTTTAAAAATACTCTAAATATTAATTTTGTCGCTAGTATAATTTGTAACTCTTATAGTATTTAAAGTGATTGTGGTGAATAACTATTTTTATCATTTTCTTAGTGGGATATTTTAATTTTAATTAATGATGTTGTTTTTTGTAGTTGATTATGTTGGTATGGTTTTAAAAATTTTTATAAATTAATTTTATTTAAAACTATGAGTTTTATTATTTTTGTGAAAAATATAATATGCATAAATTTGCCAATGCAATTAATAAAACTCAAATGCTATATTTATTTTAGGTTCAGCATCATGCAGATGTTCAAATTTTATCTTATTTATTAAAAAATTACCTATCAATGCTATGAAAATCTGATTTATATATGCCTAGTCTTTGCAATCCGAACTTACAGTATTAAGTTAAGTTTATTTATAATATATAAATAAACTTTTGCTTGTAACTCTGTAATCATGAAAAATTTATAGGAGTTTTAAAATAGAAAGAATAATAATAGAGTTTGATAAATTATCAAAATGAATAAATAGCTATTATTAGATATATTTTAAGAGATTGCTGTACTCATTACTCTTCAAGTAAGTAGGGGTAACATAAAAATGTATGAATAAGCTACAAAAAATTGATAATTGGATCATAAGCTTATTTGGTTATTAATGTTGTGAAGGCTTTATCGGTAATTTGCCTAAAAGTATATCTAAGATGGTTATTTGCTTTAAATATATGTAATAGCGATTTAGCTACCAAGAATATGTAAGTAATAGGATAAAAATGTTAGAAACTGATGTTTTAATTGTTGGAAGTGGTCCGGCTGGTTCTTCTGCTGCACTTATGTTAAGTACTTACGGAATCAGAAATATCATAATAACTAAATATAGATGGCTGGCGAACAGTCCGCGTGCCCATTATATCAGTCAAAGGACAATGGAAGTTGTCCGAGACTTGGGGATATCTGATGAAGTAATAGCGAAAGCAGCACCCAAGGAAGTTATGGGAGATGTTGTTTATTGTACATCTTTAACGGGCGATGAAATTGGACGCTTTCCTTATGGAATGAATCATCCAGAAAGAATATCAGAGTACGCTAAAGCGAGTCCCTGTGAACAGTGTGATCTTCCTCAACACCTATTTGAACCTATTTTGCTTTCAAATGCAGCTTCAAGAGGGAGCCACCCAAGATTTGATACGGAATACTTATCTCATGTACAAGATGAGAACGGCGTAACAGTCACTGTTTTAGATCGACTGACTAAAGAAACGTATCTAATTCGATGTAAGTATTTAATCGGAGCTGATGGGGCGAGCAGCAAAGTCGTAAAAGATTTAGATTTACCTATGGCAGGTAAAATGGGGAAAAATGGCAGTATAAGCATTATTTTTAAAGCCGATTTAACAAAATATGTTTCGCATCGACCTGGTTACCTCTGGTGGATTATACAACCTGGAGCAAACATTGGAGGGATTGGGTTAGGTTTGTTGCGTATGGTCAGACCTTGGAATGAGTGGCAGATTGTTTGGGGTTACGACATTGAAAAAGAAGAACCCTCTCTCACCGATGATGAAGCGATTGCGATTTGCAAACAGCTTATTGGTGATAATGACATTGAAATAAATATAAGTAGTAAGTCGTTATGGACCGTAAATGAAATGTATGCAGAGCAATATTCGAAAGGTCGAGTTTTCTGCATTGGTGATGCTGTTCATCGCCATCCACCTTCGAATGGGCTAGGTTCAAACTCATCTATACAAGATGCTTATAACTTATGTTGGAAATTAGCATTTGTATTAAATGGCAAAGCAGGTCATGGTTTATTAGACAGTTATAATGATGAAAGAGCACCTGTTGGTGAGCGAATTGTTAAACGGGCAAATCAAAGTGTTAAAGAGTTCTCTACAATATTTTCTGCTTTAGAGTTAGATGGAAAGTACAGTACAGAAACGATGCAAGGAAGTATAAATGCGTTAAGCGAAGGTAATGAAAAAGGTGCTGTTAAACGCCGTGATTTAAGATCTGCAATTGAATATAAAGCTTATGAATTTGCTGCTTTAGGAGTAGAAACTAACGTACGTTATCATTCATCTGCAATTATTGGAGCAGAGTACAATATTGAAAATAAAAAAGATTCTAGTAGAGACGAAGATCTTTATTACTATCCTTCATTTACTGCTGGCCATAAACTTCCTCATACATGGGTAGTCAAAAATCATAGAAAAATCTCTACCTTAGACTTAATTGGGAATGGAAAGTTTACGTTGTTCTGTTGGTTGCAAGGTGATAAATGGAAACTTGCGGTAGACAACCTAAATAGACAGCTTAATTTAGATATTAAAGTTATACAGGTAGGCCCAAAAAGAGACGTCGAAGACTCTTATGGAGAACTTTCTCGCTCTTGGGGGCATGATGAAAATGCTTGCATAATGATCAGACCAGATGGCTATATTGCTTGGCAAAGTAATAAAATTGAATCTGCGGATGATGAGTTACACGATGCCATGTTATCAATACTTAGTTTGAGTTAGTTGATTGTCTATGGGATAAATTTTAATAAAATCTATTGAAAAGTATTTTATTGAATTTAGATTTCCAGTATCCGTCAAATTCTAAAAACCTCTGTTAAATCAGGGGCTTTTTATTTCTATAGAATAAATTGATCCATTTGAAACAACTTATAGGCTTAAAGTTGATGGCTATCATACTTATTTCATGGCTGATGAAATTATATCAATACATATAGCCGAATCAAAAAGCACCTAACTATTCTGTAAGATTTTAGATAGTTCTAAAAAGAAAAATTTAATATAGTTACCGGGATATGAAGCACATATATCCATTATTACTAAAGAAATCTTGTTAAGGTTTTGAAGTTAAGATAGGGATTTTTGGAGGGATAAATGAATACATCTGGAAAAAATGATTTAGAAAAGTTAATTTTACTAGTTAATCTGGGAGTTTTACATTCTTTAAAAAATAATTATATAGATATAAATGAGGCTGAGCATTTTTTGTATACACCATATATGCTTAGACTTTTGAAAGAAAATAACTATTCTATTGATTTAATTAATGTGATTCATAGAGGAACTGAGCTAGAAGATTTAGATGGATTTGATATTGATTTTAAAGATGAAGTCGAAAAAATGTTTAAGGAGTGTGAGGAGATGATCAAGAATTTGCCTGAAATTAGTTTTGAATTTGAAAAATGGT
>NZ_JAZEYD010000028.1:0-9958 GCF_037027805.1 Acinetobacter sp. 161(2023) | reverse complement strand
GCAGTTGACCAACGTGGCCATACTCTTGATTTCTATCTTTCTGCTAGACGAAATACCCATTCAGCTTATTGTTTTCTTGGTAAGATTTTGAATCATGTCAAAAAATGGCAGATTCCACGAGTCATAAACACTGATAAGGCTCATACCTATGGCCGTGCTTTGTCGCGACTAAAACACGAAGGAAAGTGTCCTGAAGATCTGGAGCATCGACAGATTAAATACAAGAATAACGTGATTGAATGTGATCATGGCAAGCTTAAACGGATCATCAAGGCTACGTTGGGATTCAAGTCTATGAAAACGGCTTATGCCACAATTAAAGGTATTGAGGTTATGCGTGCTCTACGCAAAGCACAAGCTTCATTATTTTATAACGGTAATATTCTAGGAGAAGTTTGGCTAGTAAATAAAGTTTTCGGTCTCTAAGCTTTTTTGAAGGGAAAATCATCGACTCAGATCCCTATTTGCAACAGTGCCGAACCGAGCGAGTATCTACGAGCGATCAACTGGCATTAAAATTTTGCCCCTACCTTTTCTCTGATTACAAGCTCTCTTATGGTGTTCTTTTTGGCAATATTCCTGTATGTACCAAGCAAAGATGAACTAGACGAACATAGAGTTGATATGACTATACTTAAAAATATCCGCTACAAATCAAAGAGTGTGATGGAAAAATATTAATCAGAATTATGGCTAAAAAGCTGTGTACTTATTTGAACCGAATAACATTAAAGAAAAAACCTATGACTGGTGCCTAATCGACCCTAAAAAATATCAGGTGAGTGGTACATTACTTATTTTTTATCATTACTAATGAGATCACCGCCTCGCAAAATAACTCGACTTTGAAACAAGGCTTAATCATACTTCAAAGTATCGAGTTAAAATGCTAATATTCATTAAGTTATTTCTAAGTGGAGGCAGAAAAATGAAGATCAAAATAATCTGTCTCATCACAATGATAATTGTATTAGCCTTAGCCGTTAAGATAGAAAATGACAAGGAAAAACAAAGGATTCATGAATCAATTATAAGTGATTAAACCATTTAAGCGCGTTAACTTCATATCTGATCCATTTCTTGACTAATCATAATTGTAAAAAATATGAAATGAAAAAGACCTTAGAGGGCAAACGAGAGCGTTTTAAGGCATTAAAAAACCCACAGAAGTGGGCCAAATCATTATTTCATGCTGAAACAATAGTTTTTACTAACCTCTGAGGGAATGGAACAACTAGTTAGCATATTTATTATAAATGCAATATGAATCAAAATGTTTAAAAGATGTATCTAAAAGGCTTCTTTATCATTTTTTTGTTTAAAAAATATTTGCCGAGCGAAGCAATAGCATAAAAAAAAGCCCACTCAAGGAAAGTGAGGTGGGCTTATAAACTAAAGATCTTTGAAAGCCAACAAGAAACCACAGCTAGTTTCTGTTCACTATTTTGTGTACTAATCAAATAATATTCAGTGGCAAAATACGCCAAATACTAAAATATTGTTAAATAAATCAAATTTTTAGAGCTGAAATCTACGATATTTATTTACAGAGTATAACGATTAAAGTAATAACTCTTTCTAAAAATAAGGAGGTTTGGAAAAATCTTATAGTTACCTTGATAATATCCACTCTCATTAGCTTCCTTATTTTATGCACTATAAATTTTTTATTTGGACATGGCATATATATTCCGTGGAGTGACCATAGCCATTGGACAGAGATATTAAGTATAGAAATAATACTCATGAGTTTAGTAATAGGGGGAGTTAGTACCTCTATGATTATGTTAGGGACATTTATTTCTAAAAATAATAGATAGCACAGAATTAACAATCTATAAGTTATAGAAATTACTAGATGTTTCTTTAATTCTTTTCTATTCATTCGACACATAAGGTCACGAATTACGTAAACCCTATATAAGTTTATTTTTTAAACACTCGGATGTCTTATTTCATACATTAATTTACAGCGATTTCTTGGTGCATAAGGCTCTAATAAAAGTGTTTTTTATTTTTGGCAGCCTTGATACGAGTCTGTTTAATGTTGAACTAGAAAGAGGAAATCCGCATGCGTGCTCTTACCTATCATGGTGCTCGGGATGTACGAGTTGAATCCGTTCCAGATCCAGTGATTCAGGAACCAGATGACGTCATTTTAAGGGTGACAGCGACTGCCATCTGTGGCTCAGATCTGCACCTATACCGGGGTAAAATTCCGGCCACTGAAGATGGAGATATTTTCGGCCATGAATTTATGGGAATTGTAGAAGAAGTCGGCCCTGAAGTCACAGAAGTCAAAAAAGGCGACCGGGTAATTATTCCTTTCGTGATTGCATGTGGTCACTGTTTTTTCTGTGAACATGAACTAATGGCTGCCTGTGAAAATACCAATACCGGCCGTGGTGCAATTCTCAATAAAAAACAGATTCCACCAGGGGCAGCTTTATTTGGCTTTAGCCATCTGTATGGTGGTATACCGGGTGGTCAGGCTGAATATGTACGGATTCCCAAGGGCAATATCGGACCATTTAAAGTGCCAGGTTCCCTGCCTGATGAAAAAGTATTATTCCTGACTGATATTCTGCCAACCGCCTGGCAAGCAGTGAAAAATGCCCAAGTTGGTCGAGGTTCCAGTGTGGCGATTTATGGTGCTGGCCCAGTCGGTCTGCTGGCTGCTGCCTGTGCGCGGATGCTCGGTGCCGAGCAGATTTTTATGGTCGATCACCATCCTTATCGTCTGAGTTTCGCACATCAAACCTATGGGGTGATTCCGGTCAATTTTGATGAAGTCGATGCCGCTGAATTTATCATTCAAAATACCACGGGTTATCGTGGAGTCGATGCCGTCATTGATGCGGTCGGTTTTGAAGCCAAAGGCAGCATGCTGGAAACTGTAATGACTAACCTGAAATTAGAAGGTTCGAGTGGTTCAGCGTTAAGACAATGTATTGCAGCGGTCCGCCGCGGCGGTGTGGTGAGTGTACCTGGAGTTTATGCCGGTCCAATTCACGGCTTCCTGTTTGGTGATGCCTTTGACAAAGGTTTAACCTTTAAAATGGGACAAACTCATGTGCATAATTACTTGCCGCAGTTGCTAGAACATATCGAAAATGGAGATCTGTCTCCAGATCTGATTATTACCCATCGCATGAAACTGGAAGATGCTGCGGAAGGTTACCGTATTTTTGATAAAAAAGAAGAAGACTGTCGTAAAGTAATTCTGACGCCATAAATATGATTAAAGGAAAGCGCCATCAGGCGCTTTTTTATTTTTTATCATCATTTTATCAATCCTCTTTTTCTTGTTTTTAAGGGCTTTGTTGCACAAAGATTTGAAATGCAAAGCGCCCCTAATTGAGCCAAATTTAAGGCGTAACTTGGGTAAATGGTCGACCTGATTCCGTAAATCTGTTGAGCACTGCTACACGTGCATGAATCTCATTGACTTGGCTATCAAAACTCCTTGCACTGAGTTTATCTCCTAATAATTTGATGCAATGCATCTTAGTTTCAACCAACTTCGCCAATGATAGCCTGACCATTTTTTCCATAGTATCCTGCCTAAACGTTTAACTGTTCGAAGTAATTCATTTCGTTCTAGCGAGCTACTCTTTGTATCTTTCCATGGTTTCGCATTTTTTCTAGGTGGAATCACCGCATGCGCTTGCCGATCTGCAATTGCAATGACCTGACGGCATTGCTTGGTGTCATAAGCTCCATCGGTATAAACAGAGTCAATCCGCTCATCTTGTGGAATCTGATTAAGTAAATCACCAAGCACCTGTGAATCACTGACATTATTGGTTGTAAGCTGAAATGCTCGTATTTGCAGGGTTTTGGCATCTATACCAATATGTAGTTTACGCCATTGGCGACGATATTCAGGTCCATGTTTCTTGCGCTTCCATTCACCCTCACCTACAAACTCCATGCCTGTAGAGCCCATGAGTAGATGCAGCCCATCTCTACTTTTTTGGTAGCTGATTACAATATCAATATGCTTTTGTCTTCTACAAAGCGTAGTGTAATCTGGAGCTATCCAATTTAATCCGCAAAGTTTAATCAGACTTTGCACAAAGCCAGTAACCATACGTAAAGACAGACGAAATAAGGATTTAATCATTAAGCAGCATTGGATGGCTGCGTCGGAGTAGGTTTGATTTCGCCCTTGTTTGCCTTTTGATGGCGCATACCATTGCGTAACAGGATCAAACCAAATGGCAATATTTCCGCGACTCATGAGTGCTCGGTTATATGCGGGCCAATTGGTTGTGCGGTAGATTTTAGGTGCGGGCTTATTCATTTGAAAATTATATTGTGGAATAAGCCTTTAGAAATAGGTTTGTGCAACAAAGCCCTTAGTTGAAAAAAATTTTAGATTTCATGCTCACACACCACCTAAAAAAATATCTGATTGATTTTACAGGTTTTTAATTTAAGGTTTTATTCTACCCACTCGCAATATCAATGTTTAGTATCACGACTCACTAACTCATTAACTAAATATGGAGCAGTACGGCTATCTTGATTTTCTGTTATTTGTTTTGGTGTTCCTGCCACAACAATATTCCCACCAGCATTTCCAGCACCTGGTCCCACATCAATCACCCAATCTGCTTGTGCAACGGCACGCATATCATGCTCAATCATAACCACGGTATTACCCGCATCGACTAATCGCTGCAATTGAACTAACAATCGATCTACATCTGATGGATGCAAACCTGTAGTTGGCTCATCAAGTATATACAGTGTATTTCCACGCTGATTGCGTTGCAGCTCGGTCGCCAATTTAATACGTTGCGCTTCTCCACCAGATAGTTCAGTCGCTGGTTGCCCTAAACGTAAATAACCAAGGCCAATTTCCTTTAATAATTGTAGTGAACGAGCAATCGAGACCTCTCCATCAAAAAAATCACGTGCTTCATTGACGGTCATTCCTAATATTTCAGCAATATTACGTCCATTCCAGCGAATTTTCAGAGTGTCATCATTATATCGAGCACCATGACATGTCGTACAAGGGGCATATACACTTGGCATAAACAATAATTCTACACTGACAAAGCCTTCACCTTCACAAGTTTCACATCGCCCTTTAGCCACATTAAACGAAAAACGTCCAGCATCATAATGAGCTTGGCGAGCTTCAGGAGTCCCAGCAAATAACTTTCTAACATGATCAAATAAACCCGTATAAGTTGCCAGATTAGAACGTGGAGTACGGCCAATTGGTTTTTGATCAACCTGTACCAGACGCTGTATAGCCTCCACATCACCAGCCAGAGAACCCTGTGTAACCTCGGTAACCAACATTCCTTCATTTAAAGGATTATTTTCATTATTGTTTTCAGTTTCAGATTCATTGCCTAAATATGAAAGTACTAACTCGGGTAAAGCTTGAGAAACGAGACTAGATTTACCTGAACCTGAAATACCTGTAACTGCTGTAAGTACACCAAGAGGTATACGAGCATCAATATTATGCAGGTTATGTCGGTAAATATTGTTAAGTTCAAGCCAACCAGAGGGTGTACGTCCATAACTTTGAGTAACTGGGATTTTATTAAATAAATAACTTGCAGTACGTGAAGCTGAAATCTCACTTAAACCCTGAGGTACTCCACTATATAAAATATTACCACCTTGCTCTCCTGCATCTGGTCCAACATCCACTAACCATTGAGCACGACGCATGAGCTCTAAATCATGCTCTACAACAAATACGGAGTTTCCAGCGTCTCTTAATTTATCGAGAGAATCATATAATGACTGACTATCTGAAGGATGTAATCCAGCAGACGGTTCATCCAGTACATAAACTACACCAAATAGCATAGAACTTAATTGTGTTGCTAAACGCAAACGTTGTAACTCTCCCGCTGAAAGAGTCGGTGTGGCTCTATCTAATGTTAGATAACTAAGACCTAACTGGCGTAATTGATTTAAACGCCCCACCACACCATTTGCTAAACGCTGCGCAGCAATTTTCTTTTCATCTGAAAGTGCTGACGTACGTCTTACATCTGGAGATACAGAATGCACTGCTCTACCTGTTGTTGCTCGTTCAGATCTATCAAGTTGGGTTACTTTATTATTAGTCTTTTCTCCAGCATCATGAGCGTCGAAATTGCCTAGAACAATGGGCTCAAGCAGGCAAGTTAACTTATCCAAAGAAAGTTGCATAAACTCACCAATATCTACTCCAGCAAAGGTAATAGATAAGGCTTCTGGTTTAAGGCGTTTACCATGACAGGAAGGGCATATTTTTCCTTCCATAAAACGTGAAACACGTTTTTTCATCAACGTACTTTGGGTATTAGCAAAAGTATGAAGGACATAGCGACGAGCACCAGTGAAAGTGCCCATATAGCTGGGTTCTAGTTTACGTTTAAGTGCAGATTGAGTCTCAGCGGGGCTTAAACCAGCATAGACAGGAACTGTTGGGGTTTCTTCAGTAAATAAAATCCAGTCTCTATCCGATTGCGGTAAATCTTTCCATGGTCGATCAACATCATACCCTAGGGTTACTAGGATATCGCGTAAGTTTTGCCCGTGCCAAGCAGGTGGCCATGATGCGATAGCTCTCTCACGAATACTGAGTGTTGGGTCAGGAACCATTGTCGATTCTGTAACTTCATAAATGTGACCTAAACCATGACAGGTAGGACAAGCACCTTGAGGAGTGTTCGGTGAAAAGTCCTCGGCATATAACATTGGCTGATCGGCAGGATATGCACCAGCACGCGAATAAATCATTCGCACGAGACTTGATAAAGTTGTTACACTTCCAACAGAAGAACGGGTATTACTTGCACCACGTTGTTGTTGCAATGCTACTGCTGGTGGTAGACCATCAATAGCATCAACATCTGGTACTCCGGCCTGATCTATTAAGCGTCTTGCATAAGGTGCAACAGATTCGAAATATCTTCTTTGTGCTTCAGCAAAAATAGTTCCAAAAGCAAGTGATGATTTTCCTGAACCCGATACACCTGAGAAAACAACAAGTGCATTTCTTGGGATAGAAACATCTACATCCTTAAGGTTATGCTCACGTGCACCTCGAACTTCAATACAATTATTAGATAAAGTAATGTTATTGTGTTCACCAAAAGAATGTATTTTCATGTTTCTAGGAGCCTGTAAATTATTTTGTGTTAGTCCCATTTTTTATAAATGATCTTTTAATCGATCATCGAACTGAATCGTAAACCAATTCATTGCTAAACGCCAATTTTGAATTGGCATGGTCCATTTTTTAGCAGCATTTGAAGTTGCTAAATAAATGACCTTTTTCACTGAATCATCAGAAGAGAAGATCTTTCTCTTTTTAGTTGAATGGCGGATCACGCTATTCAATGATTCAATTGCATTTGTTGTATAAATCGCATGACGTATTTCAGCAGGATAGCTAAAGATCGTTCGGATATTTTCCCAATTTGCCCGCCAGGATTCTCCAATTTTTGGATACTGGTGATTCCATTGATCGCACAAGATATCTAGGGACTTTAAAGCATTTTCCTCTGTACTTGCCTGATAGATCGCCTTCAATCCTGCTGTTACAGCTTTGTAGTCCTTCCAGCTCACAAATCTCAGGCTATTGCGTACAACATGTACGATACACAGCTGGATGTCAGTATGAGGGTAGACAGAGGCTATCGCATCAGGAAAGCCTTTTAGCCCGTCTACACAGGCAACAAGAATATCTTGCACTCCTCGATTTTTAAGCTCTGTCATGACTGACAGCCAGAATTTGGAACCTTCTGTTTGAGCAAGCCACCTGCCAAGAAGTTCTTTTTGGCCATCCAAGTTAATGCCTAATGCTAAATAAACTGATTTATTGATTACTGTTGAATGCTGACGAACCTTAACAACAATGCAATCTAAATAGACAACAGGATAAAGACTATCGAGTGTTCTATTTTGCCATTCTGTCACTTGTTCAATGACAGCATCCGTTACCTTACTAATAAGGGAGGCAGATACATCGGCATCGTACATTTCTTTAAAAAAAGCAACAATTTCTCTATTTGTCATTCCTTTCGCATATAGCGAAAGAATTTGATCATCCATGCTAGTAATGCGCGTTTGATGCTTCTTAATAATCTGTGGTTCAAAAGAGCCGTCACGATCACGAGGGATATCTAAAGCAAGCTGCCCATCTTGTGTTAGAACTGTTTTGGAGCTAAAACCATTACGTGCATTAGATCCTTTCTTAGGTTGATGCTTTTCATAGCCTAAATGTTCAGAAGGCTCAGTATTCAGAGCGGTTTCGATCATGAACTTTTTAAATATGGCTGTCATTTGGTTTAAATCTTCAGGAGTTTTTAAACCTTTAGCTAATTCAGCTGCCATACTTTTGATTGTAGCTTCATCCATGTGAAGTACCTCTTTTTATTATCCTCAGTAGGATGAATGAAAATTAAGTACTTACACAAAATTTAGAACAGTCCCTTTATTTAAAGATTTTTCGCCGCAATTTATTGAATTTATTAAATCAATCAAAAAACTTTAACTTACGGAGTTAGTCCATTTAAATCTATTCCTTTGAGTTAATCCGATATGAAAAATATTTAAGGTTAAATTATTTAGTTTTCTTAAAATTAACATAATACACCTTATATGAAATTTAAAAATGGAGCTTAAAGCTCCATTTTTAAATAACTTTTTTTAAATTGTTAAGCGTAAATTCAGTGCTTTTACAACTTTAATCACAGTATCAAAACTAGGGTTAACATCACCAGAAAGTGCTTTGTAAAGACTTTCTCGGCCTAGACCTGTATCTCGTGATAATTGAGCCATTCCTTTAGCTTTAGCAATGTTACCTAAAGCTTTAGCAATGAATGCAGCATCACCATTAGATTCATCGATACAGGCTTGTAGGTAAGCTTGCATATCTTCTTCTGTTTTAAGATGCTCAGCACTATCCCATTTACGAAGTTTGATAGCCATTTACAGCTCCTCCTCTAAATCTTGTGCTAATTGTAGGGCAAGTTTTATATCTTTACTTTGCGTAGACTTATCTCCGCCTGCTAAGAGAATAACGACCCTTTGCCCTTGCTTGCAGTAATAAATCCTATAGCCAGGTCCAAAGAAGAAACGTAACTCAGAAACACCTTCACCGACTGGTTCAGTATCTCCAAAGTTCCCATCTTCAACCCGATCAATTCGGACTTGTATGCGTCTTTTTGCCTGTTGATCTTTTAACTTGGTAAACCAATCATCAAAGGCTTCTGTGGTATATATTGAGTACATAAGCAAAATGTATCCTATAGGATACGTTTTTGCAAGACATAAACTTGGTTCTTTAGGCCTGAGGCACTGAATTTCATATTACAGCCATTATGTTAAATGGAGAAAATTAGTGGAAGTTTCTATTTTTCTTTTATAAAGATATTCAGGATCTGTTAGTCTTCTTTAAAATTTATTTACACCATAATTTACAGAGAAATTAATGCAAACTAAATTCGTAGATCCATCAACTTATGCTGTTAGCAATCAACCTAATCCATCTTTTAGTTATGGTGTACAGCATATTAGTAATGAAAATGGGCAACCTATTAATGGTTTTAACTTTTCAGAGTACGAAATTCCTGTCAGAAAAATACTAAGAAAGGATTCATCTCCAGTTATTGGTAACTTTAGAAGCTGGCCAACTCCTAGTGCTGACAAATTTATTAACGCAGTAGTAATGACTCGTTTATTTGTTTTATGTAAGGATAAACAAAAATTTCTTGTTGAAAAAATGGTGTTTCGTGAAACAGGAAATATTTTTAATGAAGACAAGTTGTTTATTTATTCTTTTTGTACAGAGAATTCTCAACTTGAAGTTTATATAGATGATAATGGAATGATCTCAGAAATTAATAGATTTAACCAGAATCTAAATTATGAAGCTAAAATTCCACTAAACATTTTAGGTCTTAACTATTTGATGACACAGGTTTTCTAT
>NZ_JAZEYD010000027.1:0-15478 GCF_037027805.1 Acinetobacter sp. 161(2023) | reverse complement strand
CAATGCATCGAGCACCATATCTGTATTCATCCGTGTAGATACTTTCCATCCAACAATTGCTCGTGAAAACACATCAATAATAAAGGCGGTATAGACCCAGCCTGAATGAGTTTGAATATACGTAAAGTCACCGACCCATAGTTGGTTTGGATGATCAGCACTAAAATTACGTTTCACTAAATCATCTGCCCGTTTTTGGTCATCTCGGCTACGGGTAGTTTGTTTATTCTTACCACGCCAAACACCTTGTATACCTAGCTTCTGCATCAATCGAGCAACTGTACAACGTGCAATCACATAGCCTTCACGTTTCAGTTGTTGCCAGACCTTACGCACACCGTATCGACCTGAACTTTCTTTCCAAATTCGCTTGATCTCCTCAGCATGATGCAAGTCATGTAAATCTCGTTTCGCTCGATGTTCTGGATTTACTGTGAGATCTAAAGTCCGGTAATAGGTTGAAGGTGCGATCGGTAAAATTCTACAAATCGCCTCGACTCCGTACAGCTGTTTATTATTATGGATAAAATCCACCATTATTTGTGTGGGCGGTCGAGCTCCGCCTGGGCGAAAAAAGCGGCTGCTTTACGTAGAATCTCATTGGCGCGTTGCAGTTCTTTATTTTCGCGTTCGAGTTGTTTGATACGTTCTTGGTCTGAAAGCTGCTGTACTTTAACTGGATTTTGTTTATCTAAATATTTTTGATACCAAACACGTAGTGTTTCAGGACTACAACCTATCTTGGGAGCAATAGCGGTGATCGCAGCCCAATTCGATGGATAATCTTTTTCAGATTCAATCAATAATTGAACCGCTCTTTCTCTGATTTCAGGGGTATATTTTAATTTTGTCATCGGGATAGTCTCTCAGAATATTGACTCTCCGACAAACCCGGTACGGTTCACTACTTTGAAAAGTGATATGTGCTGAAAAAAACAGGAGAAATTGTTACTTATGTTTGGGGTAAAAGAGATATAGCTATAGTCCAACGACTAAAGGAAAAGTTGAAACAGTTAAGTATTCACTATACCCGAATTTCAAGTAATCAATGGGATAGTTTTATCACTGCATTTAAAGACTGTCAGCAAAGTATTGGTAAGTTTTTCACTATAGGTATTGAGGGAAATAATTGCAAAATAAGGTATCGGATTAGATGTGTTAGTTCAGTATTGAGTGTGGCTTTAGCAAGAATACGGATATTAATGCTTCTCGCAATATTCTAGCGGTAGGACATACCACTTTGTCTGTGGAGGAAAGATGCGGTAAAGGTCGCTTTGTGAAGCAGAAAGCATGCCTAAATCCGTGAGGAAGTCGCCTAAGAGCTTTTGCTTTTAAAATCCCTGAGAAACATGTTTCGTAAAGAGTTAGTTGAAAGTGGGGGGAGTATGTTAGAAGTTTAATTTTATAAGCTATTGTAAAGATTCGGAAAGTTAATTATAGCATCCAATTGCAGAGCCAATAGTGACTTCATTTAATCTCAGCATACTTTTTGAAACACTACCTAAATTTTTAAGGTTTATAAAAAATATTGTTCTTTTTTATACTATGGGGTACTATAGTATCAATGCTAGCAAATAAGGAGGTCTGATGCCTAATCAGGTCGAAGACAAAAAAAAGATTCTTCTACGCGTCAGAAAGATCAAAGGTCAGACACAAGCGATTGAAAAAGCGCTAGAAGACAATGTGGAATGTGGTGCGATTCTGCAACAAATATGCTCTGTGCGTGGTGCTATTAATGGTCTAATGAATGAGATGTTAGAGGTTCATTTAAAGGACACTTTAGTATCAGGTGAAACCACAGAACAACAACGAAAAGAAGAATTGGCTGAAATCGCCAAGATTCTAAAATCATATTTAAAATAGATCTGTATAAGGAATTATTCCATGAAGTCACGTGCTGCCGTTGCGTTTGGTCCTGGTCAACCTCTTCAAATTGTTGAAGTTGATGTTGCACCACCGAAGAAAGGTGAAGTATTAATCAAGATTTCCCATACCGGTGTGTGTCATACAGACGCATTTACTTTATCTGGCGATGATCCTGAAGGCGTTTTTCCGGCTATTCTCGGGCATGAAGGTGCTGGTGTCGTAGTTGAGGTTGGTGAAGGCGTGACTAGCGTCAAACCAGGTGATCATGTAATTCCACTTTACACCGCTGAATGTGGCGAGTGCCTATTCTGTAAATCTGGAAAATCGAACTTGTGTATTTCCGTTCGAGAAACTCAAGGTAGAGGCGTAATGCCAGATGGCACCACTCGTTTTTCCTACAATGGTCAACCGATTTACCACTATATGGGCTGCTCAACGTTCAGTGAATACACGGTAGTGGCAGAAGTATCATTGGCTAAAATCAATCCTGAAGCCAATCACGAACATGTCTGCTTACTAGGTTGTGGTGTAACAACGGGTATCGGTGCAGTACACAACACGGCTAAAGTACAAGAAGGTGATAGTGTTGCGGTCTTTGGTTTAGGTGGTATTGGTCTAGCAGTCGTACAAGCCGCACGTCAAGCTAAAGCAGGACGTATTATTGTGGTTGACATGAATCCAGATAAATTTGTGCTGGCAAAAGAGTTTGGCGCAACGGACTTCTTGAACCCTAAAGACTACGATAAACCAATCCAGCAAGTCATTGTCGAAATGACTGGTTGGGGTGTAGATCATTCATTTGAATGTATTGGCAACGTGAATGTAATGCGTGCAGCCCTTGAAAGTGCACACCGTGGCTGGGGACAATCTGTAATTATTGGTGTAGCTGGCGCAGGTCAAGAAATCTCTACCCGTCCATTCCAACTGGTTACTGGTCGTAAATGGCTAGGTTCTGCGTTTGGTGGCGTAAAAGGTCGTACGCAACTTCCAGGAATGGTTGAAGATGCCATGAAAGGTAAAATTCAATTAGAACCATTTGTGACACATACGATGGGCTTGGATCAGATCAATGAAGCCTTTGATCTAATGCATGAAGGTAAGTCAATTCGTACTGTAATTCATTACGAATAATTCCGTCAGACCTTATAGTTTTCCATGCATGTGCATCATGAATGACATGCATGGAATCCTCTAAAACGGCACATTATCTGTAAAACCCATCTATCTGTGTAGGCATCGTGTATAGGTTCAACAAACCTGCCTACATTTTAAATCTTAATCACTATTCTCTGTGGAGAATGACAGACTCTTTGTTTACTCGATTTCTCATGAAGTCTTGCTCAACATAGGTAATTGATTATGGAAATAATTGAGAAACATGCTTCTTTTGGTGGATCGCAAGAAGTGTATTGCCATCAGTCAACAGCATTAAACTGTTCAATGAAATTCTCAATATATCTGCCACCTCATGACAAAGATGAGCAGTTGCCAGTTTTATATTGGTTATCAGGGCTGACTTGCAACGAACAGAACTTTATTACTAAAGCCGGAGCACAAAAGTATGCGGCTGAACATAAAGTCATTATTGTTGCACCAGATACCAGCCCACGTGGAGAAGATGTACCAGATCATGCAGATTATGATTTAGGCCAAGGTGCAGGATTCTATGTGAATGCAACACAAGCACCCTGGTCACAGCATTTCAAAATGTATGATTATATTGTGGAAGAGCTCAGAAATCTGATTGACCTGAATTTTCCGACCAACCAAGTCCAAAGCATTATGGGGCATAGCATGGGTGGTCATGGTGCATTAGTCATTGGGTTAAAAAACCCTGAGCTGTATAAAAGTATTTCTGCTTTTGCACCAATTGTTGCACCTAGCCAAGTACCTTGGGGGAAAAAGGCTTTCACACACTACCTAGGTGAAAACGAAACTTTATGGAAAAGCTATGATGCGATTGAATTAATCAAAAACGCGGAAGTTCATTTACCTATTTTAGTCGATCAGGGAACAGCTGATGATTTTCTTGAAGAACAGTTAAGACCTAAGCTGCTTAGTGATATTTGTTTGGAACAAGAATATCCTCTTACACTTAACCTAAGAGAAGGGTATGACCATAGCTATTACTTCATTGCGAGCTTTATAGAGAAACATATAGAGTTTCACAGCAAATTCCTAGCAAAAAAACTTTCATAGATATGAGGATATACATGTTGTTCTTGAATGCTTCTTGAGCAATATAATCTCCAGATGAAGAGGTCAGCTTATAAAGCTAAGGTAGAGTCAATTGATCCTTATATAACTAAGATTGAATTTAATCATCTCATATCTTGATTTTTGATTCAAATGTTAATGATATTAACTTGAATAAATTCATAGCATTATGTCGAAATAAAAACCTAAATTTTGGCTCAGCTATGGGAAATTTTTTTAACTTTTATACAACAAAACTTTCTGACATGCATACATTAGCAATGTCAGAATCAGTTTGAATTCTAATCAATTGTGGAGTTTTAGTCATGCTTAAAACAGCTTTATATGTGCGTCTTGAAGCTAAACCGGGTAAAGAAGAAGAAGTGGAAGCTTTCCTTAAAGCCGGTTTACCTATTGTAATGGAAGAACCTGCGACCGTTGCGTGGTTTGGCCTACGTCTTGGACCTACAACATTTGGTATTTTTGATGCATTTCCTGATGAGGCGGGTCGCCAAGCGCATTTATCTGGCAAGGTTGCAGCTGCTTTGATGGCTCAGGCCGAAGAGCTATTTTCAGAGCCACCGTCTATTGAAAAAGTAGATGTTTTGGCGAGTAAACTACCAGCTTAAACCGACGCTTAAATGTATGAGTGTGCTGCCTGAAATTTTGAATGAAAGGCAGCACTTCAACCCTGTGAGGTTTGTCAGAGGCTTTTTATTCAAGTTGGGCTACTTTATTTATTGGCTTAATCTCATCGTTTACATGGGTCAATATCCAAAACAGGGTAAATAAACGAATGAATCCACATGCCTTATATTGAACCAATCTATCTAATTTAGCGCTGCATTTGTACATCTGCTAAACCTTGCCAATCTGCTTTTAAAATATTTAATCATTGCTATTTTCTATGAGCCATTCACTGTTTCAGCCAATGCGTTCACGACCATGTCAATAGTCATACGTGTTGATATCTTCCATCCAACAATCGCTCGTGAAAATACATCAATAATAAAAGTGGTATAGAACAAGCCTGAATTTGTTTAAGCATCACTCAAGTTGGCAAGCTGAAATAATTTTTTAAAAAATAGACGACTGGTCTATTTTTATGTATAGTTAGCACATGGTGTAGGCAAAAGCCGCAGTATTGTCCAATTTTTTAAAGTTTATTTGATGAATAACGGTGGCTTTTCAAATCAATTAGCTGATCATCCTAGGATAAAAATATGCTGAATTTTAACTTTTATAATCCGACCCGCATTATTTTTGGTGGCGATACAATAGCTGAAATCAATGACTATGTGCCTACAGAAGCAAAAGTGTTAATGTTATTTGGTGGTGAAAGTGCACGTAAGAATGGTACTTTAGCTGAAGTGCGTGAAGCATTAGGTGCAAGAGAAATTCATGAATTTGGCGGAATTGAGCCGAATCCGAGTTATGAAACCCTCATGAAAGCTGTAGAGCTGATTCGAGAACAAAAGATTGATTTCTTGATGGCTGTCGGTGGTGGATCGGTAATTGATGGTACTAAATTTATTGCAGCAGCAGTCAATTATACAGGGGATACATGGGAGATTTTAGAAACCCATGGTACTAAAATTACTCAAGCTTTGCCTTTTGCGAGTGTACTCACCCTTCCGGCAACTGGTTCAGAAATGAATAGCGGTGGTGTAGTAACTAGAAAATCGACCCAAGCCAAATTGTCATTTAGCAGTCCCTATGTTTTTCCGCAATTTTCCGTACTAGATCCGAATAAAACCTTTAGCTTGCCGACGCGCCAGTTGGCTAATGGTGTGGTGGATGCATTTGTTCATGTCATTGAACAGTACTTAACTTACCCTGTGAATGTACAAGTACAAGATCGTTTTGCCGAAGGTCTATTGCAAACTCTGATTGAGATTGGACCGAAAATCTTGGAAGATTCAGCAGATTATGACACGCGTGCGAATTTGATGTGGTCTGCTAGCATGGCACTGAATGGGCTGATTGGAGCTGGTGTACCACAAGATTGGTCAACCCATTTGATTGGACATGAGCTCACGGCTTTACATGGTATTGATCATGCTCGTACCTTGGCCATTGTGTTGCCGGCCAATCTACAAGTGCGTCGTCAAGAGAAGCGAGAAAAATTACTACAGTATGCAGCTCGTGTCTGGCAGATTGTCGAAGGTGATGAAGAACAACGTATTGATACGGCTATTGCTCGTACTCGAGCCTTCTTTGAGCAACTTGGATTGCCGACTCGTCTTAGCGATTATGGACTGGGGGAGACAGATATTGAGATCATCATTACGCAACTTAAATCACACAATCTGACACAGCTAGGCGAACACAAAAATGTTTCATTAGAGATCAGTCGCCAAATTCTTGCGACGAGCATCTAAATAAGCTATCTGGCATGCTCACGCCACACAGCAAGTGATCATGCAACAATGCTCCTCAATCATGAAAATTATCGGAGAAATAACATGAAAATTTTAGTCGTTTTAACCTCACATGATCAACTTGGCAATACTGGTAAGAAAACAGGTTTCTGGCTAGAAGAACTTGCTGCACCGTATTACACCTTTATTGACTCTGGTGCTGAAGTTACGCTGGCGTCGCCTCAAGGTGGGCAGCCACCACTAGATCCTAAAAGTAATTTAGCCGATGCGCAAACTGAAGCCACTCATCGTTTTGAAGCTGATCCAACTGCAATGCAAGCATTGGCACAGACGCATAAACTTAGCGAAATTTCTGTAGCTGATTATGATGCAGTGTTTTATCCAGGCGGGCATGGTCCATTGTGGGATTTAGCAGAAGATCCGATTTCAATTTCTCTGATTGAACAGGCGATTCAGTCTGGCAAACCTGTTGCAGCAGTGTGTCATGCCCCAGGTGTTCTTCGTCATGTGAAAGCGAGTAATGGAGCGCCTTTAGTCAGCGGTAAATTAGTCACTGGTTTTAGCAATACTGAGGAGGCTGCTGTAGGCTTGACTGAAATTGTACCATTTTTAGTCGAAGACATGCTTAAAGAAAATGGTGGTCATTATTCTAAAGTAGATGATTGGCAAGTACATGTTCAAGTAGATGGCTTGCTGGTTACTGGACAAAATCCAGCCTCTTCTGCTGCAACTGCTACAGCATTACTTCAATTGTTGAAATAAAGAGTAGCTAGCGTCTGTTGTGGTGCTTAGCAGTGAATAACTTCTGACTCTGAGCAACGGGCGCAATAAGCAAAATAACCCTCACTTAATGGTGGAGGGTCTGAGTTAATAGCTTTCTTTCCTTTATTTTTCTATATACAGGAAGGAAGGGTATTTTTTAATTTAGATCAATTAAGTCATGATTACTTGGATACAATGAAGTGAAAGACAGCATACTTTTTCAAAACTTAAGCTTAGGCCCTTATGTTTTGCGAAACCGTATTGTATTGCCACCATTAACGCGGTCGCGCAGTACTCAGCCAGGGAATATTCCAAATGAACTGATGGCAACCTATTATCAACAGCGTGCCGGGGCAGGATTTATGGTCACCGAAGGTACGCAAATCGAGCCACGTGGTCAAGGCTATGCTTGGACTCCCGGTATTTACAGCCCTGAACAGATTGCTGGATGGCGTAAAGTGACTGAAGCAGTGCATGCTAAAGGAGGCATTATTTTTGCACAACTTTGGCATGTTGGGCGTGTTTCACATACATCTTTGCAACCTAATCATGCATCACCGGTCGCACCCTCGGCTATTAGGGCTGATAGTAATGTTAAAGTGTTTATTGAGACCGGGCCTAATGCTGGGACCTTGGCTGATCCTTCAATGCCACGTGCTTTAAGCAATGCAGAAGTTAAAGAATTAGTGCAACTCTATGCTCAAGCAGCACGCAATGCCTTGGCTGCTGGTTTTGATGGAGTTGAAATTCATTGTGCAAATGGTTATTTGGTGAATCAATTTATCTCTGCACATAGTAACCACCGTGAAGATGAATATGGTGGATCACTAAACAATCGTTTGCGTTTTTTACGTGAAGTAGTAGAGGCAGTTGCTGAGGTGGTTGGTGCAGATCGTTTAGGAGTGCGTTTTGCCCCGCTATTTGAAAGTACAGAGGAAGATCGTGTTTACATAGGGTTGGTTGAAGATGATCCACATGTGACTTATATTGAAGCCATAAAAATACTTGAAGAAGTTGGGATTGCCTATTTATCGATTGCAGAAGCTGATTGGGATAATGCACCAGAACTTCCTCATGATTTTCGTAGAGATGTCAGAGACACTTTCAGTGGTCGGATTATTTATGCAGGTCGATATACGGCAGAAAGAGGGACTCGAATTTTAGAGGCAGGACTGGCCGATTTAATTGCATTTGGACGCCCATTTATTGCGAATCCAGATTTACCCGATCGCATCGCCAATGGCTGGCCATTGAATCCAGTAGATGCAAGCACTATGTATGGTGGGACAGAAAAAGGCTATATTGATTATCCAGCTTACGCAGATTAGTATTGACTAAGTGAGTTATTTTGCCAACCTTTGTGGTTGGCAAAATAAGGACTTAGGATTGCTGTTGCCAGCATAAATTCTTCTTAAAACAAATTCTTAAAATTTTTTAGCTGTGTAATGAGCCAACCTGCCAGTGGGAAAGAAATCAGTTGCGTTACTGGCACTAATACTATGACTTCAATCAACACCATCATCGGGAAACTTTGATGCTGAGTAATTGGCTTTAATAAAGTGAGTACCAGTAATAGTGTGGGATATAAGCCTAAATATCCAACTAAAATACGAGTCATGAGGGCTTTAGAAGGAGAATTCATTGTGCGCTATACTCATTCATGGATTGTAAATTGATCTAATAGCAATACAATAATATGTAATCATTGGACTGCTATTATGAATTATGTGGTTGATATTTAATTAATTTTTATGAATCTTTACTTTTTAATAGAAATTTAGTTGCTCTCAGCGCTTGATGTAATGGTGTTTTATCTTTTTGCAACTTACTCAGTAATGCTGCACCTAACCACATTTGGTAAAGTACTTGTGCCAACGTCGAGGCCTCGGTATCTGCTTGGATAGACTGATCCTGTTTTCCCAAATCAATTAAACCAGCAATCCGTTGGATTACATCATCGACGCCAGCGGACATAATGGAGCGCATATCTTCAGATAGATCGGCAACTTCTGCGGCAAGTTTCACAATTAAACAGCTATCCGCCCAACCACACTGTGTTTCAGGATCTTCTATCCATAAATTAAAATACTCAATCAGCTTTTGATAAGGGGATTTATCACTACGCCATACATCATTTAAACGGACTTGGTAATTATCTACATAATGCTGTACCAATTCACATCCGAAAGCTTCCTTGGATTGGAAATAATGATAAAACGAGCCTTTAGGGATTTCACAGCTCTGTAAAATTTCCTGTAATCCTACGCCAGTAAAACCTTTATGCAAAATCAGGTCTGAACTGGTGTTAAGAATGTGTAAGCGCTTCGCTTCAGACTTTTTAATAGGAGTAGGCTTCATATTAATTATTTACTCTATTGTAAAAAAAATAGACCAGTCGTATTGTTTTTTATTATAACTCATCTACAATGGATGTAAAGAAATTTTAATCATAATTTTTGATTATGAAGAGAAATACTTTTAAATAAAACATGGAGTTATATGTGTGAAAACAGTTATTAATCAACGCATCGTTTTAGCTAAACGGCCAGTGGGTGAGCCAAAACACAGCGATTTTCGTATTGAGCAAGTTGAGCTCAATGAACTTAAACAAGGCGAGATATTGTTAAAAACCATTTACTTGTCACTCGATCCTTATATGCGTGGTCGCATGAGTGATGCTCCCTCATATGCAGCACCGGTTGAAATTGGCGAAGTGATGGTCGGTGGAACAGTCAGTCAAGTGATGGCCTCTAAAAACCCAAAATTCAAAGAAGGCGAGTGGGTTCTTTCTGGAAATGGTTGGCAGGGCTACGCAATTTCTGATGGGACTGCATGTCAAAGCTTAGGTATGCAACCCGAACATCCATCTTGGGCATTGGGTATTTTGGGGATGCCTGGCTTTACTGCTTATATGGGGTTGTTGGACATTGGTCAGCCTAAAGCCGGTGAAACTTTAGTCGTTGCAGCTGCAACGGGACCTGTTGGTGCTACAGTTGGACAAATTGGCAAACTTAAAGGTTGTCGCGTGGTTGGCGTCGCAGGTGGGGCTGAAAAATGCCATTATGCAGTACAAGAACTCGGTTTCGATGCTTGTATCAATTATCATGATGAAAATTTTGCAGAACAATTACAACAAGCAGTTCCCAACGGTATTGATATTTATTATGAGAATGTAGGGGGTAAAGTGTTTGATGCGGTATGGCCATTGCTTAACTCTGCGGCACGTGTACCGGTGTGTGGTGTGGTTTCGCAGTATAACGCTACCGAGCAAGCACAAGGGCCAGACCGTTTACCTGGCTTTATTTCCACTCTTTTAAGAAAGCGTATTCGCATGCAAGGCTTTATTATTTTTGATGATTATGGCAATCAGTATCCGGAATTCAATCAGCAAATGTCTGAATGGTTGAAAGACAGAAAAATCAAATATAAAGAGCATATGGTGCAAGGTTTAGATAACACGATCAATGCTTTCAATGGTATGTTAAAAGGCAAAAACTTTGGCAAAGTGGTTGTAAAAATTTAAAAAAATAGGAATATTATGATTACACTACATCATTTAGATCAATCACGTTCTTTTCGCATTTTGTGGTTACTTGAAGAAATCAAGCAGCCCTATGAGCTGAAAAGCTATTATCGTGACTCAAGCACGCATTTGGCCCCTGAATCTTTAAAAAACATCCATCCTTTAGGGAAATCTCCAGTATTGGAATGGGATGGCAAAGTTATTGCAGAGTCAGGCGCAATCGTTGAGTTATTAATTCAGAAACTTGCGCCGCATTTAGCACCAGATATGGATGAACCTACCTATGTCGATTATCTACAGTGGATTCATTTCTCAGAAAGCTCTGCCATGCTGCCATTTTTATTAAAAACGTTTAATGCGATTGAAACCAAGCAGGGTACGAAGTTGGTATTTCTAGAAAATTATACTCAAGTTGAGTTCGATAAAGTATTCGGCCATTTAAATGAATATTTAAAAGATAAAGAATTTCTAGTGGCAGACCGTTTAACCGGTGCTGACTTTATGATGGGCTTTGGACTACATGCTTTAGTTTATCATATGGGACAAGGTGAAAATTATCCCCATATCCAACGTTATGTAGCAGGTTTAAGCCAACTACCTAGCTGGCAAGCCGCAGTACAAATTGAACAAAATGGTGTGAAAAGTCAAAAATAGCAAGATTGATTTTTTAAAGGCAATTTAGAAAAAGAATCGTGATTGTCAAGTACATCTAGTTATAAAATAAGCTGACACTTATTTAAATTAAACGCCTAATGAATTTCATCGGGCGTTCTCTATTTTAAAGATAAGGAATTACCATTATTTAAGACAAGTTTCGCCTATTCTTCCCATCAAATTCCTATCAAAAGAGTTTGAATATCACGACGGTTACGTTGAAAGATATAATCAACTTCTGAAAGAAAGAAACGTGACTAACGCACAGCAAGATTAAATTATTCCTCGGGGTATTAAACAAGTAAACTACATCATTTTACTAACATAAACGCATATACGTAAAAATCACGCCCCGTTTAACTGGCAATAGTTTTTGAACCCTTGTATAAAAGTTTAAACGAATCTAGCAAGTCTTTATTTAATGTTAATACTCATCCAGTATTGAGGTTTTTTATCTTTTCTTGCCTGTGATCTAGGTTGTAATACTCTAATTTCATACTCACCTGAAGCAGGTAAAATATAAATACCATTATCATCAAGCTTTGGAGAATATTCTCCAAGATTGATGGAGTCTTTTAATTGATTACCCCATAAGTAAGTTTCAACATTTCCTCCAGTCAACCTCACTTTTAACTTTTGCCCTTTTTTAGCATAAAATTTGTAGGAATCATACTTGTATCCATCTATCCTTCCGTAATAATTTGCAGAGTAAGCTTTTTTAGCAAACTTAACTACAACAGTCTTTCGTATATCATTGTTATCATTTGCAAGTGCGGCAGGGCTAAGCATAGTTAAAGTTAGGGTCATAAAAGCACCAGCTAGTAATTTCGTATTCGCTATTTTCATAAGGTTACCTTAATTCTTGTATCGCCCCTGACATAGTAACATAAGTAATAAGTAACCATGAATCATGGAACAGAACTGTGAATAGTCATAACATAGAGTTGCACTTCAAATGTTAATTTAAGACTTGCGAAATCAATGGTTAATTAATTGGTCACTAAGGAATAGCCAATCTATATATAAACTTTATTTAACAAATACTTATAAAAATATATGATGCGTATCATACGCATCATATATATTTTCTTCTATTTTGATATAATGGATCTCGTCAATCCGCTGATAGGTTTCATTTAAATTTCATGAGTCTTACTGAAATTAAAGTTCGCCAAGCTCATTGCAAGGAAAAAACTTGTTTTTTATCCGATGAAGATGGACTTAGCCTGAAGATTGAGCCGACTGGAAGAAAATCTTGGTGCTATCGCTATACAGATCCACAAACAAAAAAACGTCGCCGCATTCAGTTGGGGCTTTATCCTGATTTATCGCTGAAAAAGGCACGACAAGTCAAAGATGACTTTAAAGACAATAATTATTGTTTTGAGCATGATACTGTCTCTAATGTCATCACCTTTCGTAAGGTAGGGGAGGAGTGGCTGCAGTTCAAACTGAAAAATGCATTTAATGATTCACCCCGCTGCGGTGTACTACAGTTAGCAGAAAGATGTTTACAGCAAGATATTTATCCAGACCTTCAGGATTTACCTTTTCAAAACATCAAGCGTTATGACCTGGTTTCAGTAATCAAAAAAATAGAGGGACGCCAAGTAAAAGAACCTGTCAAGAAAGCTTGTAGTTATTTGAACCAAATTTATGACTACGCTGTAGCGATGGGTTATTGTGAATTCAACATCGCGCATGGTTTAAATAAAATCGCCATTAACAGTAAAATCAAGAAGAATTATCCGTATTTGAAAGCGGAGGATATATCAGATTTTAAGAAAAATTTATTAAAATTGGATGCCCATCCGATTATTAAAAAAGCACTGCTGTTCAAATTACATACTGGCGTGCGAGGGGCTGAATTGTTATTGGCTGAGCCTCATCATTTTGATTTAAATGAAAAAATCTGGAAAATACCTGCCTTGCATATTAAACAGTTTCGACGAAAAGTCATATTAGGCCATGAGATTCCCGACTTCTTAGTTCCACTTTCAGATCAGGCTTTAGATATTTTAAAAGACGTCATGCAATGGTCATACGGTGAAAAGTACATTTTTGCTAGCCCACGGAAACATAATCAACCGATTCATTTTAATACATTAAATATGGCTATACGTAAGATGGGCTATGGAAAACATCAATTATCCTCTCATGGACTACGTTCCACTTTTAGTACCATTTTGAATGACTCAGGTTTGTTCCAGGATAACTGGATTGAGGCACAACTTTCACATATTGATAAGAACCGTACCCGTGCCAGCTATAATCACGCTGACTATTTAGCCCAGCGGACTGAAATGATGCAGTGGTGGGGTGATTATTTAAGTACTGCTAAGTGAAAATCGTACTTTTATACATAGACTTAAAACATTATGGGGTTTCAAATGGATAGTAAACAATATACTTGCCGTGTTACATGGTCAGCAGAATATAATGAGTATGTTGGGTTGTGTGCTGAGTTTCCATCATTGTCTTGGCTTGATGCGGATCAGTCTAAAGCATTCTCAGGAATAGAGGAGCTCGTTGCTGATGTTGTCGCTGATATGATTAGCAATAATGAAAAAGTTCCTACACCACTCTCCGGGAAAATATAGTAGGCAGTTTGTTGTCCTTGTTCTCAGTGGTTCAACAAAAACTAGCCCTCGAAGCCGCAGAACGTGGCGTGGACATAAATTGTTTAGTATCAGTAAAAAGAGCGATGTAATTTTAGTACGAGTGAGTGATAGAGCAGGAACCTATGCTTCATATATTCAGTAAATGGTATGTTTTTGAATTAATAGGCATTTTTAAATAAAGCTTTCTTTGATTTAGTGCTTTTTATTTAATAAATTAATTTTAAAAACAACTTAGGCTAATTGATAAACACTATCTGGAAAGATTAAAAGAAAATATTTTTTAATTTCTGCTAATTCATTTAAGGCAGGTTCCCTTTCAAGCAGTTGAAATGTCCAAATAAGTACAGCCTGATGATTATCATAGCAAGTATTTACTCCAAGAAAATTAGCCATTCCATAACTTCTATTGATGTTCATTTCTTTAATTAATTGATTTCCTAAGTCACGAGCTTGCTGGCTGATCAATAACTCATTTGGTAACACGGCGGTCATCTCCACAAAATAATCTAATGCAGGTTCAATCCTTATATTTAAAAAGTTATAATTTAGTTGAAATGGATAAAATATACTTTCTATAAGTTGTAATAACCTGCTGTAGGTTAATTTTAGCAAAGTATTACTCAGTCAACAACTTCAAATAACCCACAGCAAGTTATTTTTTGTAAATTAATTTAAATATGATTACTTGTAAGTTATCTAGCCTCATGGGCGATAGAAAAATTTTAAAATTAAGTGAAGTGGTGCATGCAACAGGTATCAATCGCAACACGCTCACAAGTATGTATTATGACCGTGCTGTACGTATTGAATTACCAGTCGCCGATAAGTTGTGTAAGTACTTTAACTGTACGATGAATGATTTGTTTGAGTTTAAGGAAGAAGTTGAAGAAAAAGATTAACTTAATACTTCGTTTGATAAGTTTTTCGAAGAAAAAGACTAGCCAATACTTAGTTTGATAAGTTTTTCTCTGCAGATCTAATATTGAATTTTATAAAATATCATTACAAACAGATACTAATTTCATTACTTCTAAAATGAAATCAATCGAATGGTAGAGTTTTTTTGCTATTTGCATTTTAAGGTGGGATTTTGAGGCCTTGTTGCGCAAACCTACCGATAAGGTCTTATACAGCAATAGCCTACACCTAAATTTATCGTACACCGAATTGGTCATCCTACAATCATGCTTTGATCAATCATGGTAATTTTACAATTTGGTTTGATACTAAGATTCAATGATATTCGCAGTCACAAGGAAAACATGGTCGAAATCAAACTTATTCTGACATAGCCATTCAGTGCTATCTCATGATTAAATCCTTATTTCGTCTTTCTGTATGCATGGTGACTGGCTTTGTCCAAAGCTTGATTAAACTTTGCGGATTAGATTGGACAGCTCTGGATTATTCAACCATTCGCAGAAGACAAAAGCATATTGATATTCAAATTAGCTATGAAAAGAGTTGCAATGGAC
>NZ_JAZEYD010000026.1:0-17343 GCF_037027805.1 Acinetobacter sp. 161(2023) | reverse complement strand
CTTCAGGACTAATATCCATATAACGAACATCTACAAATACTCCCCAGTTTTTAGCATCAGCAGGTTGAAAATTAAAACCAACTTGTCCTGCCACACCAAAATCTTCTTTAACTTTTACCGCTACTCCTTGTTCATCCCAAGGAATAAATGCTGTAGCACCAACACCAATATACGGTGTGAAACGAGTTGAGTTTTTAAAATGATATTTCGCAGTAATTGTCGGTGGTAACTGTTTAATACGCGCTACATTTTTACCATCTAACAATACATCATGGTTAATAGGCGCTGCTAATAATAACTCTGCCGAAAATGGAGATTGGCCAAAAAAGTATTCTACTGATGGTGTAAATGCATATTCATGATCTGCCTTTACTACACCCAAAGGTGTTGTTGTATCTTCTGATGGAGCAATAACACTTCCACCAAATTTCACTTGCCAGTTACCAGCAAAAGTAAAAGAAGACATCCCCATTAATGCAACAACCAAAACTTTTTTGAACACTTTAATATCTCCAAACTTATTTATATTTATAATAAACATGTATTTTAAAATCATGCAATACACATTATAAAATTAATTTAACGTTTATTTTTAAATAATTGTTTTAAATAAAATTATATATTAACCAACTATTTTAATAGGTTTTTATTCCAACCTTATTAATCAAGATTATTTGATATTACCAACTATTTTAATATACTTTTTAATTCTGAGTATTTTGATATAATTTATTTTAAATACATCTTTAATTTCTTCAATAAAAAACCTTCTTAATTTAAATCAAAAGATCATTATTAAGAAGGTTAATAATTTAATATTTTATAAAAAACTTATAAAACCATTGCAGCAATCCAGCCAAAAATTAATAGCGGAATATTAAAATGAATAAATGTAGGTACAACCGTATCCCAAATATGGTCATGTTGCCCATCCACACCTAAACCAGCTGTTGGTCCTAAAGTTGAATCAGAAGCTGGTGAGCCTGCGTCACCTAATGCTGCTGCTGTCCCAATAAGGGCAATCGTCGCTAATGGTGAAAATCCGAACTGTACGCATAAAGGAACATAAATAACGGCTAATACAGGTACACTTGAGAAAGATGAACCAATACCAATCGTCACAAATAAACCAATACAAAGCATTAAGAAAGCTGCAAGTGCGCGATTATCTCCAATGATTTCAACCACACCTTTTACCAGTTGATTGATATCCCCTGTATGCGTCATTACCGATGCGAAGCCCGCAGCAGAAATCATAATGAAACCCACCAAGGCCATCATTCGCATGCCTTGTACAAAGACATCATCTGCCTCTTGCCACTTAAAAATTCCAGCAGTGGATAGAACAGCAAAACCGACTAAACCACCCAAAATCATTGACCCTGAATAGAGCTGTGCAGCGAGTGTCAGACCAATTGCAAGCAACGCCATATAGATTGTTTTCTTTGCAATCACGGGGGATTGCTCTGCCTCATGCTTTAACTCTTCTGCATCTGCTTTTAAGTCAGCTGTTTCATCTTGCGCTGTTGCACGAAGGGGTTTATCTAAATCAATCGTTGTAGTTGGTGTAATAGCGCGATCGGCATAAATTCGCGGTTTACGGTAGCTAATAAATACAGCAACCAAAGTACCTAAAACCATTCCCAAAACTGGAATAGCCATGCCAATTGACATCATGCCACGCTCTACATGCAAGCCATAGGCAGCACCAACTTTGTTGATATTTCCCATCAAAATTTGTTCAAGGAAAATTGCACCAAACCCAACCGGAAGAAAAATATAAGTTCCGACTAAACCTAGCGTAAGCACACAGGCTGCGGCGCGACGGTCTAACTTTAAATGGTTCATTACCCGTAATAATGGCGGAACAAGTACAGGAATAAAGGCAATATGAACCGGAATAAGGTTCTGAGAGAAAATAGCAGCGATGAGTAAAATACCTAACAGTAGATATTTCACTTTCGTTTCGCGGCTTTTTCCCGCTTCCATTCCCAACAAACCAATCAGTTTATGGGCAAGTAAATCAGGTAAACCAGATTTTGAAAGTGCCAAAGCGAATGCCCCTAACACTGCATAGGCAAGTGCGACTTCAGCACCATCGCCAAGACCAGCATTAAAAGCATCAACGGTTTGGGAAAGGCTTAAACCTGCTACGAGGCCACCTACAATGGCAGAAACCACTAAAGTCAGTACGACAGAAACACGCGCCAGTGATAACAAAAACATCACTGCAATCGCAATAACAACAGCATTCATGAATAAATTCAGAGCAAAACAAAAGGCGACATTCTATCAGATTCAGACTTATGAAGCCGAAAATATCGCCGAATTAACAGTTTTATGCAGTCACTCAATGATTAAGCTTGGGCCTTAATAAACTGACGAATATGATCTGCAATTTTTGCCGGCTCACTTAGAATTGCCCAGTGATTTGCTTCAAGCTCTACATATTCAAAATTGTCCACCCACTTTGGCATAGCCTCAGTGATGTATTCAGGGCTCACAAAAGTATCATATTTTAAAATAACCGCTTTGACGGGACATTGTGCATAACGTTGACGTGGGCCAGTCAAACGAGGAATAAAATTTGCCCGATATAAATTAATGCCATATTTACCATCTGCATTAATATTATTATTTAAAGGTAAATTACTTTTTCTCTCGAGCTGAGTCAGGACTTTCCCCCATTTTTCAGGGCTAAAAAGAGACCATACTGTTGGTGCTAACAACGGAAGATGAAATGCACCGATATACCAAGATTTGGTTAATATTTTTAAAACATGACTTGGCGCAGATTTAAATTTATCACGCAAGAATAAAGCGGCATGGTCAAGACATGGTCCAGAAATGGTCGTGTATGATAATAAACGTCCTTTAAATTTAGGCTCAGTTACCGACTCCCAAGATTGAATTGAACCCCAATCGTGTGCAGCCATATGAAATTGACGATTTGGTAGTAATTCATCTACGACTTCTTTTAAATCTAGAGACAAACGCTCTAAACGGTAATCACGTATACGTTTTGGTATAGATGACAAACCCGCCCCACGTACATCATAGGTGACAATGTAGAAGTCATTAATTAAATGTTCAATGATTGATTCCCATACTTCTTGATTGTCAGGATAACCATGTACTAAAACCAACGGTGTATTTTTTTCATCGCCCCATGTTTTGGCACAAAGCGTTTGTTGGTCACTTGTTGTTACTGTATGAACTTTTGGCTGCATAATCATTTCCTATCTTGTTTTTCAATCGATCATGTCGTTAGTCGGATAGAGCATTGCCATCAATATAAAAAAGATGATACTTATCTAGTATGAATACTGTTTCAATAAAAAAAATTGACTATTATGGCTATTTTAAGAAGACTTCAGAACAATCCTACGATTTCAAAATTTCTATTTAATCACTACCCACCTTATCGTGGCGCAGGGATTTATATTGAAATCATGAATTTAGATCTTTGTCACGTACGCGTAAAAATGCCTCTGACATGGAAAAACCAAAATTTGGTCGGAACGCATTTTGGGGGCAGTATTTATTCAATGGTTGATCCATTTTACATGATGATTCTTCTACATCATCTCGGATCAAAATATATTGTGTGGGATAAAGCTGCTGAAATTAATTTTCTTTCCCCGGGTCGAAGTACGGTACATGCAGACATTCGAGTAGATTTAGCTGAAATTGAGCAAATTCGAGAGCTTGCCGACAACTACGACCCTGTTTTAAGAACTTATCATTTAAACATTTTTGATGAATCTGGGGTAAGAATTGCCGAAGTTAAAAAAACGCTTTATATCCGACGTAAAAAAGCAAAACCTTTCCCCCAATAAAAATAAGCGCTAAAAAGCGCTTATTTTATTCAATCAATACTGTGTTATCTTTTTTCTTCAATGGCTGCACCCGCACCACCACCAATCGCACCGCCAATTGCAGCACCAGAGTCACCACCCAATATTGCTTTACCTACCACAGAACCGATACCAGCTCCAATCGCGCTCTTCGTAGTAGTTTGTCTACTACCGCCTTGGGTATTTGAACCAACACCAGCACCTACTGCGGCACCTAAGCCTGCGCCAACACCACCGCCCACATGGTTACCTAAGCCACCACCAAGTGCTCCACCTGCTGCTGCTGCGCCAATACGCTGGTCAGATGGACTCATATTTTGACAGCCTGTGAACATAAGTGTAGACAACATTAAAGCAGAAACTAATCCAATTGTTTTTTTCATGACCGTACTCACTACTATCTGTTCTAATAAAAAGAATAATCCTCTTTTATGAGGAGTTTAATCAGATTGTGTTATTCATCTGTCCGAATCCATTGATATTTTGTAAAGCTCTTTCTTTTATACTTACTAATTAAAATTTTAATTATAAAAAAGGCATAAAAAAGAAGTCTCTAATAAGATAAAGACTTCTATGGTTTAAATATTATTAGGGGTATTTTTAGTACTTCCCTTTCTTCTCTTCATAAGCTGCACCTGCACTACCACCAAGTGCTCCACCTGTAGCAGCACCAGCGTCGCCACCAATGATTGCTCCACCTAACACGGCACCGACACCAGCACCTATTGCACTATTACGTACTGTTTTACTACTAGACCCTTTGGCATTAGCCGCAACGCCTGCACCAAGTGCCGCGCCTAAACCTGCACCAACATTACCGCCCATATGTTTCCCTACAGCACCACCTGCACCACCACCAATCGCAGCTGAACCAATACGTTTACTCTCTGGGCTTGCATTTTGGCAACCCACAAACAAAGTTGTTGACATCAGGCCAACACTAACAATCATCATCATTTTTTTCATTAGATTTACTCCAGTCTTCATAAGCATGTAGCCTAATATGGTTTTGTGGAGTGTTTATCCCGCTTAAGTAATAAAATAATGGCTCTTTAATATGTTTATGTAATTACCACTTTTAATTGTTATAAATAAATCTAAATAAAAAAGGCACCCTGAGGTGCCTTTTTTATTGCCAGTCTAAACTTAGAATTGTTCTGAGTTTAATGCTTGGCTGAATGCTTGGTCTACTTCGCTGAAGTCATTGTGAAGCTCATGTTCAGCAGCTTCTGCTTCTTGACGACGACGTTCTAGGTGGTATGCAAGACCAGTACCAGCTGGAATCAAGCGACCCACTACAACGTTTTCTTTCAAGCCACGTAAATCATCTTCTTTACCTGTTACAGCTGCTTCAGTTAACACACGAGTTGTTTCCTGGAACGATGCAGCAGAGATGAACGAGTCAGTAGAAAGCGATGCTTTCGTGATACCCATCAATAGACGTTCGAACTTCGCAGGGAACTTGTTCTGAGCCAAGACAGCTTGGTTCTCTTGTACCATGCGGATGTAATCCACTTGCTCGCCTTTGATGAAGCTTGTATCGCCACCATCGGTGATATCAACTTTACGCAACATTTGACGTACGATAACTTCAATATGTTTGTCGTTGATTTTTACACCTTGGAGACGGTATACGTCTTGAACTTCGTTCACGATGTAGTTAGTTAATGCAACTTCGCCTTTCAAACGTAAGATGTCATGCGGGTTTTGTGGACCATCAGAAACAGTTTCACCACGGTTCACATGCTCGCCTTCGAACACGTTGATTTGACGCCATTTTGGAATCAACTCTTCGTAGATCTCAGAACCATCATCAGGGCTAATTACCAAACGGTTTTTACCCTTAGTTTCTTTACCGAAGCTCACAACACCTGAAACTTCAGCAAGAATTGCATGTTCTTTCGGCTTACGTGCTTCGAACAAGTCAGCTACACGCGGAAGACCACCGGTAATATCACGAGTACGTGATGTTTCTTGTGGTACACGACCAATAACGTCACCCACACCAATCGTTTCGCCATCGCGAACAGTTACGATTGTGTTTTGTGGCAAGAAGTAGAACTGTTCGCCGCCATCTGTTGTATCCAACACGATTGCAGGACGTAAATCTTTACCAGAAGCAGGACGAGCTGTTACAGGTAAGATTTCAACAGTAGTCATACCAGTTGCATCATCAGTTTTTGATGTTGCAGTTACACCATCAGCGATTTGGCTGAAACGTGCTTTACCGGCAACTTCTGTTACTAATGGATGTGTATGCGGATCCCAAGTCGCTACGATACCGCCAGCTTCTACAGATTCACCATCTTTCAACAAGATGCTTGCACCGTAAGGAAGTTTATAACGCTCGCGTTCACGGCCTAAGTCATCGGCAATACCAATTTCACCTGAACGAGAAACTGAAACCAAATGACCTTTTGCATGTTGTACAGTTTTCACGTTATGGAAACGTACAGTACCTTTGTTACGTACTTGAACACTGTTTGCAGCAGAAGTTCGGCTCGCAGCACCACCAACGTGGAACGTACGCATTGTTAACTGTGTACCTGGTTCACCAATAGACTGTGCTGCCATTACACCTACTGATTCACCTGGGTTAACCAAGTGACCACGTGCAAGGTCACGGCCATAACATCTAGCACATACACCAAAAGCAGATTCACAAGCAATTACTGAACGTACTTTGACTTCATCCACACCCGCTTCTTCAAGATGAGCAGCGATTTTTTCGTCAATTAACGTACCACGAGGTAATACAACTTCATCATCAGACGCACGACGTACATCTTCAGCCGTTACACGACCCAATACGCGGTCACGTAAAGGTTCGATTACATCGCCACCTTGAATGAACGGAGTCATCACCAAACCACCCGCTGTACCACAGTCAGGCTCGGTAATTACCAAATCTTGCGCTACGTCTACAAGACGACGAGTCAAGTAACCAGAGTTCGCAGTTTTTAATGCTGTATCGGCCAAACCTTTACGCGCACCGTGTGTTGAAATAAAGTACTGAAGTACTGTTAAACCTTCACGGAAGTTCGCTTTAATTGGCGTTTCGATAATCGAACCGTCCGGTTTTGCCATCAAACCACGCATACCAGCAAGCTGACGAATCTGTGCCGCACTACCACGGGCACCAGAGTCAGACATCATATAGATGCTGTTGAATGATTTTTGCTTCTCGTCTTCACCTTGTTTGTTTTTCACAACGGTATAAGACAAGTTATCCATCATTGCTTTAGCAACTTGGTCGTTTGTACGCGCCCAGATATCGACAACTTTGTTATAACGCTCACCAGCAGTTACGAAACCTTGTTCGAACTGTTGTTCGATTTCACGAACTTCTGTTTCTGCTTTGTCAATAATTGTGTGCTTAGTAGGTGGAATGAGCATGTCTTCCATACCTACAGATACACCTGAACGAGTCGCTTGACGGAAGCCCAAGTACATCAATTGGTCAGCAAAGATAACTGTATCTTTCAAACCAAGTTTACGGTAACAAGAGTTGATTAACTTCGAGATGTTCTTTTTAGTCATCTCAAGGTTGATCATGTCAAAGCTTAAGCCTTGTGGAACAACTTCCCAAAGCAAACAACGACCTGGTGTTGTTTCAACAATAATAGTTCCGTGTTCACGTTCACCATCTTCATTGATAACAGTTTGATGCACACGTACTTTAACACGAGCATGAATCGCAACCTGACCAGTTGCAAGTGCACGGTTTACTTCGTGAGTATCAGCAAACACCATGCCTTCGCCTTTAGCATTGATCGCATCACGTGTGATGTAATAAAGGCCTAAGACAACGTCCTGAGAAGGAACGATGATCGGCTCACCATTTGCTGGTGACAAGATGTTGTTTGTTGACATCATCAATGCACGAGCTTCTAACTGTGCTTCAAGTGTCAATGGAACGTGTACCGCCATTTGGTCACCGTCGAAGTCGGCGTTAAACGCAGCACAAACGAGTGGGTGAAGACGGATTGCCTTACCTTCAATAAGAATAGGTTCAAATGCTTGAAGACCTAAACGGTGAAGTGTTGGCGCACGGTTCAACATGACTGGATGTTGACGAATTACAGAAGCAAGAACGTCCCAAACTTCTGGAGTCTCACGCTCAACCATTTTCTTCGCAGCTTTAATGGTTGTTGCCTGACCTGAAGCTTGTAGTTTAGCGAAAATGAATGGCTTGAATAATTCAAGTGCCATTTTCTTCGGAAGACCACATTGGTGAAGACGTAAAGTAGGACCTACAGTAATTACCGAACGACCAGAATAGTCAACACGCTTACCAAGTAAGTTCTGACGGAAACGACCTTGTTTACCTTTGATCATATCTGCCAAAGATTTTAACGGACGTTTGTTAGAACCAGTAATTGCACGACCACGACGACCGTTATCAAGCAATGCATCTACAGACTCTTGTAACATACGTTTTTCGTTACGTACGATAATGTCTGGTGCTGCAAGATCAAGAAGACGTTTCAAACGGTTGTTACGGTTAATGACACGACGATATAAATCGTTCAAGTCAGAAGTCGCGAAACGACCACCTTCAAGTGGAACTAATGGACGTAAATCAGGTGGAAGTACAGGAAGTACATTCATCACCATCCATTCTGGCTTGTTGTTTGAATCGTTGAATGCTTCCATCAATTTCAAGCGTTTAGACGCTTTTTTCAACTTCGTTTCAGAAGTTGTTTGAGGAATTTCTTCACGTAAACGTGCGATTTCAGCTTCAAGATCGATATCTTTTAACAAGTCCTGAATCGCTTCTGCACCCATTTTCGCAGTGAATTCATCACCGTGTTCTTCAAGTGCATTGAAGTATTCTTCGTCTGTTAAAAGTTGATACTTTTCAAACGGAGTCATACCAGGATCAGTTACAACGTATGATTCGAAATACAATACACGTTCGATATCACGAAGCGTCATATCAAGTAATAAACCGATACGAGATGGTAACGATTTTAAGAACCAGATATGTGCAACTGGAGAAGCGAGTTCAATGTGACCCATACGTTCACGACGAACTTTCGCTGTAGTTACTTCAACGCCACATTTTTCACAAATGACGCCTTTGTATTTCATACGCTTGTATTTACCACACAAGCATTCGTAATCTTTTACTGGACCAAAAATTTTGGCACAGAACAAACCGTCACGTTCTGGTTTAAAAGTACGGTAGTTAATTGTCTCAGGTTTTTTAACTTCACCATGAGACCATGACTTAATCATTTCTGGTGACGCAAGACCAATACGGATACGGTCAAACTCAATTGGTGCATGACCATCTGAGTCCGTTTTCTTACGCATGATATCGAGCAAGTCTTTCAATTTTTTTCTCCGTGTGTCGGGAAGCAACGCTTACCCGACTGGGTCACAAATATTGTTTTTTCCTAAAAAATCGTGAGTCTTACGACTTAGTCACCATTTTTCAGTTCAATGTTGATACCTAAAGAACGGATCTCTTTGGTCAATACGTTGAACGATTCAGGCATACCTGGATCCATATAATGGTTACCATCTACAATATTCTTATAGATACGTGTACGACCTTCAACGTCATCCGACTTAACAGTTAACATCTCTTGAAGAGTATATGCTGCACCGTAAGCTTCGAGTGCCCAAACCTCCATCTCACCGAAACGCTGACCACCGAACTGTGCTTTACCACCAAGCGGTTGCTGTGTAACAAGTGAGTAAGAACCAGTTGAACGCGCATGCATTTTGTCATCAACCAAGTGGTTCAATTTGAGCATGTACATGTAACCTACAGTTACAGGACGATCAAACTGCTCACCCGTACGACCATCAAACAATACTGTTTGACCAGTACGTGAAATGTCAGCTAATTCAAGTAAGTCTTTAATTTGGCTTTCTTCAGCACCATCAAATACAGGAGTAGCTAAAGGCACACCAGCACGTAAGTTGCCAGAAAGAGCTAAAACTTCAGCATCAGTTAAGCTATCAAGATCTTCTTGCTCGCCACCGACTTTGTTATAAATCTTGTCTAAGAATTCGCGAAGTTCTAAAACTGTACGCTGTTCTTTCAACATTTTTTCGATTTTATCGCCAAGCCCTTTAGCTGCCATACCCAAGTGAGTCTCAAGAATCTGACCCACGTTCATACGAGATGGTACACCCAATGGGTTCAATACGATATCTACCGGTACACCGTTAGCATCGTGTGGCATGTCTTCAACAGGTAAGATGTTAGATACAACACCTTTGTTACCGTGACGACCAGCCATTTTATCACCAGGCTGAATGCGACGTTTAACTGCTAGGTAAACTTTAACAACTTTAAGAACACCTGTTGTTAACTCATCACCAGTCGAAAGCTTACGTTTCTTCTCTGCAAACTTCTCATCAATTTCTGCGCTCTTCTCTTTCAAGAACACTTGAATTTGAGATAAACGTTCAGCAATTGCTTCGTCTGTAGGTTGGATTTCAAGTAAGTCAACAAGCTCTAAACCAGACAACATACCTTCAACGAGCTTATCGCCACGTTTAGTCGAACCACCGCCGTTAGACTCTTGGCCATTAAGCAAACGAATTACACGCTCACGAGCTGCTTCTTCAAAGATCTTGTATTCTTCTTTCAAGTCTTTACGGTAAGCATCAAGCTGTGCTTTTTCAATTGCCATTGCACGGTCATCTTTCTCTAAGCCATCACGAGTGAAGACTTGAACATCGATAACTGTACCTTTAGTACCAGATGGAACACGTAAAGATGAGTCTTTAACGTCAGCTGCTTTCTCACCGAAGATAGCACGAAGCAATTTTTCTTCAGGAGTTAACTGAGTTTCACCTTTAGGCGTTACTTTACCAACAAGGATGTCACCAGCAGTAACTTCCGCACCGATATAAACGATACCCGATTCATCAAGTTTAGAAAGTGCAGCTTCACCTACGTTAGGAATATCGGCAGTAATCTCTTCTGCACCTAACTTAGTATCACGCGCTACACATGATAATTCTTGAATATGAATAGAAGTTAAACGGTCTTCTTGAAGTACGCGCTCAGATAACAAGATCGAGTCTTCATAGTTGTAACCATTCCACGTCATGAACGCTACACGCATGTTTTGACCAAGCGCAAGCTCACCCATATCTGTTGACGGACCGTCTGCCAAGATGTCACCGCGAGCAACTTTGTCGCCCAAATTCACGATAATATTTTGGTTGATACAAGTGTTTTGGTTAGAACGTGTATATTTAATGAGGTTGTAAATATCTACACCAGCCTCACCTGCAATCATTTCATCTTCGTTTACACGAATAACGATACGAGAAGCATCTACATATTCAATCGCACCACCACGGTTAGCGATCACACATACACCTGAGTCACGTGCAACGTTCGCTTCCATACCTGTACCTACAAGCGGTTTATCCGCACGTAGAGTAGGAACAGCCTGACGTTGCATGTTTGAACCCATCAATGCACGGTTCGCGTCATCGTGCTCAAGGAATGGAATAAGTGATGCAGCTACAGATACAACCTGCTGTGCAGATACATCCATATGCGTCACTTTTTCAGGTGAGATACGTACAAATTCACCTTGATGACGAACAGAAACCAAATCTTCTGTTAAGTTACCATCTTTATCTAACGCAGAATCGGCCTGTGCAATAACAGTACCCACTTCTTCAATAGCAGAAAGGTATTCAACAGCATCAGTTACTCGGCCATCTACCACTTTACGGTAAGGTGTTTCCAAGAAACCAAAATCATTTGCTTTTGCATAAACAGAAAGCGAGTTGATCAAACCAATGTTTGGACCTTCTGGCGTTTCAATTGGACATACACGACCGTAGTGAGTTTGATGTACGTCACGTACTTCAAAGCCTGCACGTTCACGCGTTAAACCACCTGGTCCAAGCGCTGAAACACGACGTTTATGTGTAATCTCAGATAATGGGTTGTTTTGATCCATAAACTGAGACAATTGGCTTGAACCAAAGAATTCTTTGATTGCAGCTGCAACTGGTTTTGCGTTAATTAGATCTTGCGGAGATAAATTATCTGTTTCTGCTTGGCTTAAACGCTCTTTAACAGCACGTTCAACACGAACCAAACCAACACGGAATTGGTTTTCAGTCATTTCACCAACAGAACGTACACGACGGTTACCCAAGTGATCGATATCATCGACTTCACCTTTACCGTTACGGATTTCAACTAATGTACGTAATACATCGATGATATCTTCGTGCGATAAAATACCTTCTACTTCACGTGACTTCTGATCAGTACCCACTTCGTATGGACGACCCAAACGACGGTTAAACTTCATACGACCTACTGGAGATAAGTCATAACGTTCAGAAGAGAAGAATAAATTATTAAATAAGTTTTCAGCAGCTTCTTTTGTTGGTGGCTCGCCTGGACGCATTACTTTATAGATTTCAACTAATGCTTCTTCACGACCAGATGTTGTGTCAGCACGTAATGAGTCAGCAACAAATGAACCACGGTCAATATCGTTCGTAAACAAGATATTGAACTGTTTAACACCGCCTTCTGCCAGTTTCACCATAACTTCATGGCTTAACAATGTATTTGCAGCAATCACATCACCATTACGTAAAGTAATATCTTCGGCAGTGATACGCTCGTATAAGTACTCATCAGGAACTGATAGCTTAGCTAAACCAGAAGCTTCCATTTGACGTACGTGACGTGCATTAATACGTTTACCTTGCTCAACAATGATTTTGCCATCATTATCTGCAATATCAAATTGCGCCATTTCGCCACGCAGACGATCTGGAACGAGGTCAATTTGATAGCTACCCATATCAAGATATACAGGTACTTTTTCATAGAACAAATTCAAGATTTGTTCATTGTTATAACCCAATGCACGCAATACAACAGTTGCTAGTAATTTACGACGACGGTCAATACGTACATAAACTAAATCTTTTGCATCAAATTCGAAATCTAACCATGAACCACGGTAAGGAATAATACGTGCAGAATAAAGTACTTTACCACTCGAATGTGTTTTGCCTTTATCGTGATCAAAGAACACACCAGGTGAACGGTGTAATTGAGATACGATTACACGCTCAGTACCATTGATCACAAAGGTACCATTGTCTGTCATGAGTGGCATTTCACCCATGTAGACTTCTTGTTCACGTACGTCTTTAATTGATTTAGTTTCGCGATCTTTAATAATCAAACGAATTTTTACGCGCATTGGTGCCGCATAAGTCGAACCACGTAAAATACATTCACGCACATCAAACTCAGGCTTACCAAGGCTATACTCAACAAATTCTAAAGCAGCATTGCCAGAATAACTTTCTATAGGGAAAACTGAACGAAATGCGGCTTGGAGACCGATATCTTCGCGGTTTTTTGGAGTTTTGCCACCTTGCAAGAACGTTCTATACGAATCGACCTGAATCGACAGTAAGTACGGTGCTTCCATTACTTGGGGCAATTTACCAAAATTCTTACGGATCCGTTTCTTTTCGGTATATGAGTATGCCATCTGGAGTCCTCGGAAAGTAAACCAAGCCCGCCTGCAGAACGGGCTCAGAAGGAATTACACAGGCCGATATGGCCACCACTGTTTACAAATGCTGCAATTTTTAGTGGTATTAAAACGCTTAACAATATTTTTTAAAAAGAAAAATATTGGTAAGCATTTGAAATTACTTTGATTATTCTGAAAAATAACAGTTATTCTACAGAACAAACAAAAATCGAGCCGATTATTGTAACGCAAAAAGGCTGATGACCCAAGAGCCATCAGCCATTTTATGGAGCCGATTTAAAAACCGACTCCTTTTACAATTACTTAAGTGTAACTGTAGCACCAGCTTCTTCAAGTTTCTTCTTAAGTTCTTCGCCTTCTTCTTTAGAAATGCCTTCTTTAAGAACTTGTGGAGCACCTTCAACTAGGTCTTTAGCTTCTTTAAGACCAAGGCCAGTTGCTTCACGAACTGCTTTAATTACAGCTACTTTGTTAGCACCAAAAGAAGTCAACTCAACGTTGAATTCAGTTTGTTCTTCAGCAGCAGCAGCAGCAGGAGCAGCAGCTACAGCTACAGCAGCAGCAGATACGTTGAATTTTTCTTCAAAAGCAGAAATAAGTTCAACAAGTTCAAGAACAGTTTTTTCAGCAACTGCGTTTAGGATTTCTTCGTTTGTTAAAGCCATGAGATTAACTCCAAATGGGTATTGAATGGTGTGGAAGTAGATTTAAGCTTAAGCAGCTTCTGACTCGTTTTTCTCTTGAAGCGCTGTAAGTAAGCGACCCAATTTCGAAATAGGAGCTTGAAGAACAGATGCGAGCATAGTAAGCGCTTTTTCTTGGTTTGGAAGGTTTGCGATAACGCTAACTTCAGCACCTTGATAAAGTTTGCCGTCAAATGCAGCAGCTTTTAATTCAAATGCTTTGTTAGTTTTAGCAAATTCTTCAAACAAGCGTGCAGCTGCACCCATATCGTCTTCAGAAGTTGAGAATGCTAAGATTGTTGGGCCAACAAGGTTGTCATTCAAGATTGCAAATTGCGTATCTTGAAGAGCACGTTTAGCCAAAGTGTTACGCACAACGCGTGTAGCAACACCTAGTTTACGAGCTTCAACACGAAGAGTAGTTAATTGCTCAACGGTTAAACCTTGATAGTCAGCAACAACGGCAGCGAACGCTGTAGAAGCAGTTTGAGCCACTTCAGCAACGATCTGTTTTTTGCTTTCAATAAGAAGAGCCATTGTAAAACCTCCTAACGGTGATTTATGTACTCAAAAAAGTACACTCCCAATTCGCAAGTCAACAAGGATTTGACTTGCACGCGGAGGAGGAATAAATCACACCACCGCGTCTACGCAGGCTGGGCTATTAAGAAGATATTCAAAAGAAGTCTCTTCGCCTGTGGTCTTTGACGCTGATAAATTTACATTTATCAATTCAAAGTCCGCCTGATGAGTGAGGAAACAAAGCATTACTTTGAATGGGTATAAAAAATCTATGATTCTTTACACCCTGCCCTCAATCAGGACTTTAAAATTCTTGACTAAGTTTAAAACTTAGTTAGAAACGTTGCTTACATCAACAGTAAGACCAGGACCCATAGTTGAGCTCAAAGTGATCTTTTTGATGTATACACCTTTAGAAGTTGCAGGTTTTAACTTTTTCAAGTCAGCAACTAAGGTTTCAACGTTTTGACGGATAGCAGCAGCATCAAAGCCTAACTGACCGATCGCAGCATGGATAATACCCGCTTTGTCAACACGGTAACGAGCCTGACCAGATTTAGCGTTTTTAACAGCATTCGCTACATCAGGAGTTACAGTACCAACTTTAGGGTTTGGCATTAAACCACGTGGACCAAGAATTGTACCGAGCTTACCAACAACACGCATAGCGTCAGGAGCAGCGATTACAACATCAAAGTTAAGGTTTCCACCTTGGATGCTTTCAGCAAGGTCATCAAAACCTACGATGTCTGCACCAGCTTCTTTAGCAGCCTCTGCTTGCGCACCTTGAGCAAATACCGCTACACGTACAGTTTTACCAGTACCAGCAGGTAATGTAGTCGCACCACGAACAACCTGATCAGATTTACGCGGGTCTACACCAAGATTTACAGCTACATCTAAAGATTCTTTGAACTTCGCAGCAGGTAAGCTGTTAAGAACTTGTACAGCTTCTTCCAAAGTGTAAACTTTGTTTGCTTCAACAGCAGCAGCAATGGCTTTTTGACGTTTAGTTAACTTTGCCATGTCTTATAGCTCCACTTCCAAGCCCATAGAACGTGCAGAACCAGCGATGGTACGTACACGTGCGTCTAAATCAGCACCAGTTAAATCCGGTTCTTTAGTAGTCGCAATTTCTTCTAACTGAGCACGAGTCAACTTACCAACTTTAGTTTTGTTTGGTACAGCTGAACCCTTTTGAATACCAGCAGCTTTCTTAAGAAGAATAGAAGCTGGAGGAGTTTTCATGATGAATGTGAACGACTTGTCGTTATACACAGTAATCACTACAGGAATTGGAAGACCTTGTTCAACTTTTTGTGTAGCAGCATTGAATTCTTTACAGAATGCCATGATGTTTACACCACGTTGACCTAATGCAGGACCAATTGGTGGAGATGGATTTGCTTTACCAGCTGGAACTTGCAGCTTGATATAGCCGTCAATCTTCTTAGCCATTTTAAAATACCTCTGGGTACAAACGCCGCTAGGCTCCCCAATCTTTACGATACACTTCTATTACAACAACAATGCCCGATAAAATCGGGCGCTTTTCAACCAATTAAGATTAAATCGTTTTTTCGACTTGGCGAAATTCGAGTTCAACCTGAGTTGGTCGATTAAATACGTTAATCGTCAACGTTAAACGTGACTTCTCGTATTGAACTTCTTCCACCACACCTTTAAAGTCAGTGAACGGACCGTCAATAACAAGTAATTCTTCACCTGGCTCAAACATCGTCTTAGGACGTGGTGCTTCACCTGTATTACGTACACGCGCAAGAATCGCATCTGCTTCACGCTGAGTGATTGGTGCTGGTTTTTCAGGTGTACCACCGATAAAACCTAGAACCTTTGGACATTCTTTAACAATATGCCAAGTATCATCATTCATTTCCATTTCGACTAACACATAGCCTGGAAAGAATTTGCGCTCAGATTTACGTTTCTTACCATCCTTCATTTCTACCACTTCTTCGGTAGGAACAAGGACATCACCAAAGCTATCAGCAACAGCGCTACGCTGGATTCGTTCTGTAAGTGAACGTAACACTTGTTTTTCATAGCCAGAGTAGGCATGAATAATGTACCAACGTTTCATAGCTCTTTTACCCGATAATCAACTTAATTAACCAACCCAAACCATAGTCAAAACACCATAAAACCAATGATGCAACAACTACAACCAATAGAACCTGCCACGACGTGGTGACTGTTTCTTGTTTTGTTGGCCAAGTTACTCGACGCAATTCGACTCGTGCATCTTTTAGCAAACGAACGAAGCCTTTACCTTGATGGGTGGCGTATAATAAACCTAAAGCCACAACGATACAAGCAAAAATTGCCCCAACGCGCACCCAAATATTATTTGCAGGTGCCCAATACGCTGGCAAATACTGATTCACCATAATAGCTAAAAACAATAATGCAATTGCAATCACCCATAGAACAATATCTAGAGGTGAACCAGAACGAACAACTTCAGCAGAATTATTTCTTTGAGGAATTGGCGCGTCGCTCAATGCGTCACGCGATTTATCATTCGACATTTTTGTACTCGTCGTAGAACTCGCGACTTATTATATGAACAACTAAGCCAGCATCAAGCTTTTTATTTGAAAATATGGCAGGCCAGGAGGGACTCGAACCCCCAACATTCGGTTTTGGAGACCGACGCTCTACCAATTGAACTACTGACCTATAATGCAAGTTGAGAGCCAAAGCCCTCAACCTGAGACGTAATCCGTCACTATATTATGC
>NZ_JAZEYD010000025.1:0-25358 GCF_037027805.1 Acinetobacter sp. 161(2023) | reverse complement strand
GTTGTAAGCGCTATTAAATTATTTAAATAGTGCTTAGGTAGAGTGTTTAGCTTAATAATTAGATAGTTTTTATTACTTGGTAAATTAATTTTTTATTTACACTTTAAGGTATTGTTTATAATACGTTATTTTATAATTTAAATTATCTTAATATTCCTAATGTTTATTTGCTTGCAAGAATAGACAATACTCAAATATCAAAATTAATATTCAAAAAACATTTATTCTAAAATAAGCGATTTTATTAGAATGAGCTATTTTCATTGCAAATAGAGACCTGAACTGATCAGGCCTTTGTTTTAATCATTATTTTGATGTTTCTAGGCGGACCTGAGAAATACTAAGTCCTTGAGAACTTACTTTTTCTTTCACTGGATTCAATGTTAAATCGGTAGCAACAAACTGAACTTCTAAGTCTTCAGCAGGCATGCCTAATTGCTGAACCTGATCACTGACTTGATAGACCAATTGACCAATATGACCTGAGTGTCCGCCGTGGTCATGATCTAGCACACCGAAGTAGTTAATTGTGGCCACGTAAATTTTTTGCTCAGGTTTATTTTTAGAAGAGAGATAAATCTTATAGGTTAGATTTGGATTACCAACCATTTGTACATCGTCTAATATTAAATAGGTTTGTCCCGATGAGAGTGTGGTTTGAGAAAGTTGGCTAGAGTTTTTTAAGAAAGTCTTAGTCTGAGGAGCTAAAGCTACTTTTTGAGTTACACCCATCAGTTTAATGCTTTTATTACTGCTGACTGGCTTATGAGCCTTTTTAAATAGGTTAACTTTTCCTGTTTGATTAGTCATAACGGATGCTTGAACCTTACAAGCGTTTTCATTGGTATATCGTACGGGAATTTTACCAGGAGTAAATACATCAGCAATGGTCATGGTGACTTTCTTGCCGTTTTCATCAGCAAAGGTATATCGGGTGTCATACCAACTATCTGGCATACCTAAATTTTTCTTTGCCCATTCAAGCGTAATAGGTTGCCCATTCGCTTTTTTATTGAGCCAGCATTGCCACAAGCGGTCTATATTGGCATGGTGCATATAAAATACAGGGTCTAAACCTGCAATCGGCACAAAGCCCATATCTGGTAATACACAGTTTTTACCCACAGCACAGTGCATTACACCATGGGGTTGAGATTGTAACTGGTTAGAGAATGCTTGGAAGTTATTCCATTTAAATGCTTGAGCAGCACTGGCATTATCTGGATCTATGGCGCTGATATTTGTATTTAAACCCGGTGTACGGAACTGATCATATAAAGTACCTGCTTGTTTCCCTCGGACCAATTTAGGCAGTGCCAATCCTTTACCATTGGCCGCTTTTTCTTCGTAATAGTCCCAATAAGGAAGAGAGTAATCTTGACCAACATATTTACGCACTGTTCGCTCGTAAAAATAAAGCATCATACGGTGCCACGGTAAGAAGTTTAGATTGCCATGTTGGCATGTACCCCAAACTTCATCGGTAAAACCATCATTTGGAACTGTAGAATTTTGAATATGTTTATAGTAACTATCACATAAGGCTTGACTATTTTCTTCTAAACAACCTGACATACGACCTTTAAGGTATGTGTCTTTATTGGTTGCATGCGTACCTGTGCCAAAATAGCCATGTGTATTGGCCCAGTAATTAAAACTTGTACGAAACTCGGGTGATAAGGGGGGAGCATTATTATTTGCTCGCATTTTTTCCAGACCTTTTTGTAAAGCACTTACTTTGGCTGGATCTTTTGCAAACTCCGTGGCACTCATTCGTAGTGAGTCAGCATGAGTCGTCAAGCTCATACTAAATAAGAGAGTACCTAAAATATAATAATTTCTCTTCATAATTTTAAATCCTTGTCATGTTTAATGTTCTTATATTTGATTATTTGTAATGTATGAATTTACCCTTGTTTTGGGTAATTCTTGATCTAATCTAGCATATAAAATAGTTTTTATTAAAGTGTTATGTTTAATATTAATAATGAAAAAATTTAATTTTAAGTTGTGTAATTTTTTAGAAAAACTTAATTATTTAATATGTTGTTTTAATTGTATTTTTATTGGTAATTAAAAAACTTTTAAAATAAAATTAATTATATTTTTGTGTAATGTCTTTTGTTTTATTAAATTTATGATTCTAAAGTCTCATTAATTTTAAAATATTAAGTGTAGAAGTTTTGATTAAGTTTAAATATTGAAAAGTGAGTTATAAAACGAGAGTGAATCGATACCTATGACACCATTCACATGAGTAAATCTTTATAGCGCTTTATCATGTGCATGAAATCTTTTTTGAAAATGGCTAGGCGGATAACCCATAATTTTACTGAACATTGCGGTAAAAGCTGCCGAGTGTTCATAGCCTAAACTAAAAGCAATTTCCGTAATTGAGATATTTTCTTTTAAGACATTTAAAGCATAGATGATGCAGACTCGATTACGCCAAGCCTGAAAGGACATGCCTGTTTCTGTCTTAAACCAGCGGTGAAAAGTCCGTTCACTTTTATTGTGGTCATGTGCCCAATCTTTAGGGCTGCTATGAATATCGGGATGCTGCATAAACTCAGCACACTGTTTAGATAGTAATGTGTTGTGAGGCAGTGGAATAAACAGAGGCAGGGCTGGTGCAGCTTCTAATTCACATAACAATAAATCGATAAGAGCGCCGTCACGGCCTGCACGTTGGTAGTCAACAGGTAGCTGATTTGCCTGAATGAGCAATTGATGTAGCAAAGGTGAGACTTGTATAACCTCGCAATATGTTGCTTGTCTTGGGGAATGGTCCGCTTCTATATACAAACTATAAGTACTGACCTTAGATAGCCATACCTGATGTGGTTTGCCTGCGGGTATCCATACACCGCTGTAAGGTAACACGAGCCATTGTCCATCTTCAGTTTCAACTTTCATGAGTCCTTCGGGTGCATATAAGAACTGAGCACGGCGATGGCTATGCGTATCTAACAAAGTATCAGCAGGATAATCTGATCCTAACGCTAAAACCGCTTGCGATAGATGGTCTACATCGTTAATTGGAATATTACGCATATATTTTTGTCTGAAATGAATAAAAATATGACTTTTCTACGTTAGTTTGCCATAGGGCTATTTTATATCATGCCTCTATAAATATGAGGAAGATAATCATGCTATATGAGCTATTTTTATTTGGACTGCTTTCAGGCATAACCACTTGGTTATTTGGCTTTGGTGGCGGTTTTGTTGCGGTACCTTTGCTTTATAGCGTCATTATTCAAAAGTGGGGCAATGAAAGTAGTGTCGGCATACATGCGATGCAAATTGCAGTTGCCACATCCGCCTTTGTCATGCTCTGCTCGGCAAGTTTTGCAACCTTTCGACACTATCGGTCTGGACAGATAGCTTGGCAAAAGATCCGCTTTTTATGGGGTGGTATCGCATTTGGTGGAATTGTTGGTGCAGTAATGGCCTCATTGTTTAATGGAAATTGGCTTCGCTGGATATTTATGGCCTATGTGTTTGTAACCATTATTGATTGTTATTACCGACCGGGGTTTATGGTGGCATCAGTGCAAAAGCAACGTGATGGTCAAAACAGCGAACTGATTAAAGGCGGAGTTATCGGCTGGGTTGCAGCACTTTTAGGGGTTGGAGGAAGCATAATGACGATTCCTTTATTACGGCGTCGGGGTAGTTCTATGGCAGAGGCCGCGGCTATTGCAAACATTCTCACGCTGCCTTTGTCTTTAACTGCAACGCTGACTTATTGTGTATTGTCAATTTGGCAATCTGAATGGGCACCTAACGGATTTATCGGTTTAATCTGGTTTGAAGCTGCTTTATTCTTGGTTGCTGGAACATGGGTCGGACTATATTTTTCAGAAAAATTTATTTCAAAACTACCTGATTTATGGCGTGCAAAGTTATATCCGCTACTTTTAATAATAGTTCTACTCGTCATGATTTTTATAAATTAATTTTTATTTCAATTAGTTAAATAATAATTTTTCTTAAATGTCGAATCTCTAAATGCTCTAAAACTGCAAATTTTATGTCTTAAAGGGCTTTGAAAAAAGTTTTAAAAATAGACTTGAAATATATAGTGGCTTTATGCCACTATATATTCATCGAAGGTCATCAGACAAAAAGAGGATAATATGGCTATCCAGCTTTTAGATGCGGCAAGAAATGAAATTCCAGTGAAATTCACGCAGTTTTCTGGTGGAGAGCGTCATGTTCAAATTGATGAGACAACGTTAGGTTCACTATCTGGCAAGGTAATGGTTCGCGCCAATATGACCACAAGTCACGATGTGATGGACTATTTGTTACTTGAAAATATATTGCTGATTCAAGGCCTAACAGTTGACTTAGAAATTCCGTATTTTCCATATGCACGTCAGGACCGTATTTGTGCAGTAGGCCAAGCATTTTCACTCGATGTGATGACGAAGCTACTTAACATTAACGCAGACAAAAAAGCGGGCAAACAAGGCAAGGTAACTGTTTGGGATTGTCATAGTGAAGTCACTACAGCCTTACTTGCTGCCAATACTTCTTTTAGCGAAGTTGTAAATGTTAGTTCAGTTGACATCATCGCAAAGAGTGAAGTGCTAAGCACACTGTTAAAAGATGAAAAAACAGTACTGATTTGCCCAGACAAAGGCGCAAAAGTACGGACACAAATGGTTGCAGATGCTTTTAATGGCGAGCGTAAACAACCCATCACTATTGTTCATTGTGATAAAAAACGTGACCCTGTAACTGGCAAAATTTTGGGTACGCATGTACATGCGACTGATTTATCAGGATTAACAGCGGTCATTACCGATGACATTTGCGACGGCGGTGCAACCTTTATTGGTATTGCCAAAGAACTCCGTCGTCTCAATTGCCATAAGGTCGTTCTATATGTGACCCACGGTATTTTCAGTAAAGGAACAGAGGTTTTTGATGGACTGCTTGACCAGCTATTTACCTCGGACAGCTTTCCACAACAACCATCAGACAAAATTTCAGTAATTGCTTTTGCAGCAAAATAAAGAGAACAAAGATGACTATTAAACTTAATCCATTAAACGCTATCGATTTTTATAAAGCTGATCACAGACGTCAGTATCCAGCAGGCACAGAGTATGTGTACGCAAACTTTACACCGCGTTCGTCTCGACTCGCTAAAATGTTGCCTGACTTTGACGATAAAGTTGTGTTCTTTGGGCTTCAGGGTTTTATCAAACACTTTTTAATCGATACATGGAATGAAGGCTTTTTTAAGCAACCTAAAGAAAAAGTCGTGGCTGCTTATAAACGCCGTATGGATAGTTCACTAGGTGAAGGTGCTGTACCGGTTGATCACATTGAAGCGTTACACGACTTGGGCTATTTACCATTACGCATTAAAGCTTTGCCAGAAGGTAGCCGTGTCAATATGCGTGTACCCGTGCTTACCGTAATTAATACTGACCCGCGTTTCTTTTGGTTAACCAACTATATCGAAACTGTGTTAAGTGCTGAGCTTTGGAAAAGCTGTACTACCGCCACGATTGCCTATGAGTACAAACGCTTATTAACGCAATATGCCGTAAAAACTGGTGCACCACTCGATTTTGTACCTGTGCAAGGACACGACTTTAGTAGCCGTGGCATGAGCGGAATTTATGATGCGGCACAATCTGGTGTGGGGCATTTAACCAGTTTTATTGGAACAGACTCAGTTGCGTCAATTGACTATGCAGAAGAATATTACAATGCCTCAGGTGTCATTGGGGTATCTGTACCAGCAACCGAACACAGTGTGATGTGTATGGGTACAGAAAACAGTGAGCTAGAAACTTTTAAGCGTTTAATCTGCGAGCTTTATCCGTCTGGTGTGGTGAGTGTCGTGTCTGATACATGGGATTTTTGGCGAGTCATTACAGAATTTACGGTAGCTTTAAAACCTGAAATTTTGGCAAGACAACCTAATGCTTTAGGCTTGGCTAAATTGGTTTTCCGTCCAGACTCTGGCGACCCTGTTAAAATTATTTGTGGTGACCCAGACGCCGAAGTCGGCAGCCCAGCTTATAAAGGCGCGGTTGAATGTTTATGGGAAGTGTTTGGCGGTACAACCACAGACCAAGGCTATAAAGTATTGAATGAGCGTGTCGGTTTAATTTACGGCGACTCGATTACCCTAGATCGCGCACAGCGTATTTTAGAAGGACTTGAAGCCAAAGGCTTTGCTTCAAACAACTTGGTGTTTGGTATAGGCAGTTTTACCTATAACTACTTAACTCGCGATACCTTTGGGTTTGCTGTGAAAGCAACTTGGGGTCAGGTAAATGGAGTAGGTCGAGAGTTGTTTAAAGACCCGATTACTGACTCAGGTGTGAAAAAATCTGCGAAAGGTCTGTTACGCATCGAAGAAAGTGAAAATGGTTTTACCTTGTTTGATGAGCAAACAGCCGAACAAGAACAAGGCGGAGCACTAAAAACAGTCTTTGAAAATGGTAAACTTCAATATGAGTGTACTTTGGATCAAATTCGTGAGCGTTTATCCATCGCATAACTGAGTTTAGATGAGTCGTTACGTGGGTATCGGCTCATCATTTTTATTGAGAGGCTGAACGTGACTATTCAAACTGAACAAGAGTTCCTTGCCAGTTATGATCGCCGAGATTATGACGCACCTTTACTCACGGTCGATATGGCTATTTTCTCGGTTTTTAATGGTCAGTTGCAGGTACTACTCATTAAGCGACCCAACTTTCCAGCCAAAGACCAATGGGCTTTACCGGGTGGTTTTGCCGATTTAAAGCATGATCAAGACTTGATGGCCACGGCATATCGTAAGCTGGTCGAAAAAACAGGAATCGTTTCGCCTTATTTGGAACAAGTTGCTTCTGTGGGTAGTGCAAAACGTGACCCGCGTGGTTGGGCCGTGACCATTTTATATTTTGCTTTAATCGATTTTAATGCCTATCAGCATCAAACGTTGTCTGAATACAGCGAATGGGTGCCAGTGACAAAAGCACAAGATTTAGCATTGGCGTTTGATCATAATGAATTGCTCAGCTTGGCATTAGAGCGTCTCACGAATAAAACTCGCTATACCGCATTGCCAGCTAGTCTTATGCCTGAATTATTTACGCTGACCGAGCTACAAACCATTTATGAAATTATTCTTGGGCAATCTTTAGAAAAAAAAGCGTTTAGACGCCGTATGATAGAAGCTGATGCGGTTGAAGAAACCAATCACAGTAAAATTGTAGGGAAACGACCAGCTCAGCTCTACCGCTATGCACTCGATTCTTTTGATTTTATATTTCCTCGCTCACTCGAGTTACCAAGAAATAAAGAGGGCGAAGATAAGCAAAACATTGAGCTGTCTGACTAGCGCATCTTGATGCACTTTGATTTATAATGCCGCGCTTATGATTGATGTCATGTTTTGATCAGCACTTGCCTATGTCACACGTTTCTCCCTGCTTCCAGCAAAATCAGTTTTTTGTGTTGGTGGAATATCTCACTTCGCTGCATGAAATTTATCCTGTGAAACATGAGTTTGCAGGATATCCGGCTGCAATGACATTGGCAGATCGCGTACATTCAGATCATGATATCGCGCCGCTTGAAGCCAGCAAAAATTACCCTGACTCAATCGATAAAGTTTTACACTTTTCAGGTAAGGCCCGAGACATACAAGACTTTGAGCGCTTTTTAGAACAAGCTCAAGCAGCCAATATTCAAAACTTGTTATTGCTTACAGGCGATAAACTCAAAGAACACCATAATGGTCGAGATGGACAGCCTCGTAGTCGTTACTTAGAGTCGGTAAACGCGGTAATGGCTGCCAAGCAACACGGTGGGTTTCGTATTGGGGTTGCTTTTAACCCATTTAAATATGTTGAAGCTGAGCGTGATGCACAGTATTTAAAACTGCATAAAAAAATTAAAGCAGGTGCTGACTTTATCATTACCCAATTGGGCTATGACATTGAAGCCTTAAAACAAGCCAAATCATTTTTAACGAAGCATGCTTATTCGCAGCAAATACTGGCTTGTGTAATGCCTCTAACTTTGGGCCGAGCCAATTTTATGGTGAAGCATAAAGTCGCAGGTATTGTGATTACTCCCCACATGTTAAAAGTTTTGGCAGACGAAAAACAGGCAGGGCATACAGACCGCGTTTATTTACGCTGTGCTTTACAGATTTTGATATGTAAACATTTAGGGTTTGCAGGAATTCATTTATCTGCCTGCCATAAGCCCGAAGAGCAAACGCTGCTTGAAAGCTACATTGAGCAATACAAATATTTGGAGCTTAAAGCCTTAGAAGAGCTTTGGAATTCACTTTGGCAAGTCACGTCAGGCAAAGAGTTTTCGCCTGAAATTTCTAACTTTTCGCATTTGCCTACTTCCAAACAAATGATTAAATATCGTCAGTTACATGTTATGCATGAGGCGATGTTTGGATCAAAAATTGCTAAAGGGGTTGGGCGCTTTATTTTTAAAGCGTCATTTTGGGAAAATGCTTTGGTCTCCAAAGTACTACTTAAGACAGAAGTACTGAGTAAACATAGCTTAGTTGGTTGTGAAAGCTGTGGTCAGTGTCGTTTAAGTGACACCTTATATATTTGCCCTGAAACCTGTCCAAAAGGTTTAGCCAACGGGCCTTGTGGCGGTACAACTTTAGACCGCTGCGAATTTGGTGACCGAGAATGTATTCATTCAGTCAAAGCAAGACTTGCAAAAGCGGTTGAACAAACTGAAATATTAAAAGAAAAACTCATTCCAACTGTGCCTATTGAAACTAGGGGAAGCAGTTCTTGGAAAAATTGGTATTTAGCAACTGAGGCTTAAATTTACCTACCTAGGGTGGTCGTAAAACAAAAACTGACGTTGATGCAATTGCAAAACAGCAAGGTAAATTACCCCCATTACTGTGCCCGAAAATCAACAAATGCCGCAATAAGAAAAAGAAATTCGTCCTTAGTAATCCACCTGTCGGTTATTTATTGGTTTAGTCATTATCTTGACTTATTTAGCTATTAATTTTTGCAGTCAGGAGACTGACACACTCTTAAATTTAGTCTGATTAAGGAAAGCTTACAATGAAAACATACACTATAAAGATGCGAGGACTATTGGTGGCTGCTTTGGCCATCGGACCTATGTTTCTGGTTGGTTGTCATGTAGGAAAATCATCAAGTGATACGAGTGTTTCGGTAGCACCTAATGATATTAGTAAAGTACAAAACGTGGTGGTGATTTATTTGGAAAACCGCTCATTTGATAATTTGTTTGGTAATTTTCCAGGGGCAAACGGTATAAATAACTACACTGCTGCTAATGCACAGGTTGATTTCGATGGCAAAACAACGCTGACAACATTACCTCCAGTATGGGGAAGCGAAACCGATCCAAATTTAGGTGTAGTCAGTAAATTAACGAATGCACCTTTCCGCCTTGATGCTGCCCCAGTTAGTCTTGCTCAATCTGCTACAGGTCCTGACCTTGTTCACCGTTTTTACCAAAATCAAATGCAGATCAATGGTGGAGCAAATAATATGTTTGCTGCTTATTCCAACCGTGGTGGTCTGGTGATGGGTAGCTACGATGGCTCAGGTCTGAACCTATTCAAACTCGCTCAGAAATATACATTGGCTGACAATTTCTTCATGGGTGCATTTGGTGGTTCGTTCCTAAATCATCAATATTTTGTATGTGCTTGTGCGCCGTATAACCCGACAGCACCTGCTAGCATGCGTGCCATCGTGACTACACCAGGTGGTTCTAATCTAGTAATTGATCCTGCTAAAACTCCAAGTAGTGTACAAAATGGTCAAGTTAAGTTTGTCCAAGATGGTCAATATACGGATGATGGTTATGCTGTGAATACCATTTTGCCTCCTTATCAACCTTCAGCTTCTGCAGCTGCACCGGGTGCTAACCCAATGCTGGCTAACCAAGCCGACCCGAATAATCCAGTATTGCCTCCAATTGATTCTAACAAGACCATTACTATTGGTGATACGTTGAGTAATGGTGGTATTAGCTGGAAATGGTATGCTGGTGCTTGGAACAATGCTTTGAAAGAAGGCACTTCACCGAATATCGGTACGACTGCTAACCCGTACAAAATCATCTGGGCTGAAGAGCCGGGTCAAGAAGATTTCGAACCACATCATCAACCATTCAACTACTATACTCGTTTTGATCCAACAACAACGTCTGGTCAAAATGAGCGTTCTGCTCACTTAAAAGATGCAATTGATCTCTATGCTGATGCGGCAGCTGGTACTTTACCAGCAGTTTCTTTCTATAAGCCAGCTGGTAACATCAATGCTCACCCGGGCTATTCAGACATTCAAAGTTCTGATGCCGAAGTTGCAAAAATTGTTGGAGCATTGCAGAAAAGCCCACAATGGGGTCATATGGCTGTGATTATTACTACAGATGAAAACGGTGGTTTCTTTGATCACGTAGCTCCGCCTAAAGGTGATCGTTTTGGTCCCGGTACTCGTATCCCTGCGGTTGTGATTTCTCCGTACGCTAAAAAAGGATTTGTGGATCATACCTATTATGACACTGCTTCTATTCTGAAATTTATTACCAAACGTTTTAACTTGAAGCCATTAGCTGGTTTCCGTCAAGCGACTGGCGACCTGACTAACGCGTTTGATTTTAGTCAAAATTAATACTGTGAATACTTGCACTGACATTAAAAATTTAATGTCAGTTTTCTTTTAACTTATCTGAAGTTTTAAGATTCATGACTACATTGGGGCTGGCATAGTTATAAAAACCTCCCATTCGGTTAGATTATATTTTAAGGGCAATAGAGCTTTGATGAGAATTTATGGCTCAGCTATCCACAATATTTGCCTAATCTTGCAATATTTTTGTCTAAATATTTAAGTTTCCAATATTTTTTAAATAAAAGATCAGTAAAAACTATAAAAATTAATCCTACTAATGAGACTTAAGTGTTTTATTACTTCTTGATTTGATTTTGTTAAAAAATTAGAAGATATGCTAAAGCACGGCAATAATTTTAAAAATAACAATTGATTGCCTTAATTATGTCCAATCAAAACGATTGGGTAGGAGTATACTTAAAGCAAATCTTTTGCGTTAAAAGAAAGGCTGTTTCAATGAAAAAGTTGGTTGCTGCACTTGCTGCACTTGCTGTAATTGTTATTTTAACTGGATGCGTTTACGACCCTGTTAATTACGACAAAATACACGACCAAGAGTTCCAAGACCACCTCAGGCAAAACGGTTAGTAATAAAAAACCCACTCATTGAGTGGGTTTCATTTTTATTTTTTATTTACATTACAAAAATGACTCCAACATATGTAATGTCTAGATGACTATTTACATGAAAATTAAAACATCTCATATCAACCAAACCAAAAAATAGATATGTTATAGAAAAGGATGAGATCGGTCATAAGAATAAGCTCAAAAGAAGCGCTTAACCGATCTTCTTAAAATTCGATGGATTTCGTTAAATAGGCAGACTATGACTGCACTTTTAGAAAAGGATTTCAGCCCATCTGAGTTCATCTTGTTTTCTGAAATATTATGGAAACTTGGCTCAGGGAAAGGGCAATATAATTTACGTGAAAATATCATTGCAGATATTGCCATTTTATTAAGGGCTGATTTCGCTGCATCTTATATTTGGGATTCAACGCATAACTTATCAAAAGAAGGCGTGATATGGAAAATCGACCCAAAAGCGATGGAGGATTATGAGAGTATTTGGCAATTTGCTGATCCGATTACTGCACAGCTTCGTAAACTCCAGAAACCGACATTTATAAACGAGGTCATGCCTTTCGCTGATCTGAAGAAAACAAGTTACTACAATGAGTTTTTAAAAACCTATGGTTTGTATCACGGCATAAATATTTATTTTGTCCGAAATGGTATGGATATTGGTGATTTACGTATTTGGCGTGCGCAAGGCGCTGACATGTTTGGTGAGCGTGAAAAAAGAATATTAAATCTGCTTGAACCTTATTTTACTCAAGCCTTACCAGCAGATTTCTCAACACAATACGGTTTGACTTCGCGTGAACAAGAAGTGGTTCATTTGGTCTCTAAAGGTTTAAGTGATAAAGAGGTGGCAAATTTACTTGGTATTGGTTTTACTACATTAAGAACTCATTTGAACAATTCTATGAGAAAAATCGGCTGCAATAATCGCACTGAAATGGCCTTGCTCATTCAACATTAAAGTTTAAGCAATCCTCAATTTTGAGGATGCGAATGAATGAGCAATTTATACTAACTTCCTAAAATTACAACTTAAATGGATTCAAAATTACTATGTTAAATATAAATGAAAAAAATAATTGGATCGAATCACTTGATCTATCAACTGCTTCAGTTGATCTCATTACTCGATTGATTCAAGAGAGAAAAGTATCTTGTGAAGAGCTTGTGCATCATTACTTCGATACGATTGAAAAACAGCAATCTTTAAATGCATTTATTAGTACAGATAAAGCTTTGGCAATTCAACAAGCTCAATATTGGGATAAATACCTACTGACTGGAAAACCGTGTCCAGCTTTGATGGGTATTTTAATTGCGGTTAAAGATAATATTCATGTTGCAGGTTTCCCAAATAGTGCAGGTACGCCAGCTTTAGCTCAATTTAGACCTCAAACTTCTGCGCCCGTTATTCAAAAACTGATTGATCACGGCGCGATTATTGTTGGTAAAGCCAATATGCACGAATTGGCCTTTGGGGTAACTGGTTATAATACTGCCATGCATATAGAAGGCGTGGTGGGTACACGAAATGCCGTAAACCCGTTACACATTGCGGGCGGGTCTTCTTCGGGTAGCGCGGTGGCTGTTGCGGCGGGCATGGTTCCGATTGCTATGGGTACAGACACAGGTGCTTCGATTAGATTACCGAGTGCTTTAAATGGTTGTGTGGGTTTTCGTCCAACAGTAGGACGGTATTCACAAGACGGTATTACCCCAATTTCACATACTCGAGATACCGCTGGCCCGATAGCGCATACCGTATCTGATGTTATTTTAATTGATCAGCTTATTACTCAAGAACCAAGAAAAGAACCATTACAACCTCATCAAATTCGGCTCGGTATCAATTCATACTTTTGGAATCATTTAGACGAAGATGTTCATGAGCAGGCACATATTGCGCTTGAGCTTTTAAAAGACGCAGGAGTCGAAATTATTCCTGTTGATATGCCGAATTTAGAACAGCTCAATCACGCTATTTCATTTCCTGTGGTCATCTATGAAGGTAAATATGACCTGATTCAATATTTAAAACATCATCATATAGACCTAACCTTCGAATCTGTAATCGATCAGATCTCAAGCCCAGATGTACAGGCAATTTTTAAACAGAATATCCTTCCTGAGTTAATTCAAGATCAGACAGGGCAATTTGTTCCTGTTTTACCTCTGTATGAAAAAGCCATTAATGAAGCTCGGCCACAATTGCTTGAATTCTACCAAAACACATTTAAAGCGCATAACTTACATGCTTTATTATTTCCGACGTCACCGATTGTTGCACCACTAGCAAACGAACAAGCCAATTCAATTGAAAATTTCCAAACACTGATGCGAAATACAGACCCCGGCAGTAATATTGGAATACCGGGACTGAGCTTACCCATAGGAAAGGGTGCGAAATCAAAACTGCCAGTTGGATTTGAAATAGATGGTTTAACTCACCAAGATAGTGAACTGCTTGCGATCGGAATAACTTTAGAAGAAATTTTTAAGGGTTTAAACAAGTAAAAATTAGCTGCTTTTGGCGTATTTAAGCAGAGATCCGCCGTAGATCATTAATGCGCAAAAATTTGCTCAATTCTTAGGAATGTTAAATAGGATTGAGCAAATATATGCGCAAAATGGTGAGTGTCAGCTAGAGCAAGAGTCTTTTTTACATGGTGATTTTGATTTCGTTACAAAATCAAGTGGATCGTTTTAGATTAACTAAAACTAGCTAACTTTTCAGGCCAACTTATCTTGCGCCGTTGAAACAATTAGAATGGTTTGAAGATAATAATCGACACGTGAGTGATTATTGTCCTTATGTGAGTTATGCGCGTTAAAGGCTGCATCATGAAGTTTCACGACTCGAGCGATCGGGTTTAAACCACAACGGAGTAGATATTCTTCGCGTATTTCATCTTCTCGTTTAGTTAATGCATCTACAGCATCGCGGACTTCTTTTCCAAATAAGCTTTCGATTTTGTCTAGCGTAAGAGGCGTGTCTTCAACACTATCGTGTAGAAGGGCGGTAATGATGTAGATTTCTGAAAATTGATGCTCAATTAATGAATTGACTACACCTTTAATATGGTACTCAAAGTAATCATGAGGGCCATACTTTTGACCTTGATGAGATTCTTTTGACAATTTCTCTGCGAGTTCAACTTGATTTTGAGTCATTTTTTGCTCTTATCACTTTAAGTATATGACGCGGCCTAATTTGTAAGATGGTCGCTTAGGTCATAATTTTATACTGAATAGTGACTCATACGAATACTTCTTAATTAACTATTTTATCTACCGATTTGGTATCGATAAACTTAGAGGTTATTCATTAAATATTGTTTAGCCAATTTCATATTTACATCTTCATTCACGCTATTCTAGTGCTAGGATAATTACCCGTAATGAACTCAATCTCCCATAACCCAGTCATAAATGAGCTATTACTGGTTTTGTCTAAGGTTTAGGTTAAATAAAACTATTCCCACCACATGTGTGGAAACAAAATATCAAGAGAAACAATGGATATTTATCGGTACACAGAAAATCTTTCTCTATTCGTTGAAATAGCAAGATGTGGTTCATTTTCTGCGGTTGCACGCCATCACGGCGTAAACCCATCATCGATCATACGCAAAATTGATATGCTTGAAGAAGTCATGAAAGCCCCGTTATTTACACGCAGTACACGTGGTCTTCATTTAACTGAAGTGGGCGATGCATTGTTTAATCGTGCTGTGGGTGTACTTGGAGAACTCAAGGATATGCGAGATGAAATCGTTTCCCTAAATGAAGAAGTAACAGGGACATTACGCATTAGTTGTTTGCCGACATTTGCAAAACTTCATATTTTCCCGTGGTTACCAGAGTTTAAAACTCGTTATCCCGATGTGAATCTTGTTCTTGATCTGACTGAGCAACTTGAAAACCCATCAATAGAACGCCTTGATGCCGCAATTCGTATTGGTAAGCTAAAAAATAGTTCATTATATTCGACAAAAATAGCGCATCAGACTTGGGTTGCCTGTGCCAGTCCGCTTTATATTGAGCAATATGGTATGCCGTCTGGCCCAGAGGAACTTTCTGGTCACCATATTTTGGACAAATACCATGATCCATACGCCGTATCGTGGAGTCGCATTATTGATACAGAGCAGAGAGACCATCGCTTATATATGCGTTGTAATGATTTTGACGCGCTGCGAAAGGCCGCCGTTTCAGGATTAGGGATTGTATTTTTACCTAACTGGGTGGTTGGAGAAGAAATTAAAGCAGGTAGATTGGTCAAAGTATTTGATGACCCACAACAGAAAGTTGATGATATTCATTTCCTGCGTGCACTTCCTAAAATGACGCCTAAACTCGCTGCGTTTTTACAGTTCCTGCGAGATAACCTTATGGCTGCCATTTAATGCTTAAATCTGCTGGATAATAACTCTCTAACCCATATATTTGGCAAAGAACAAGGTATTTTCTTACGTTCTTTGCCGTTGTTTGTCGAAATGGTTAGTAGGGATATTCAATTAAATCAGACTGTATCATTAACCATTTTATTCACATTCTTTTGTCTTACATTGAGCATAAGAACAAAGCACGAAACAATAAAGCCCATTACAGCAATACCAGTCCATCCGTACTGGACACTGATTCCAGCACCTACACGAGTGCCTACTGCGCCACCTATAAAATAAGCACACATAAAAACCGTATTTAAACGACTTCTGGCTTCTGTAGATAAAGCTAAGGCTCTTAGTTGGTTTCCGACAAGACCTGCTCGACCTCCAATATCGAGAAAAACAAGAGCAACAATCAATGCCAGTAAGTAATGAGAAGAAAAGAATACAGAGATAAAGCCCAAAGCTGCGATAACACTTCCTGTTAAAACAATTACTCTAGGGCTATAACGGTCAGCCATTTTCCCAATGTAAGGGGTAGCAAGAATGCCTGCAATGCCAGCAAATCCGAAACTACCCACAACATCACTACTAAAATGATAAGGCGGCCGTGCAAGTAAAAATGCAAGTCCACCCCATAAAGCACTGAACCCGCCAAACATTAACGCACCACATAAACACGATAGTCTGAGATCACCTTCTTTTATAAAATAGGTGACAAGCGATTTTAGCAATGCAGGATAGGAAACCTGTGACGCGGTCGGTTTGCTGTAGGGTAAAAGCTTAGGAACCATCATGAGCAAAGCAAGGTCTAGTACGGTCGCGACAATATACATTGACCGCCAACCCAAATAATCTCCAACAAAGCCAGATAGAATTCTGCCAAATAAGACACCCGCCATTAATCCGCTCATTACGGTTCCGACGGCTCGTCCTCTTTGTTCGGCAGGTGCGATGAGAGATACCATGGGAATGACAATCTGTGCGCCAATAGCGGTCATTCCAATCACAATATTTAACGCAATTAACTGTTCAATCGTTTGTGTGAAAGAAGCTACTAATGAGGCAGTAGCATTAACACCCAATAGAATCATAAGCAGCTTTCTGCGTTCAAATCGATCGCCTAATGGCACGAAGAAAACTAGACCTGCTGCATACGCCAACTGTACAAACATCGCCACAGAACTTGCATACTTTTCATCGACCGCAAAATCTTTCGCAAAAAGTGCAAGCAAGGGCTGGTTGTAGTAAATATTGGCAACAGCAAAAGCACACAGACAAGCCAGAGCAAAATAACTACTTTGTGTTCTTTTCATAAAAAGTATCTGCCAAAGATGAACGAATAAAGCCAGTTGTACCCATTAATGAATATACAAATGAGGACGCTTAGAAAATGGATAGGAGCACATATTTACTTTATGTATAAGACTGTTCTTAAGGAATACTCAAATTAGGCATAAGAGTTTTGCACTGAGCGCAAAACTAAAAGAAATTACTCATTTTTATTATCCATTCTTACTTTATACAAGCCAAACTAACCCTTAAGTTTTTGAAATTTTAAACTTTAACTTAATGATATAAAAGTAGATTGTAAATATTACTTAAGAGTTTCCTTAATTATCTAATTAAATGAAAAATAATAACTATTTAAATAATTTCTAGCCAATTTCACATTGACACCTCAAATATTGAAGATTACCATTTGCGGGCTGGCCTACATCGCCAGTCGGTTTTAGCAGACCGTTTGTTTCGACCGCATCAGAATTACTCCTTCTGAGGAATAGTTTTGTGCGCGCACTCCCAGTTCCCTCCCGTAGCGGTAGGACGGGAGAGGGACACCCTCGGGTGTGCTGGAGTCGAAACCAGTCTGCTAACCCTCTTCCGTTCTGCCACCATAAATTTTATGCTCTGGCAGAACTCCATATAATAAGGAGTTGGCTTTGCACATCCATTATTTCTTGGCAACCTTTGCCAAAAGCTATAACAACACAGCTTAAAACATTTAACGCTTGATCGCCGTAAGGCTTTTCAGGCTTTAGTTCGTTATTACTTAAAACTTCATCAACAATTAAAACTTGAGATGTGCTAGGCACAGTCTTTACGGCTTTGCTACGCCTTTTTTTCACCTTTAGCAAAGTGGAAGGCTTTTATATCTCATTTATATACAACAAAAATTTAATTTATAACGGTAAAAATATGCAAAATTTAACTCTCCCAACACGTGCATTAAAAGTTGTAAATAAAGCAATTGAACTGTTTCACTACAACGGGTTTCATATCGTTGGTGTCGACAGACTTGTGAAAGAGTCTGAAATACCAAAAATGACGTTTTATACTTACTTTCAATCTAAAGAACGCTTTATTGAAATTTGCCTAATCGTGCAAAAAGAACGACTACAAGAAAAAGTAGTCTCTATGGTCGAATACGACGAACACACCAGCGCAGCCGATAAACTCAAAAAGCTCTATGATTTACACGCAGACACAGACGGGCCGTACTACCTGTTATTTAAAGCCATTTTTGAAATTAAACTGACCTATGCAAACGCCTATATAACCGCTGTGCGATACAGAACATGGCTTACCAACGAAATATATAGCCAGCTTAGAGCACTTAACTCCGATGTTTCCTTTACCGATGCCAAACTATTTCTATATATGATCGATGGCGCCGTTATTCAGCGTTTAAGTTCGGATGAAGTTGATGAAAGGGTATTGGAGGTGTTTTTGAGGGGGATTTTTAAACATATATTTGTTTAAATTTTAGTTTATAATACTGAACATACTTTTAGAAGATTAATAAATATTCAAAATAAGGTTAAATATGAGTAATGAAATAGAAAAAATTATAGCTGCTATAGTAGAGGCTGAAAATATAAATGATGCAGCTTTATTATTTAGTGCTAATTTTGATTTATTAGAAAATTATATATTTTTTGTAAGTCATGATGAATCATCAGCAATTCTTCCAAGCCATGCAATAGATAAAGATTTTAAAAATACTTGTGCAATTAGAGGTTTATATCAATATAAAAATGTCTACATTATAAGTAGCGAAACAATCTGTAATTTGTTATTAAAAAAAGAAAAAAAAGTACCAATTGATTACTCTATATCATTAGATACGCAAGCAGTCAGTTATTTCCATAGATTTTTTATTGATCCAGAACATAAAGAGTTACCTCCAGATTTTAAAGAGTTCTTTAAATTCATTGCGGATCCTGAGGTAAATGCTGATCCAATGCCACATATGATAGAGAATATTTATAATTTGAAAAATGGAGGAAATATACATGCAATATATGATGTTAAATATGCATATGAAAAGTTTAGAAATATTGATTACAATTATTATATTAAGGAGAGTAAATTTAGATTTTTAATTGATGATTCTGAAATAAAAAAGATTGCACAGCAACAAATATCAAGGGAAATTCATAGATTATCTGATTCAAATTTTTCTGATGAATATGAAAGAAATTTTAATTTGCAATATATAATTATATTAATAATTGCAGTAATACGGTGGAAATACCCAAAAAAACACATTAATACAATGCTATATAAATATTTTGAAATGTGTCAGGAATATATCGGCGTAATACCTGAAGGGTTGGCCTACAAAAAAGGTACATCAAGAGTATATCCAGTTTATTCATTTGGTATAGAAGACATGATTGAGTTAACAGATAAGGGTAGAAGAAAAATAGAAGAAGATTTTTTTAATAATGAAGTAATTAGGGCTAGGAAGATGAGCTGTGAAAGTACGGCTAAAAATTTTAAGGATGCTATTTTAAAATTAGAAACCGAATTTTTTGAATTAAAAGATAATAAGTAGTTAAGAGAATTTATTGGCTTAATAATTTTTAATAGTTGAAAAAAGGCAGACGGTTTTTATAGATCACTAATAGGGGGATAATAAAATGAGCAAAAAACTATTTAATCATAAGCGGTGTCCAGATTGTGGTTCACCGATAAAGGGGCATTACTATTATTGCGGACGTTGTGGTAGTAATAATGTAGTAAACTGGAAACTTACCGGATATTTTTGGCTAGTAATAGGCTCTATTTTTCTAGTAGTAATGTATTTGGTGACTAAAAATTTCTGTAGTCATCCTTTTTTTACACAAGTTGATTTTTGCAAATATTTTTAAAGGGATAGCAACTATGTTTGATGATTTTAAAAATAGGTACTCACGTCGATTGAAAGCACGAAACCAAGAAGGAGATTTAATAGAATTTCAATTTTTCTCACAATATAAACCAGAAGAGCATGCTCAAAAAAATGAAGATATTTGGACTTATGATTTGATTCGTCTAGAGGATTATCCTCAACCAATAAGGTTTTTATGGGGAAATCAATCATTTCTTCATCCAGTATCAAAAAAAGAGTATTCAATAATCTATGGAGAAGAAAATTAATGAAAGTTAAAGAATTAATAGAAAAATTACAGGAATTTGATCCTGAACTAAAAGTTCTGATTGCAAATGAAGAAGAAGAGATTATCGGGAAAAATAAACTAGTTCAATTTTTTGATATTCATAATATTAGTCCATTCAATGCTGAAACTCATCGTAATGAGAATGGAGAAATTGATTTCAAATTTACGGGAATGGCAACTAAAACATCCCAAGAATTTATAAGTATTGATGTGACATCTCAATTTTAGAGTTAGAAATTCTTATGTATACAAATTATTGGATTAGTAACGGTTTTATCTATGGTCCTGAGTACTCAGGAAGATTTTGGATTGAAAATGGTTTTATTTATGGACCTAAAAACTCAGGGAAATTTTGGATTCAGGATAATTTTATATATGGGCCAAAAGATAGTGGAAAATTTTGGATAAGTGAAGGGTATATTTACGGACCGAAAGGAAATGTACCTTGGATAGACTAAATACATCAATAAGCTCTTTCGCAAAATTTCAGGTATTAAAGGCACTATCCCAAGCCCATTCCATGCCTTTTTCTATTGACCACACTCGTTTTAAATGTATTGATTTGAGATAAAGTACTAAAAAGCCCTGAACATTCAGGGCTTTTATAACAATGATCTATTCACATACTTCTACAAAGTTTCGAGCAGTCTTATCTTTGCTATCGCGTAGCTTAATAATTTTTTGTCTTTCACCGTATAGGCTGTGAACATCATTTAAGGTTTCATCCTTAAGTTGGCTTTTGTATGGACCTTCAACTTTATTTACATAGTTTTCCATGAATACCGTCATCCAACATATTGTGTTGAGGTCACCATAGTCATACCCGTTTGTATCTAAGCCTTGAATCCAGTCTGGATATTCTTCATTTAAAAGGCTCCGTGCTGTTTCTAACTTAACATAGGAATTATTAAACAAAGAGTTTTTCAAAGCAGGCTCATTGTTCACATTCTTATTCGCTTCGATGATCAATCTATAATTGTCAGTAGCATAATTTTTAAGGTCTACTTTCACATAGTTATCAATGTCTTCTTTATCTGTTGAAGCTTTACAAGAAGTCAGGAATAAGCAGGAAAGTAAAAGTATTGGTATTAATGTAATTTTCATATTGAGAAGCGGTTATTAGGTGGAGAGTAGTGGTAATTCTGAATATATAATGAAACAGTTGCTTGATCGTAAGGACGACCAAATACATTTTTGTACATATATTCGTTAATACCATATGGTCCATTGTTGGTAAACGTTGCTAAAGCATTAGCGGCAAGAACAGGTTTACTCGCATTGGATAAGGCCAAATCTATTATTTCACCAAAGTTTTGTTTAGCAATTGCCATACGAGCTTTAAAGGTATCCTTTGCAAGCTCTGTAATCATCTCAGCACCTTTATTCCTAGAGTGCTTTTGAGCATATAGAGTGAACTTTAAATACATCATTGTATGAAATGAATAGCGTCCCAATACTTCATCTGAAAATTGACGTAAATCGAATTCAAGACCAAAGCGTATTGCAAGATCATGCTCAAATGGATAATGCTGTTTTACCCAGTCCCATTGTGCTTGGTTCATCATAAAAGTATAAGGCACTGTTGTATGATAGTTTAGGATCTTAACAATGCTATTACATAAGAGAGGATCTAGTAATTCATCCGCATGACAGACTTTAACTTCGTTATCCAAAGAGGGAATTAATGTCGGTGAAAATACTTTATCTTGTGCCATTATCAATCCTTAAAGCGGTGGTAGCGGTTTAGAAGCATCAATCGTCTGAAACTCCACCTCATCAGGTGTAGCAGCATTGATAACATGCGTTTTACCTTCTTTATCAGTCCAACCAGTTTCTACCTTTCCATCCTTCTTATAAATAATTGAATAAGGAATATCGCTAAAGACCTTTTGTGTCTTCTCGTCCTTTAACTGAAACTGAATTCCATATTCTTTAGGTTTATCTTCTACAAAGCTATCTTGAGCAGCCGTATTAGTAGTAGCTGCACTTTGAGACGAACCACCGCCATTATCCTGAACAACTAAATTTTGTTGAGGCAATAATTTGCAACCGCATGAAAGTGAATCATTTACACGCGCGGCAGCTTTACCAAAAATTTGCATGTATGGATCGCCAGATACAATAGTTGCAACGACTTTATGAGTTGGGCATGTAGCTTTATCACCTATACATGCAACTGCAATACCGTCAATAAGGAACATACTGTTCCCAGAAATTACTTGGCCACCACCTGAAGTTGGGCAGCCTATTGTTATATATGGTGTTGCCAAATCTATTCCTTCTTATTTTCATGAAGTGGTGGAATGATAGCAATGGTGGGTAGACGGTTCTGTATGTTTTTATTTAAGAAACTTCATGAAGATGCTCGGTAAAAATGAAGGTATTTTTATATATAATTTCTTCACAAATAATTATTCAATTAATATCCAATAACGTAGAGAAGAAATATGAACGATATTGAAATTTTAGAAATAAAAGAAATTGGCGATTATGACGAAGGCTTATCGCTATTGTTAGAAGATTCTATCAATAGCGGAGCTTCAATAGGTTTTTTGGCACCCGTAGAAAAGAACGAAGTCTTAAATTATTGGCGTGAGGTCAACCATAAATTAGCACAAGGGAATAGCCGTCTATGGATTGCCATTCTACAAGGAAAGATTGTAGGTAGTGTTCAATTGTCTTTGGTAAGTAAAAAGAACGGAGTACACAGAGCTGAAGTTGAAAAACTTATGGTGCTTACAGCAGCAAGAAAACAAGGAATAGCAACATTACTAATGAATGAACTAGAAAATTTTGCACGAGAAAAAGGCCTACACTTACTTGTCTTAGATACACGTGAAGGCGATGTGTCCGAACTTTTGTATAGCAAAATTGGATTTGTTCGTGTGGGTGTAATTCCGAGTTTTGCCTTAAGTTCAAATGGGAACTATGACGGCACAGCGATTTATTATAAAAAGCTTGTTTGAGGGTTGATATAAGGTATCTACAGAGCAACCCATTTATCACTTAATTTTTTATATTCAAAGTTTTTTCTAAAAATGAATCACTTTTAGTTTTCCATACATTAGCAGGCACAGGATGTTTGGCATCTTGTATAAGTTCTAAAGTATTTGGAATACCTTTACTGTCGATTAATTGATGTAGCTGAATACTTTGCTTTGGGTCAACAATTGGGTCTTTGCTGCCAACTAATATAAGAGTAGGCGGATATTGAGATGAAATCGGCAGCGATGATCTAGCCGCTGATGCAGTTTCTATATTTTTCTCAGCAGTTATAGATTCATTTATTTCTTTCATTACATTTGGCGGTAGTGTTCTGGTGTTAGAACTCCACTCGGCATACATACCTTTAAAATCATAAAACCCAGATACCAAAATCAAAGCATTTATCTTTCCAGAGTTAGCTACAACATTCGCTATAGAAGCACCACAACTAATACCAACTACTGCAACTTTGTTTGGATCAACATGGGGCTGTGATCGAGCAAAATTAATGGCTTGTACAAGATTATTTTGTGAAGCTTTACCACAAAAATCTGATTTTCCAGATGACTCACCATATCCACTCATAGATACAGCAACAGTGAAAAAGTTCTTTTTAGTATATTCATTTAACAGGCCTGAGCGGACAAAGGCTTTTGCACCTTGTTTGTCTTTCTGAATACCATGCAAGAAGATAATTGCTGGATACTTTTTATCAGCTAAGAGGTCTGGCTCTTTCCAATAAATCTCAGTTGTTTGATTATTTGCGGTTAAAAGTTGATGCTGTGCTTGCTTTGTATAAATATAAGGAAGAATAAATACACGAAAAAAGGCATAGAAGCCAATAACTAAAATCAAAGGAAGAATGTAGCAAAGGGCTATATTCTTTTTCTTCTTAGGAAGCATATAGAACTCTATTGGTCTAATTTATGGTTGCGAATGATTCTCTAACTATTGAAATTGAAAATCAATCTATTAGTTCCTTAATTAAATAAACTCGGATATTCCCACAATATCCGTGTAGAAAAATTGGTTTATGTTCATGATGAAAGAAGGAGTTTGATTAATTTATTCATCGGTTAATGCACATTCAAAATTACTTGGGTTTTCTTTACATCTTACTTTTTTCAAAAAATTCATCATTTTTGGATCATAAATACCTGCTTTGGTTAGCTGTATACGTGCTTCGCGCATCATTTTCATATAGTTTAATTGTTCGTTTTTAGGAATATCCATCCAGTATTTTGAAGGAATATCACTTTCATATTTAGCAATAATGCCAAACGTTCTGTTTAGTTGGCTGGCTACCCAAGTTCGCGACTTTTGCCCAAAACCTGCTGGAAACTGGTCTTTACGAATAATGAAGTTTGCTGAAATTTGAGTTAAAGGAAAACGAATGATTGCTCCTTTCTCACCTAAACCTTTGTGTAGTTCAAAAGGTTTAAATGCCACAATAGGAGCGGGCACAATATCAATTTCATGGTTATTAAACTTCGCACCAGCATTGGTCACGTCTACCGATACAGCCTGACCTCCAACATGTTGTACAAGCTTGGGTTGGGCTTCATCATATTTAAATACCCCAATTTTTTTACCGGCAGCTTTAGCGAGAGTATTTATACTTCTATCATTTACAAATAAATAGGCAGGACCAATTGTGCCTAAACCTGCAATTTCGTAAGGGCCTACCACCATGTTTTTTGCGGCCATGGGTGATGACAACAGCTTATAGGCATTAATTGCCGTTTTCATATTTGTTAATGCACCAACTGCATCTAAGGATCCTGTATATTTATTAAATTGACGCCCACGTAAACCACTAATAATAGCGCCATCACACTTACCGACTTTTAAATCTTCAGCCGCAACGCGTTCATCAACATAGGCTTTTAAAGATATATCAGCTCCCCAATTTTTGGCTTCAAGTGCATAATCTTTGGCTAAAGCAAAAGCCTCTCCAGACTTACCAATGGGGTCAAAAACACAGACGACTTGTTGCTTGGCGTAAATAGTTGTTGTTAAGCATGTGCTTGCAATAAGTAAAATAGTTTTAAAACGATCCATATTTAATTATCCATTTTGTCAGTATGAAGTTATCTATGAAAGTTAAGATAGCTTAAAAAATTGCTCCCCAATTAACCTAATTATATGACATTGTATGGGTTCTAAAATTTTTTTTAATATTTTTTAAAAATGGGAAAAGTTGAAGCCTTTCCCTCCCCAAATGTACCAATTTCAAATCAATAGCTATGGATAAAACATGAATTTAATAAATCGCAGTAGTAAGTTCTTTC
>NZ_JAZEYD010000024.1:0-28200 GCF_037027805.1 Acinetobacter sp. 161(2023) | reverse complement strand
AGCGAAAATTGAAAATAAAGTATTTAGAACTAGTACGATAATAAAAGAAAATTTCGAGTCCATTCAAGTTTAGAAATGAGCTTCCAAGCCTACATATGGGCCCTTAAATTCAAACTTAAGATCATTATTATCGTAGTCTTCTAAATCAATATTGATTAATTAGATTACATTTTTATATGGAAACTTATTCTTTAAACTGGAAAAGTAAGTAGCATGAAAATTATAAAGAGTAAGAAAAATGAAATATCAAGGAAGTTGTCATTGTGGTCAGATTAAATTTGTAGTGGAAAAGGTGTAAATGCAGAAGGTAATTCTATTTTTGCTATTAATGTTAGATGCATAGATGACATAGATTTAGAAAAAATAACAATAAATTATTTTGATGGACATTCAGCTTAATAAATATAAGGATTTATTTAATGACAGTAACAAAGCAACTAGCTCCAAAGCAGATAGAAATTTTAATTGAAACACTAAAAGATAGGTTCGAAAAGAATTTACATCGTCATAAAGAAATAAGATGGACTGAAGCGCAAACTAAACTTATTAAATCTCCTGAAAAATTATGGTCATTGCAAGAAATGGAGAATACCGGAGGAGAGCCAGACATTGTGGCTTATGACCCAAAGAGCGATGAATATTTATTTGTAGATTGTTCTCCTGAGACACCGAAAGGTCGTAGAAGTCTTTGTTATGATCGAGAAGCTTTGGTGGCTAGAAAAGATCACCCTCCTAAGAATAGTGCAATCGAGGCGGCTAAAGAAATGGGAGCTGAGCTTCTCACAGAAGAGCAATATCATGAATTACAAAATTTAGGGGAGTTTGATCTTAAAACATCAAGTTGGCTCAAAACCCCAGATGAGATTCGACAGTTAGATGGAGCAATTTTTGCAGATCGTCGTTATGGTCGGGTCTTTATTTATCATAATGGGGCGCAATCTTATTATGCTGCTCGTGGATTTCGGTGCTATCTAAGAATATAGATTTTACAGTTTTATAAGAATTATTAGGTTTGATGTTTTATGCCAAGAAATTGGAGATTCTTGCAACTTTTGATTGATGTTAAACATGACAAGATATGCTCTGGAATTAAATAAAAACATCAGGACATCTCTAAAAATGCAACCTAATCCAATTTACTATAATGAACAACATATTGCTTTTGCTGATAATGTTCGCCGATTTGTACAAAAAGAAATAGCACCTTTCGTTAATGAATGGGATGAAGCTGAGACATTTCCTAGAGATCTTTATAAAAAAGCTGCTGAGATTGGTTTATTGGGGTTAGGGTTCTCTGATGAATATGGTGGCATTCCCGATGCTGATCCATTCTATTCATTATTGGCTGGTATAGAAATGGCGAAGGCTGGGTCGGGTGGAGTGCATATCTCATTGATGGTACACACAATTGGTGCTCCGCCAATTCAGCACTTTGGAAGTGAGGAGTTAAAAGCAAAAGTCCTTCAGAGTATTATTTCTGGTGAAAAAATTTCTGCTTTAGCTATTACAGAACCTGGTGGTGGTTCTGATGTTGCTGCATTACAAACGAAAGCCATTCGTGATAGTGATTACTATATTGTCTCAGGTGAAAAGACATTTATCACATCGGGAATTCGTGCAGATTACTATACTGTTGCGGTGCGTACAGATCCAACTAAAACGGGGGCTGAAGGTATTTCAATGTTGTTAGTTGATGCTCACAGTGAAGGACTTACTAAAACACCTTTGAAGAAAATGGGATGGTGGGCTTCAGATACGGCTCATTTGCATTTTGACCAAGTACGAGTACCTGCATCAAATCTTCTTGGTAAAGAAAATGCTGGTTTTAAAGTCATTATGAATAACTTTAATATGGAGCGCTTTTTCTTAGGTGTAGTGGCTTATGGATATGCATTGGTCTGTTACGAAGAAGCCCTAGACTGGGCACAGCAACGCAAAACTTTTGGTAAGCGATTAATTGATCATCAAGTGGTACGTCATAAATTGGTAGATATGGCAACGCAATTGACCTCAACACGGGCATTGCTTGAAGAAACTGCATGGAAAATGACTCAGCCAAAATTACAAGGACCTGAGTTGGTGGCTCAAATTTCAATGCTCAAAAATGTGGCTACAAGAACTATGCAATTTTGTGCTGATGCAGCTGTGCAAACATTGGGGGGCATGGGTTTTATGCGTGGAACTAAATCTGAACGTATTTACCGTGAAGTCAAGGTCAATATGATTGGTGGAGGTGCTGAAGAAATTATGAAAGATTTGATTAGTAAGCAGTTGGGTTATTAATTCTATTTATAAGGTGGCTTTTAAGCTGCCTTATCTCTTTTTTGAGCCATTTATCATGAGGTTTCATTCCACATTTCATTTAAAATAGCCCACCGTTCATGATCTTTCCATTCTTTTCCCCCTACTCGAAGATAATGTCGAGAAAAACCTTCTTTAATAAACCCTGCATTTGCAACAAGCTGAATTGAAGCAGTGTTTTCGGGTTGTATGTTTGCTTCTAATCTATGCAAGTTTAAATTTTCAAATGCTTCTTTAAGTAATAATTTCAAGCCTTGTTTCATATATCCATGACCTGATAAGGATGAAATACTTCATATCCTAAATAGGCTGAATGAAAGTGCCCACGAATTATATTCGAAATATTAAATGTTCCGACAATTGCATGGCTTTCAGTTAAGCAAACAAAATAACGATGTTCCTGTTCTAAATATGTTTGAAAGTTGGTTGGCGGGTAAATCCAAGGCTGATGTAGTTGAATACTGTTTTTATATGCTTCTTTAATTTCAGCTAAGTCATTTATTTGAGGTTTACGCAAATAGACTAAACTCATTTCAAAGCCATCTCCCATACCATTTCGGTTAATTCATCAATTTTGACTTTACCTTCAGATTTATACCAAGTCACAGTCCAAGAAATCGCACCACCAACTAATCGTCGCCAAATAAATGCATCATGTTTTATCTTGCCCTGTGCGCGTAACTTTTCAATAACATCTAACCAAATTTGCTCATATTCATTACGCATTTTCAAAAGGTAATCCTGTTTTTCCTTTGAAAGGGCAAACCACTCGTAAACTAGCACAGCCATTGAAGCACCGGTATCTCCGGTAATTGAAATAAGTTCTGCTTTAATGAGAGCTCGTAACTGTTGCTCTGTATCTGTAGATTGAGTCGCGGCATCTTTCAAACAGGCAAGATTGTAAATAATGGTTTGTTCCATTACATGAGCGAGGATGTCATCTTTACTTTTGAAGTAGTGGAATAAGCTTCCCGATTGAATTCCAATAAATTGAGCCAGTTCACGGACAGTAGTTTTGTCATAGCCTTGCTTATGAAATAGATACGCGGCTCCCTGTAATAAACGCCCACGTGGGCTATCATCAAAGCAAGGGATATTTGGAATCTGTTCAATTGAAGTAGCAATCATGCGAAAGCTGGATCCTTTATATAAAAATACTTAATAGAAAAATTTGTCAAATCCCACAATATTTTAGCTAAGTTGTTGAGTTTGGCAGTTTTGGTCAATACCACAATAACATTTTGCTCTTTACAAACCAAGCGCTTGCTTGGTAATGTTGGGTATGATTTTTAAACAAAATAATGAGAAATAAAATGGCAAGTAATCAACAGGATGATGAGCGTGTCGTAAAAATAGGTTGTGCCTCAGGCTTTTGGGGCGATACCAATACGGCAGCTTTCCAGTTAGTTCATTTAACCGATATTAATTATTTGGTTTTTGATTATTTGTCAGAAATTACGATGTCGATTATGGCAAAAGCGAAGATGGTGGAACCAAAGCATGGTTATGCTTTGGATTTTGTCAGTCGAGTGATGGCACCTCTACTTAAAAAAATTGCAGAAAAAAAAATTAAGGTGATTAGTAATGCTGGTGGTGTTAATCCATTGGCGTGTCGAGATGCCTTGCAAAAAATAATTAAAGAATATGGTCTAGATCTGAAAGTTGCCGTGGTTTTAGGCGATGATCTTTTAGCGCAACATGAGCAACTTAAGCAGCAAAATATTCAGGAAATGTTTAGCGGTGAAGCTTTGCCAGAGCAGGTGGTGAGCAGTAATGCTTATTTAGGGGCGGTGGCTATTCACGATGCCTTAGACTTAGGCGCCGATATTGTAATTACGGGCCGTGTCGTAGATTCGGCTGTAGTGCTTGCTCCATTGCTTCATGAATATCAGTGGTCGCTCGATGACTATGACAAGTTGGCGCAAGGCTCCTTGGCAGGACATGTGATTGAATGTGGCGCTCAATGTACGGGCGGGAATTTTACCGATTGGCGTTTGGTTCAAGGCTTCGACAATATGGGTTTTCCTATGGTTGAAGTCAGTGAGGACGGCTCATTTGTAGTCACCAAACCGAAAGGTACAGGTGGATTGGTTTCTACCGCAACAGTTGCAGAGCAAATCATGTATGAAATTGGCAATCCACAAGCCTATTTATTACCAGATGTGATTGCCGATTTTAGTCAGGTACACCTAGAACAAGTCGGTGAGCATCGAGTACGTGTGACTGGTGCAACAGGACAAGCGCCTACAGCACAATATAAAGTGAGTGCAACTTATCCTGATGGCTATCGGGTTTTAGTCAGTTTTCTAATTGCAGGACGTGAAGCACCACAAAAAGCGCAAGTCATTGCCGATGCCATTTTAACTAAATGTGAGCGTGTGCTGGCCATGCGTTCAGTACCTCCTTTTAGCGAAAAGTCTGTTGAAATTTTAGGCATCGAAAGTACCTATGGAGCACATGCCCAAGCATTAAATAGCCGCGAAGTTGTAGTCAAAATAGCTGTAAAACACATGTTTAAAGAAGCGTGTATGTTCTTTGCATCTGAAATTGCACAGGCTTCTACAGGTATGGCTCCTGCTTTGGCAGGAATTGTTGGAGGCCGACCAAAAGCATCTCCAGTGATTAAATTATTTTCATTTTTAATTAATAAAAATCAAATTAATGTCGAAATTGATTTTGAGGGGAACCGCTATCCGGTCGAGATTCCACAAGGAGTTTCTACAGAGCAATTCCCTAGTTTATCGGCGGGTGAAAGTGCGGTTTATCAAGGGAATGAAATTGAAGTTCCTTTGATTGAAATTGCCCATGCCCGCAGTGGTGATAAAGGTAATCATAGCAATATCGGTGTGATTGCGCGTAAAGCAGAATATTTACCGTGGATTCGTGCAGCACTGACTGAACAGGCTGTTGCAAGCTATATGCAACATGTTTTGGATGCTGAAAAAGGGCGTGTAATTTGTTATGAGTTACCAGGTTTAAATGCACTGAATTTTATGTTGGAGAATGCCTTGGGTGGCGGTGGTGTTGCAAGCCTGCGAATCGATCCGCAAGGTAAAGCATTTGCACAACAATTATTGGATATGCCTGTCAAAGTTCCTGCAAATCTTTTAGAAAAATAAAATGAATGGATGAAACAATATGAGTTATCAATCAATTTTTAGACCAGATGCTTTCTCTAATAAAGTATTCATTGTGACAGGTGGTGGCTCAGGAATTGGCCGTTGTACGGCACATGAGCTTGCTGCTTTAGGTGCTCAAGTGGTGATTACAGGACGCAAAATTGAGAAATTAGAGAAAGTAAGTCAAGAAATTATAGAAGATGGTGGTCAGGTTCATTTCATTGTTTGTGATAACCGTGAAGAAGAACAAGTAAAAAATATGATTGCCGAAGTGATTGAGAAATTCGGCAAGCTTGATGGTTTAGTTAATAATGCGGGCGGTCAGTTTCCATCAGCATTAGAGAATATCTCGGCGAATGGTTTTGATGCAGTCGTGCGTAATAATTTGCACGCAACTTTCTATTTAATGCGTGAAGCATATAACCAATGGATGGCAAAACATGGTGGCAGTATTGTCAACATGACTGCTGATATGTGGGGTGGCATGCCGGGAATGGGGCATTCTGGTGCTGCGCGTTCAGGAGTTGATAACTTAACCAAAACCGCATCGGTTGAGTGGGGGAAATCAGGTGTTCGCGTAAATGCGGTTGCACCGGGGTGGATCGTATCATCAGGCATGGATAATTATAGTGGTGATTTTGCCAAAGTGATTATTCCAAGTCTTGCTGGCAATGTACCTCTAAAGCGTATGGGAACCGAGTCGGAAGTCTCATCAGCAATTTGCTATTTATTATCTGATGCTGCGGCTTTTGTGTCAGGTGTAACTTTACGTATTGATGGTGCCGCATCGCAAGGTACGCGTATGTATCCATTAAGTGACGCGACAAATAGTGAGTCTTATAACGGTTTCCACCGCGCATTTATCCCTGAAATTTTTAAGGATAAGACTGAAAAGGTAGAGCAAGACGATAAGTTAGGGTTGGACTGAGGAATAAAATAATGACTATTCTCCAATCCGAAATTGCTGTTGGCAGTGAACAGTATCAAAAGAATAAAGAGGCACTGCTTGCTCAGCTGAGTGAAGTCCGTGCAATTCAGCAAAAAAGCATTGATAAATCGTATGTGGCTAAACCTAAGTTCGATAAAAAAGGCAAGATTCTGCCGCATGAACGTGTACGGTTATTACTTGATGCCGATTCACCTTTTGTTGAGCTATGTGGTTTGGTTGGCTATAACATGCATGATGATAAAGATGGCTCGGAAGCTGGTGGTGGTGTAATTGCTGGGATTGGTTTTGTCAGTGGTGTGCGTTGTCTAGTCTCTGCAAGTAATAGTGCGATCAAGGGCGGGACCATGTCCCCTATGGGCGTACAAAAAACTTTGCGTTTGCAAAAAATTGCCTTAGAACAAAAACTTCCGCTGATTACGCTGACCGAAAGTGGCGGTGCCAACTTAAATTATGCAGCTGAAGTATTTACTTATGGCGGTATGACCTTTGCCAATCAGGCACGTCTTTCAGCGGCAGGTATTCCACAGCTTGCAGTGGTACATGGGAATGCAACGGCAGGAGGGGCTTATCAGCCTGGTCTTTCAGATTATGTCATTGCTGTACGCAAACAAACCGAAATGTTACTTGCAGGCCCACCTTTACTTTTAGCTGCCACTGGTGAAGTTGCAACAGCTGAAGAGTTGGGTGGGGCAGAAATGCACGCACAGGTTGCTGGAACAGCAGAATACTTAGCTGAAAATGATGCTGATGGTATTCGCCTTGCACGTGAAATTTTTGAACATCTGAACTGGAAAGAGCAAATCAAACCAGTTGAAACGACTTATAAAGAACCTCGTTACGATGCCGATGAACTGTTCGGTGTGATTCCAAATGACCCAAAACAACCATTTAACATGAAAGAAGTGGTTGCCCGCATTATTGATGATTCAGATTTTCTAGAATTTAAACAGGAATATGATGATTTAACGGTATGTGGTTGGGCAAAGATTGGTGGATTACATATCGGTATTATTACCAATAATGGTCCGATTACCCCTCAAGGGGCAGCGAAAACAGCTCAGTTTATACACCTGTGTGAACAAACTAACCGCCCGTTATTATTCTTACATAACACCACAGGTTTTATGGTGGGAACTGATGCAGAGCAAAATGGCATTATTAAGCACGGCTCAAAACTGATTCAAGCTGTTGCGAATTGTTCTGTACCTAAAATTTCGATTGTTGTGGCAGGCTCATATGGTGCAGGTAACTACGCAATGTGTGGTCGGAGTTTATCGCCAGACTTTATTTTTGCATGGCCAAATTCGCATGTTGCTGTAATGGGCGCTGCACAAGCTGGAAAGGTGTTACGCATTGTGGCTGAAGGAAAGCAAAAAGCTTCTGGTCAGGAGCCTAATCCTCAAATGCTCGATTTTCTTGAGCAAAGTACGGCCATGAAGTTAGAGCAGCAATCTACCGCACTTTTCAATACGGCCATGCTACATGATGACGGCATTATTGACCCGCGAGATAGCCGAAAATTACTAATTTTCCTTTTACAAACCATTTATGAAGCGCAGCAACGAGAGTTGAATCCAACTCGTTTTGGTGTGTCTCGTTTTTAAGCAACTTTTACCGCAATTAAAAAAATTATCAGGAAGAATGTAATGAAATTTACTGCCGAACATGAAGCATTACGCCGTACAGCTCGTCAATTTGTTGAAAATGAGCTAAATCCGAATATTCCAGAATGGGAAGAGGCGGGTCGTTTCCCGATTCATGCTGTATTTAAAAAGATGGGTGAGCTTGGTTTATTAGGGATTTGTAAGCCTGAAGAAAATGGTGGTTTAGCTTTAGATTATTCTTATAACCTTGTTGTTGCTGAAGAAATTGGCCGTGCAGCTTGTGGGGGCGTACCCTTAGCAATTGGTGTACAAACCGATATGGCAACACCAGCCCTCGCACGTTTTGGTCGTAAAGAATTACGTGATGAGTTTTTAACACCAGCCATTGCTGGAGAATATGTGGCATCCATTGCTGTATCTGAAGTTCATGCTGGTTCTGATGTGGCGGCAATTAAAACTATGGCCAAAAAAGATGGTGATGATTATGTGATTAACGGCAGCAAAATGTGGATTACCAACTCATTACAAGCCGACTTTTTCTGCCTTTTAGCCAACACTTCTGACGATAAACCACACGTCAATAAATCGATGATTATTGTACCGGCAAAAACTAAAGGCATTAGTTTTTCAGAACCGCTCAATAAATTAGGAATGCGCTCAACCACCACAGCACAAGTTTATTTAGATAACGTGCGTGTGCCACAGAGTAATTTGGTCGGTGCAGAAGGTATGGGTTTTATGATGCAGATGATGCAATTTCAGGAAGAGCGCCTGTGGGCATGTGCCAATTCGATTGGAGGATTGGAAACGTTAATTCAAAAAACTATTGCTTATACCAAAGAGCGTACCACTTTCGGTCAGCCACTCATCAATAATCAATATATCCATTTCCGCTTTGCTGAACTCATGACTGAAGTGGAAGCACTGAAAGCATTAACTTATCAGGCGTGTGAACAACACATTGCAGGTGAAGATGTCAGCATGCTGGCTTCAATGGCAAAACTAAAAGCAGGACGTTTAACTCGTGAAGTTGCAGATAGCTGTTTGCAATATTGGGGTGGCAATGGCTTTATGTGGGATAACCCTGCATCTCAGCTTTACCGTGACGGCCGCTTAGGTTCTATTGGTGGTGGAGCCGATGAGATTATGTTGGGGATTATTTGTAAGTTGATGGACATCTTGCCAAAAAAGCAAAAATAAGGAATAGACCATGACACTTTCAGCATCTCTTCAAGCTTTAGATATTGATGACAGCATTCAATTAGAACAGGACGGTAGTATTTTATACCTCTGGTTAAATCGACCAGAGAGCCGTAATGCCATGAATTTGAATATGGTTAATGCTATTCAACAGGTCTTTGCTGCTATTCGTGATGATCTTTCGATTCGTGCGGTCATCATGCGGGGTGAAGGAGGAATTTTCTGCGCAGGTGGTGATATCAAAGATATGGCAGCTTTGAGAGTTGAAGCGAGCAATGTCGGTAGCCTACAACCTTATGCTGATTTTAACCGCCGTTTTGGTGCCATGCTTGAGCAAGTTGAAACCGCCCCGCAGACGGTTGTGGTGATTTTAGAAGGGGCTGTTCTAGGTGGTGGTTTTGGTCTGGTATGTGTTTCCGATGTTGCGATTAGCCGTGACAATGCCCAGTTTGGATTGCCTGAAACTGGGCTAGGAATAATTCCTGCGCAAATTGCTCCTTTTGTGGTGAAACGTATTGGTCTGACACAGGCTCGTCGATTAGCTTTACTCGGCATGCGTTTTGAAGGACATACGGCACTGAGTGTCGGTGTGGTTCATCAAATTGCACACAATGAAATCGAACTCGAGCAAGCTTTACAAGAAACGATTCAACACATTAAACGAGCAGCTCCCCAAGCTTCGCGTGTGACTAAAGCACTGTTACATCGAACGCTTAATGAACCTTTAAATGAATTGCTAGATGATGCTGCTCAGCAGTTTTCCAAAGCAGTTGGTGGGGCTGAAGGACAAGAAGGAACGATGGCTTTTATCCAAAAACGTTTGCCAAACTGGGCTGATGAGTCATAAAAGATAAGGATAAAAATAATGAAATTTTCAAAAGTACTGGTTGCCAACCGTGGTGAAATTGCAGTTCGAGTCATGCAAACTGCTAAGGCAATGGGCTACCAAACTGTAGCTGTTTATTCTGATGCAGACCGTAACGCTCGCCATGTGCAAGAAGCTGATGAAGCTGTTTATATTGGTGCGTCAAAAGTATCTGAGTCTTATCTTTCTATTGCTAAAATTATAGAGGCGTGCAAAAAAACTGGGGCGGATGCAGTTCACCCTGGCTATGGTTTTTTATCAGAAAATACTGTTTTTGCTCAGGCATGTATCGATAACCAGATTACCTTTATTGGGCCTACTGCTTCTGCAATTGAGTTAATGGGCAGTAAACGCCTTTCAAAAATTGCCATGATTGAAGCTGGTGTTCCTTGTGTACCGGGTTACGAAGGTGATCGTCAAGACCTTGAATATTTAGCGATACAAGCCGGGCAAATTGGCTTGCCAATTATGGTCAAAGCTTCCGCGGGTGGTGGTGGTCGTGGCATGCGTTTGGTACAGCAAGCATCCGAATTGGTTGAGGCATTGCAAACCGCACGTTCCGAAGCTGAAAATGCCTTTGGTTCTGGCGAGCTCATTTTAGAAAAAGCAGTCATTGCTCCACGCCATGTCGAAATTCAGGTTTTTGGTGATACTCACGGCAATTATGTGTATTTATTTGAGCGTGATTGTTCGATCCAACGCCGTCACCAAAAGGTTGTTGAAGAGGCGCCGTGTCCGGTCATGACGCCTGAACTACGTCAGCAAATGGGAGAGGCTGCTGTTGCGGCTGCCAAAGCATGTGCTTACGTAGGTGCGGGAACTGTTGAGTTTTTACTTGATGCATCGGGTGCATTTTATTTTTTAGAAATGAATACCCGTTTGCAGGTAGAGCACCCAGTCACTGAGCTTATTACAGGATTAGACTTAGTTGAATGGCAGTTACGTGTTGCGAACGGTGAGCAATTACCTTTAAAGCAACAAGAATTGACCTTAAATGGACATGCAATCGAAGTGCGTTTATATGCAGAAGACCCACGTCAAGATTTCTTACCACAAACAGGCCAAGTCTTACGTTGGCAGCCAGCAACATTACCAAATGTACGAATAGATCATGGTATGTTGGCGACTGATGAAGTTAGCCCTTTTTATGACCCGATGGTGGCGAAAGTGATCGCATACGGTAAAACCCGTGAGGATGCAATTCGCTTACTTGCTCGTGCCGTAGATGATTGTATTTTGCTAGGTGTAAACAGTAATAAACAATTTTTGGTCAATTTATTACGTCATCCCGTTGTTGTTGCTGGTGATACCAATACAGCGTTCATTCAACAGCATTTTCAAAACGACAGTAGTCTACATAAGCAGGTTCTGTCTTTAGAAATTTTAGCGATTGCAGCGGCATTATTTAGTCAAAGTAAAAGTACTACGGTGTGGCAAACTGGGCTTGGAGTGCCATTACCATTAAAACTTAAATATGATGATCAGCAAATTCAATTACAGCTTTCATCGCTAAATAACACGTTTACGGTACAGCTCTGCGATCAAACAGTTTGTATTGAAGTGCTTGAGAGAGCGCCAGAGCAATTAGTTTATTCAATTGATGGTGTACGTCGCCGTGTGCAATATGTATTAGATGGTGATCAGCTTTATTTAGATCGAGATAATGGCAATGTTGCGATACGAAATGTGACTTATGCTGCTCCTGAAATAGCGGATGTGGCTAGTGATGGCAAAATTCGTGCACCGATGGATGGTGCTGTGGTAAATATTTTGGTTAATAAAGGCGATCAAGTCGTGAAAGGCCAAACCTTACTAGTGCTTGAGGCTATGAAAATTCAACAGCAGATTAAATCTGATGTAGATGGAGTAGTCGAAGATATTTTAGGACAGCAAGGGCAGCAAGTAAAAAAACGGCAAATGTTATTTAGTATTGTAGTCTAATAAAAAACGCCACCTTTTATGGGTGGCATTTATTTAAATGGAGAATTGTCATTTATTCTCCATCAGCCTCAGCAATCAACTGACTTGCTTTTTTTAAGCTATAAAGTAATTGTCCCAAAAGGACCTCTTTATTACTGAGCGTGACCATGACCATCGGATGATGGATAGCTGGAATAGCCGTCAAAATGGCTTTGCCATTATCTGCATCTAAGGTAATGTTATTACAGCCAGTGAGTTGAATCTCTTTTAAAAATGCAGTGACCATTGCCAAAATTGAGCTACTCACCGCTGCTAATTTGGTGGTGTTATGATAGTTTTTATGACTTACTGTCGCCAATTCAAAACCATCAGAAGAGCAAATCATCACAAAATCTACACCACGCGTATTCATCAAAATATTATGAGCTTCAGTTTTTGCTAGCTGTAGCAATTGTGTAGGGGCGGTGCGTTTTTGAGTTGGGATACTAAGCATGATCATTCCCCTGAGATGTTAAGCCTACTTTGACTTCAAGTGATGCAATTAATGACTCAACCATCATTAAAATGTGTTCTTGCTCGCGTGCATCAATAAAAAACAACGGATATGACAGTCCATTTGCTTTTATCCAATGACGATATTGTTGAAGTGACGATTCTTTATTCTCATCAACATGAGTAATACCAATTGCAATATTATCATTATAATTTTTAAAGGTTTCTAAGTAGTTTTCTAGCTCGTCAATAGGATTAGGACTATTGTGATCTAATAATAAAATAACGCCGATTGCACCTTCACAAATGACTGACCATATAAAATCAAAACGGCTTTGTCCCGGGGTGCCATAGAGTCCGATTTTGATTCCATCATCTAAAGTAATTTCACCATAATCAATGCCTACAGTAGTTTGAGTTTTCTGGTGGCTTTGTACATCGGTGTTGAATGCTTCCGTTCCCAAAATTGGAATCTCAGATAACGATTTAATCGCTTCTGTTTTTCCTGCCCCCATACTACCTGCAAAGACAATTTTATATTGCTGTATAATCATAACTTCCCTTAAAGACCAAAACGCCGTCTAATCTTCCCTATAAAATTTTTAAAAAAATGATTGTCTATATTTGAATTTTCTAAATGATAACTAGGTACATAAGAACATTTATTCGCCGAAACAAATCTTCCATTATTTGCCATTACACAAGCTGTAACGAAGCGTAAGACATCGTCGATTGATAAGTTAAGTTGTTTAGCAACATCAGTAATTTTTGCTCCCTGTATAAAACATGCGGAGAGTTGAAGGCTCACTTTTCTATATTCTTTTTGGTAGGGCTGTGGCCAATGATCGATTTTAAAATATTTATCCTTTGCAGCTAGATTTTCAAAGTCTTTTGAACACCAAATTAGGTTCCATAACCAGTCTTGTAAGCAATAACTTTTTTTACGAGAAACCTTAGTAAAATCCGATGTTTTAGCAAAAGCAAAGTTAAAGCTCATATTCGTATATGCTTTTTGACGAGAAGGTTCTATCCAAGCAATTTGAGCTCTGTTATCAATAATGGCAAGAGTGCCTTTATCATCAAATAAATGTAATTTAGTATTTTCTGGACTATGCAAATTTCTTATAAATTGCTCATCAATAAGGAGGAGTTCCGTAGATAAATCTGAAACTATCGCGACACTATTTTGATTTAAAAATGATAATAGATTTTTTTGTAACCAGTCGAATAGAGGTTCTACTTTTTCTAGTGGCAGATACAGAGTATGTTCATAAACTTGATATCGGTTTTCTGAAGGAGTTTTACTAATTTTTAAATAAGGACATTTTTTCTTTTGAAGAATATTTTGAATATTATCAGAGTCAAAAAAGTTTTCGTTAATTAATAATAGATCAATATGATTGTTAGAAATATTAACCCAATTAATACCATGCTGATTAGGTATCAAATTTCTGATTAAAGTTTTTAATTCATCTAAAACTTTTAAACTTAAACCAGAAGTAGCAATATTTATGCAATTCCTATCCATAGTATCACATTAAATTTCATTGAATAACATCATAGTTTTAATGTGCTTGTTATAATAAATATAAAAAGCACATCTTAGATTAATTAGCTAAAGTCTAGCTCTTTTTCAAATGACTTTAACTCATGACGAGCCATGGCCAAATTCGATTTAGTACGATCAAGCACTAAGTAAAGGAATAAATTATTATTACTTTCTAGGGGGCGAATTAAGTGGTAAGCCTTACCTAAGGTAATTAATATATCTTCAATATTGTCATTTAATTTCAAAGCATTGGCGATATTCCGCTTTGCGCGAATTACTTCTGTATTTCCGGCAGCAGCCAATTCTAAATCAATTTCCCCACCACCTTGTGTTGCAAGTGATAATCCACTTTCTGAATCAACAAGTGCAGAAGCAATAAAACCGTCAATTTCAGTTAAGCTATCTAAAGAAAGTTTAGCCATGTTTTTATCTCTCAGGATTCTAAAGTTATATTTACTACTTTTTCCTAAAAGTAGTTGAAATTCATTATATTTCTGAACAATTTGAAGTCAATTAATCAAGTAGAGTACGAGGTTTCAGTTTTGGGAAAGAAGTGACGTAAAATGTCAGACTGGAAAAACATTATAAGATTATTCTTACATTATACTTTTAATACTGCGATGAGGTTTACATTATATATTTTTAAATTTAGATAAAAAAGTTGTAATAGAATATTAATACAATATTGATTAATAAAATATGCTAGTTTTAATCATAAAAAAGGGAATAAAAAATTCCCTTTTTATAACAATGATCAAATTAAACAAGCTGTGTGTAAATGCAATAAAGGTAGCCCAAAATTGCTAAAGCAACGACAGGGGCAATAATCTTTGACCATGTAGGTACAGAAATCTCAGTAGCTTGTTCTTCAATATGCAAATCATCATGATGAGGTTGGGATTGGTGAACCATTTGGTTGAACTCCTTCATTGTTGTATCCAATGATAGCTCTTCTTGTTCCACAGGTTTAGAACCAATTAACTCATTTAGGTGGTTTGTTGACCAAACCCAATCTTCTGCCTGACCAGATAAATGTTCTACTTGGCCTAAAATTAATTCTTTTAAGCCATTATGCCCAAAACCACCTGTTTCATCGAGTTGGTTAAGCTCTGCTAACTGCAAAGTTAAAATTTCAGAAATACTCTGTTCTAGCTCTGAATTTTTTAAAGCCGACTGATTATGTTTAGACGTTGTTAAATGACGAGCAACTTCTTGAATATAAAGTGGATCTGAAGTTTTGATTTCTTGATAAATCTTATTGTCATCTTGGCGCCATAAACTAATCAGTTTCCCAAGCGTAAGAATATTCACCTCATCAATCAGTTTATTTTTTTCATTAACTGGATATTGATTTAAAAGCTGAGGCTTTTGAATTTTTATCTGCTCAGCAAAGTATTGGACTAAATCAAATGCCATGCTTTCTTCCTCTAAATTTAATCTAAAATTCTTAACGTTGGTTTTTTCTTAGTTGATGTTGTTTCAATTGTTTCTTGTACTTCAGACTCTACTGTATTTTCTACAGGCGTGACATTGGCATATTCTTCAGGATCAAAAAATAAACCTTGTCCATTCTCACGCGCATAAATACCTAAAACAGCTTGAATCGGGACGTAAATGTCTTTTGATGCCCCCCCGAAACGGGCAGAAAAAGTAATGGCTTCATTTCCGATAAGAAATTGATGAACGGCATGAGGCACGATATTTAAAACGATTTGTCCATCTTTAACAAATTGCTGTGGAACATCGGTATGTGGCTGTGTCGCATCTACTAACAGATAAGGAGTAAGTTGGTTATCACAAATCCATTCATAGATTGCACGAGCAAGATAAGGACGTGTAGGGGTTAAATCAATAGTTTGCTCAGACATATCACACTATTCCATATTTAATAGTTCATTGTAACGGTTTTTCTCTTGAGCCGTCATTGATTTAGCAAAAGAAGGTCTCTCAAAGATACGTTTACAATACAAAAGTATCGGTCGACAATGCTGTTTAGGTAAATCGATTCCCATGCTATTTAATCTTAAAAAGATAGGTGCAAGCATGCAGTCCAAGATTGTGAAATGCTCAGACATAAAATAGGGGAAATGCTGAAATAGGGGAGTAAGTGAAACTAAAGTTTCACGTAATTCTTTTTGAGCTTTTTGCTTTTGTTCTATATTTAAAGAATCAGCATGCTTTAACATCTGATCTGCTAACTTGAACCAGTCGTTTTCAAGTCTCCATATATATTGACGCTGTTCCGCACGCATCATTGGCGCATCCGCGTAAAGCTTACCTTGACGATAACGATCATCTAGATATTCAGCAATAATAGGCGCTGAAAATAATTTAAGATTTTGCTCGACCAACATCGGCAATTGGTTATAAGGATTCAAACTTGCCAAATCTTCGTCTTCATGGTCAGTTACGATCAATTGATATTTGATTTGCTTTTCTGCTAATAAGAAACGAATCCAGTGAGAACGGAAATCATCAGCATGACTGTAAAGGGTAATCCCCTGAATAGAGGTGTTTTCGACCGACATATCACAAGACGACGTGGTTGAGTGAATCGATTAGGATACTAAAAATGCGCTTGGAAATCACGGTTCTAACGAGATAGTTTGTTTATATTTATAAGTTTGCATTTTATTGTTCTATTTTCATAATAAAAAAGCCTTGGAAAAATCCAAGGCTTTTTGTCCAACTCGATAAACGAATTAACGTTTAGAGAATTGAGGACGCTTACGAGCTTTACGTAAACCAAGTTTCTTACGTTCAACTTCACGAGCATCACGAGTAACGAAACCAGCTTGACGAAGAACAGGTTTTAAAGTTTCGTCAGCAGCGATAAGCGCACGAGTAATACCGTGACGGATCGCGCCAGCTTGACCACCAATACCACCACCTTTAACAGTGATGTAAAGGTCAAACTTTTCAGTAACTTCTAAAAGTTCTAAAGGTTGACGAACAACCATACGAGCAGTTTCACGACCGAAATATTGCTCTAAAGTACGGTTGTTAATAACGAGTTTGCCTGTACCAGCTGACAAGAAAACACGTGCAGTTGCGGTCTTACGGCGACCTGTACCATAATTAGTAGCCATGTGCTGTATCCCTTAGATGTCCAAAACTTGTGGCTGTTGAGCAGCATGCGGATGCTCAGTACCAGCGTACACTTTCATTTTTTTGATCATTGCATAACCAAGAGGACCTTTTGGTAACATGCCTTTAACTGCTTTTTCAAGAACAGCTTCAGGCTTGTGAGCAATTAACTTCTCGAAGTTAGTCTCACGGATACCACCAGGGAAACCAGTATGGCGATAATATTTCTTATCAAGCGCTTTTTTACCAGTCACTTGAACTTGTTCAGCATTAATCACAACGATGTAATCGCCAGTGTCAACGTGAGGAGTATAAGAAGTCTTGTGCTTACCGCGTAAACGACGAGCGATTTCAGTCGCAAGGCGACCTAAAGTTTTGCCAGAAGCATCAACAACATACCAGTCATGTTGAACTTCAGCTGGCTTAGCGCTGAGAGTTTTCATTAAACCACTACCTATTATAGTTGGTTTGGACTATGGAATCTGTCCAAACAAAAGGAGCCAGCATTCTAAACGAGTTTGTTCAAAGTCACAAGAAAAATCCAGTTTAAGCAGCATAATTTAATCCATAAACTGATGAATGTGGGATATGTTAAAATCAAACAAATTTTCGTTATATGTCTGGGGTGATTGTGCTGCCTTTATATGTCACTTCCGGTGAGCCGGCTGGTATTGGTCCAGATATTTGCTTGAGCTTGGCTAAGCGAATTGATGAACGCCCTGTTGTTGTTTTGGGTGACCAAAATTTATTAGAACAACGTGCCCAAAAACTAGGGATAGATATCCAATTTGTAGAATATACGGGACAAGCTGAATCATCCTCTTCTGGTGAGCTTTATATAGAGCATGTGCCTTTAGAAACAGCGGTTATTGATGGGCAATTAAATTCTGCTAATGCGGCTTATGTATTAGAACAATTACGCCGTTCAGCTGATTATGCAATGTCTGGTAAAAGTGTTGGGGTAGCTACGGCACCAGTGCAAAAGTCGATCATTAATGATGCAGGCATTTTGTTTAGTGGTCACACTGAATATTATCAAGAGTTTGCAGGTGTAGAGCGCGTCGTCATGATGCTTGCAACCAAAACTCTGCGTGTTGCCTTAGCGACTACACATTTGCCTTTAAGGGATGTTGCCGATGCAATTACCAAAGAGCGGTTACATCAAGTCATTGATATTTTAATACATGATTTAAAAACTAAATTTAAGATTACTGATCCGCGCATATTAGTGTGTGGCTTAAATCCTCACGCGGGCGAAGATGGCTATTTAGGGCATGAAGAGATTGATACCATTAATCCGGTACTCGAAACTTATCGGGCGCAAGGAATTAAAATGAGCCTAAGCTTGCCCGCGGATACCTTATTTACCCCAGAGCATCTTAAAAATGCTGATGCTGTACTCGCTATGTACCATGATCAAGGTTTACCTGTGTTAAAATCACAAGGGTTTGGTGAGGCCATCAATATTACATTGGGTTTGCCATTCATCCGAACCTCGGTTGATCATGGCACTGCGTTGTCTTTGGCTGGGACTGGTTTGGCAAAAAGCTCAAGTTTAAATGTCGCTGTCGATTTAGCGTTATCTTTGGCAGCGAGCTAAATTTTTCATGTTGGAAATGTTATATGTATCAAATTAATGCCCTAAACCCGAAAGATGAAGGGCATAAAGCTCGTAAACGTTTTGGTCAAAACTTCTTACATGATCAGCGAGTCATTGCCAAAATCGTGCGCTCGGTGAATCCGCGTGCGGGTGAAAATGTTGTCGAAATTGGTCCTGGTTTGGCCGCATTAACATCTCCTTTAATTGGGGAATGTGATGCATTAACAGTTGTTGAGCTAGATCGTGATTTAGCGGCAGGCTTACCAGAACGCGTTCCACATCCTGAACGTTTAACTATTATAGAAGCTGATGCATTAAAATATGATTTTAACGAACTGGTAAAAGATGGTCGACCATTACGTGTGGTTGGTAATTTACCTTATAACATTTCAACCCCATTACTTTTTCATCTCTTGGAATTTGGCAGTAAAGTTAAAGACATGCACTTTATGCTCCAAAAAGAAGTGGTTGACCGTATTACGGCTGAGCCAAACACAAAAGAATATGGTCGCTTGTCGGTAATGATTCAGTATTATTGCCAACCAACATTTTTATTTGAAGTACCAGCTGGCGCATTTAACCCACCACCTAAAGTAACGAGCGCTGTTTTCCGCCTTGTTCCATATGAACAAAAACCAATTATTGCAAAAGATGAAAAAGCTTTAGCTCGGTTGGTTGGTCATGTATTTACCCAACGTCGTAAAACCCTAAGAAATAGTCTTAAAGGTATGATCGCTGAAGATGGTTTTGAAAAAGCAGGCGTTGACCCGATGGCTCGTCCTGAAACTTTAACACTTACTCAATTTGTTGCTTTAGCCGATCAAATGGTGGGATAAATGACTAAACGTTTTAATTATGTGATTGGCGATGTACAAGGGTGTTTTGAAGCTCTGAAAGCCTTACTTAAAAAAATACGTTTTGATCCAGACCAAGATTTTTTGTGGTTTGCGGGTGATTTGGTTGCTCGTGGCGAAAACTCAGTAGGTGCCTTACGTTTTGTTAAAAAACTTGCTGATCGTGGTGCTGCTGCAACTGTACTCGGAAATCATGATCTAACTTTAGTTGCTGGCGCGCGTGGTTTAAAAGAGATTAAAGAAAAAGATCGCACGCAGGACGTTATTGATGCAATTGATGGCGATGAGTTAATTGATTGGTTGCGTAAACAACCTTTATGTTTATTCCCGAACGAGCACACAATTCTTACTCATGCAGGTATACCTTGCATTTGGGATGCCCAAAAAACTGCAACGCTTGCAAAAGAGGTTGAAGCAGTACTCTCACATCAAGATTTATCTGTATTAGATGCCTTTTTGGCAGAAATGTATGGCTCAAAACCAGATTTGTGGGAAGACGACTTAACGGGTTCCGCTCGGTTACGTTGTATTACTAATTATTTGACCCGCATGCGTTTAACCAACGCAGAAGGGGCTTTAGAGTTCAGTTTTAAAGATGCTCTAGATGCGCCAATGCCAGAAGGCTATTTACCTTGGTTCGAATTTCCAAATAAAGCTGCTGAGACTCATCAGATTATTTTTGGTCATTGGGCTGCGCTAGAAGGTAGAAGCATCAATGAGCAAATCCAGAATATTGATGGCGGCTGTGTTTGGGGACGAAAATTAATGGCTTATCGCCTTGAAGATAAAGAAATCTTTGCTGTCGATAATCCTGCGCAAATATAGGAAAAGCAATGCTTTTCATGAGTGCAAGACGAGAGTTGTACCCGAGTAAAAATAAAAAAGCCGCATAAGCGGCTTTTTTATTTTTTATTCTACGCGTAACCAAATTTGGTTACGGCCTAATGCTGAAACGCCAAGATATCCACGCATATGAAGACGTTTACCAGTTGCGCTAAGTTTTGCTTTAAGCCCATAAACTTTACCAGTATTGGGGTCTAAAATTTTTCCTCCGGTGTAAGTTGTACTATCAACTTGTTTTAAGCCGGTCGCAATATCTAAACCTACAATATGCTTATTGGTATAAGGTGCTGGACAGTTATCGCAAATTTCTTTTGGTGTATAACCCGGACGCGGTGTAACTTTAACAACTTTTCCAGCATATGTCCCATTTGCTTCTTTTCGTATTTCTACCTGTGCTTTGGGAGCACCAGTTTTATCATCAATTGTTTGCCAAAGACCTGTAATATCTGCTGCAAATGTAGCAGTATTAATCCCCAGTAAGAGCATAGCTCCAATAAAAATTTTCCCCATAATTAAAAATCCTTTTAGATTTGAAAGATCATCTTATTTCTAATTGTTAACTGGTTCAATGTTTATTTAAACTACTTTTTAATCAATTTATTCCAAAAGATAACATGAATGTCGGCAGCCAAATTGCAGTAAATACACCATTTAAAGCCATACCAAATGCAGCGTAACGACCTGCAACTGGTCCGCGTTGCCAAGCTTGAGCTGTTCCTATGGCATGCGCAGCTAACCCTAAGGCTAAACCTGATGCTCTTTCATCATGAATATGTTTAAGTAAAAATGGTGAAAAAGCTGCGCCAATAACACCAGATAAAATAACAATAAGGGTTACCAGCGTTTCAGGAGCATGCAATAACGTTGCGATATTTAAGGCGATAGGGGTAGTCACCGCGCGGGTTGCAAATGCAAGAATGGTAGGTTCCGACATATGTAACAAGTAAGCGAGGCCCATAGGCAAAGCAACGGCGCTAATACTTGCAAAAAGTAAAATACCAATAACTGATTTAATTGGAAGATCATCGTAACGCATTGCAGCCAAGGGAATGGCTAAAGCTACAGTCACATACCCCAATAAATGACTAAATAACTCATTCACATAAAGGCGGTACTGTTCATAAGGAACTTGTAAAACTGAAAGTAATGCAATGACAATGAACATGCCGAAAACTAAAAGTGGAACTTGCGGAAAGCGTCGGTTTAAAGGTTTTGCACATAGATAACCAATGAGAGTGATCAAAAAACCGTAGAAAATCGTAAACATTTTATTCTCCTTATAACCAACGTTTTGCCATTTTTGCATAGACCCACAAAGGTATAAGGGTGCTGACCACTAAAACAAAAAGGAATAATGGAATTTCTTTACCCATGTGCACCAACATAATTAAGGAGCCAGCACAAACAGGTAAAAAAGCAAAACCACTTTCTTTCATAATTTTATTATTGGTATCGACTATTCGGAGCGGGATTTTTTTGAACTTTCTCCAAATAATCAAAACAGTGAGTAAGCTGATTAAGCCGACTAAATTACCTAATTCTGGATGACCAAAAGCACGCATGACGATGACAGAGCCTTCACGAAAACCAATAATAAGTAGCAATGTTGCTACCCATGCTGTCCAGTCTATACTTTTGATCTTATCCATATTTTTTATCTCTAAAAGTTTACTTATCAAGTTTTAACTGATCTGACCCTTGATTTCAAACTCTTCCAAGGGGCGTTTAAATTGATTAGCGCGTTCTCCCAAGATTTCTTCTAAGGGCAGTTTTGCTTGGCGAATAAGCTTTTCTAGCTTATGTGGTGCAATACGTACATCAATATGTAATAAGCCCGCATCATCATAGTGTTCAGACTCAATTACATTTAAGGCATAAAGTTGGGTGCGCAATTTGCCGTAAGCAGGTTTAAGAGTCAGAGAAAACTTTTGAATTTGACCCATTAAACATTCTTGTACTGCTTTTTGAAGTGAGTCTAGACCAAGGCCAGCATGAGCTGAAACATAAACTCGATCTGGTACATGTGGCTCAGCATAAACAATTTTGGCTTCTTCACCACTTAAGTCAATTTTGTTGTACACCCGAAGTACTGGAGCATCTGCACCAATCTCTTTTAATACACCTTCAACTGCTTCAATTTGATCAAGCATGTCATGGCTATTACTATCTATCACATGCAGTAAAAGCGTGGCTTCTAGAGTTTCTTCAAGTGTTGCTTTGAATGATTCAATTAAATCATGCTGTAAGTTTCGTACAAAACCTACGGTATCTGCTAACACGACAGTACCAATACCATCCCATTCCAAACGGCGTAATGTTGGATCGAGTGTTGCAAATAGTTGGTCGGCTGCGTAGACATCACTTTTCGCTAAAATATTAAATAGAGTCGATTTCCCAGCATTGGTATAGCCTACAAGTGACACAGTTGGAATGGCTGCCTTTTGTCTTGCAGCACGTCCTTGTATACGGGTTTGATGTACCTTTTCTAATTTATCTTTTAATTGGGCAATACGTACACGAATGAGACGACGATCTGTTTCAAGTTGTGTTTCACCAGGACCACGTAAGCCAATACCACCTTTTTGTTGCTCAAAGTCGGCTGACCAACCACGAATAAGACGAGTAGATAAATGTTTAAGCTGTGCAAGTTCGACCTGTAATTTACCTTCATGCGTACGGGCACGTAGCGCAAAAATATCTAAAATTAATCCTGTACGGTCAATGACTCGACATTTTAATATTCTTTCTAAATTTCGTTCTTGAGCGGGTGATAAAGCATGATCAAAAATCACCAGACTTGCTTCTAGTTCTTGAACTTGCTCTGCAATTTCTTCGACTTTTCCTGAACCAATAAAAAATTTAGGATTGGGTTTGTTTCGCTGAACCTTAATATGTTCAAGGATATCTGCACCAGCAGACTGTGCAAGTAGAGCAAACTCTTCGGCATCCAGATCATCTAATAATTGTACTGAAACACTCACTAAAATTGTGCGTTCACCGCCTTGATGCCGATCAACATATTCCACGTGGTTATAAATCCTGAAAATGGGAAAACTTTATTCTAGATGAAACTTATGCAAAAGGGGAAAGCGTTTGTTCTTATCCTTTAGATTAGTTAAATGCTGTTAGAGGTGTCTGAATTTATTTTTTCCGCATTCTCTATCATCAATGCAAGTTTATTCTGAAACGTATAGAATGCTCGAGATGGGTATAACAATGATTAATCGTTAGTGAAATTTTATGGCTCAAACGCAAAGTATAGTGAATTCAACGTTAAAGAAATTATCAAAAATAGGTTTGTACGGAAAAAAAGTCACTTCGGCTACCGCTGCAATTAGTGAAGGTTTTTATTTAGTTTATCGACACGGCCTTTATAAAGATCCTAATAATCCGGTCAATACACGCTATGTTCAATATTTTTGCCGCCGTTTATGTCAAGTTTTTAATTTAGATGTAGAAGTACACGGAACAATTCCTAGAGAACCTGCTTTATGGGTAAGTAATCATATTTCTTGGCTCGATGTTGCTGTTTTAGGTTCAGGAGCCCGTGTTTTCTTTCTTGCTAAAGCTGAAATTGAAAATTGGCCCATTTTTGGGAATTTAGCTAAAGGTGGTGGAACTTTATTTATTAAGCGTGGGTCAGGGGATTCCGTTAAAATTCGTGAGCAAATTACCGAATTTTTAAAACAAAATATTCCTGTACTATTTTTCCCTGAAGCAACGACTACAGATGGACATTCTGTTAAGAAAGTACATGGTCGTTTGCTCGGGGCTGCTATTGAGGCTCAACGCCCAGTACAGGTATGTTTAATTTGTTATGTAAACCGTCACGGCGAATTAGATACCGTTGCACCGTTTATTGGTGAGATGACATTTGCTGAACATATTCAGCGTGTGTTAGAAATGCCAAAAGTAACAGCCCATTTATTAACATTGCCTCCTATTTCGGTAGAAGGACACGATGTAAAAAGTCTGACTCAAGAAGTCCAAGACAAAATGGTAGAAGGCTTGGCTCAATTACATCAAAAAGTACTTAAGCCAAAAAATTAATTACATAAATCCTTCAAGTGGCAGCCATGAAAGAAATTTCATGCCTGCTTTTTGCCACCATTTCATCTCGGGTTCTTGTCTATAAATTAAAGGACCATTGGGCGTTTCTTGCTGCCAATAAATATGATTATTCGAGTCAAGCTTTAGTTTATAAGCATATTTATTTAAATTTTCATCCATCGTATGGTGAATTGTCTTAGCCAACGACGGGCTATCTAAAATTACGCCAATTTCAGTATTCAAATAAGCTGAGCGTGGATCAAAATTAAATGAACCAATAAAAACCTGCTCATCTAATGCCATCAATTTAGTATGCAAGCTTGAACGGCTTAATCCTTTCATGTTCACTTTCGCTTTAGTTGCAAGCTCATCTGTATTTTTATTTAAATTTCTTTTATCTGGCGTAGGTAAAAACTCATAAAGTTGTACGCCGTTTTTAAGAAGTTCTTTACGGTACTTCCCATAAAAGGCATGCACAACGGCAACGTCATTCGCTTTAAATGAGTTGGTTAAAACTCGAACTTCAACACCCTCTTTAGCAAGCGTACTTAAAATTTTAGCACCTTGTTTTTCAGGAATAAAATAAGCTGAGATTAAATCAACATTACTTTCTGGTTTTTCTAGATGGTTGATTAACTGGAAATTTAGGTGTTCTTCCTTTTTAGCCTTTGATTTGATTTTGTCAGGCGAGTCTTTTACGACTTCTGCTTTGACCCAGTCGAATTGAATATTGCGATTTAACCATTGATCAAATGCATGTGATTTTGCGGTTAGGTTTAGAAAGTTTTGAACAGTTGCTAGTTGATAGTGAGTTTCGAGTTGCTCTTTTAATCCTTCATAACGGAGACGATGTTGCTCTGGACTTACGATACTTTGAACTGAATAGGCATATTCATGATTCCAGTAGTCATCAAAAGAATTCACAATGTCATCAACAGCAGCACCGACCAACATCACGTCGACATCAGAAAATTGATAGCTATCACTTACATTGTAATATTGATTTGTCATGTTCCGTCCGCCAATAAGCGCAACCTCATTGTCGGCAATAAAACTTTTATTATGCATGCGACGATTGATACGTTTTAAATCAAGCACCATATCCATCGCACGATATTTACGAAAACGGTATGGGTTAAAAAGCTTCACTTCAATATTTTTATGCTGAGAAAGGGCGAGTAAAATCCCTTCTATTTTTTTTGCATTATTGTCATCAATAAGAAGTCGAACTTTTACCCCGCGATCAGCTGCCCGAATAATCGCATGCAAGGCTAAAGCACCAACTTTGTCATTGTCCCAAATGTAATATTGTAAATCTAAAGTCTTTTCGGCCTTATCAATTAATCTTAGGCGGGCTGCTAGAGCCTCCAATGGATCATTTAAGACGTGATAACCCGTTAGCTTGGGGTTTTGCTGACGTAATGGAGTAACAATTTGTGCAAGTGAAGTCTCCGATGTGTCGATATCATTTGCATATTCTAATGGTTCAACCCTATGTTTTGGCAGAGTACTACATCCTGTCAAACCCACAGCAAAACTAGAACATAGGACTATAGAGACTTTTATCAAAAAGCCTTTAGCTTGTTGATTCGTTTGAAGCTGTTTGGAATGAGAGGATTGTGCCATAATCAGTACATACGATAACGTGAGCTAGAGTATAATTCGTGCATATTGAAAGATAAATATTGAATTTGATTACTAGCAATCAATATAAGATAAGTCGAGAGTCGTAATGTGGAATCCAAATTCAATTATTTTTTGTTTTTACTTTATATTTTCAATACTTGCTTTATGGGCGATTTCTGAAGCTTGGATTCACCAATCTCGGACCGAGACGATTCATCCATTTAAAGCTTTTGTTCATTTACTCGCATTTTATCTCTCTTATCTACTTATTCCTCTCTGGTTTTTTAATTTATACGCTGCTTGGATTGGTTACTATTCAATTCACCAAGGTATTTTCATCTTTTTCTTAAGTGGTGTTTTAATCTACGCCCGATTTATTGAACCTCATTTTGTACGTATCGATACTCATCAATATCGCTTAAATCCAGATCGTAGTTTTACTAAACCTGTAAAAGTAGCCTTAATTGCAGATTTACACATTGGTTTATTTTCAGGACATGAGCGCCAGTTAAAAACAATCGTTAAAAAGTTAAATGAACAGCAACCTGATTTAGTGGTCGTGGCAGGTGACTGGACCTATGAGCCAGAAAATAGGCTGATTCAAGAATTGAGTGTTTTAAAAGAAATTCAGGCGCCTGTTTATTCTGTTCCTGGCAATCATGATGAGCAATATCCTGGCCCACCTATTCAACAACTATTAAAAGATGCCTTGTTTTATAATGAAGTCGTCGATATTGAAGGTAAGGTCGTTGATTTTGAAGAATTTCGTTTGATTGGTATTGGTGATCTTTGGGCTGGAAAAACAGATATGCGTTCTATGCCAGATTTACCCCAAGACAAACCTTGGTTAATTTTATCTCATAATCCTGATACGGTCGATATGGTGCCTAAATTACCAAATCGTCCATTAATGTTGTCAGGGCATACACATGGAGGGCAGGTAGAGCTTCCGTGGTTAACTAACTATATTATGAAAAAAGTATCAATTTTAGGGCATAAAAGAGGGCTTTATTCCCACGAACATGCAGATGTCTTTGTTACCGTTGGCACAGGAATGGTCGGAATACCTTTACGTTTTAGAGTGCCACCAACCATTGATATTATTGAGTTAGTTTAAAATAAAAAAGCCAATCACAAAGGATTGGCTTTTTTATAAATTGAAAATTATGGAATAACGACAATAGCAACACGTCGGTTAATCGCACGATTTTCATTGGTTGTATTTGGAACATAAGGTTGCGTTGAACCACGACCAATCACATAGATATTTTCTTTCTTAAACCCGCGAGCTAAGAAAAGATTTGCCACACTTTGCGCACGTTCTTCAGACAGCTTTTGATTATAGGCAGCATCGCCAACATCATCAGTATGACCAACAATTTTCAATTTATTTAGATCATATTTATTCAATTGATTTGCTAGACGGACTAACTCAGCTTCATGGCTCTGTTTTAACTCTGCATTATTAAAGTCAAATAACAAACGTTCAGGTAAACCCAAAGTCCATCCTTCATTAGTAAGAACAAAACCCTCTTTCTTAAGCAATTTTACCTGACGATATTTTAATGGACCAAAACTCAGGCACCCTGCAAGAGTAATGCATAGCAATGCAATAAAGGAGAGTTTCAAAGATCTTGTATTCATAGATTAGCCTAAATTTAATTTTCAGGTTTATAAATAAACCAGTGTTCATCCGAAGTTTTAGCCTTATACATTGCCTGATCTGCTTGCATAATGAAATCTTCGGGGCTAGATGCAAATTGTGATAAAGCAATACCCACACTAAAACTGAAGTAAATAGTTTGACCATTCAGATGCAAAGGTTCTTTACAGCTTTCGAGTAAATTTTCAGCAATAGATATTAAATGATCAGCATGACTAATGGAATGCAAAATGACAGCAAATTCGTCGCCGCCTAATCGTGCAATAAAATCTTGATGACGTAGACGAGTTTGCAGACGATTCGCCATTTCTTTTAAAACTTCATCTCCAGCCAAATGTCCAAACTGGTCATTAATCGCTTTAAAGTTATTGTTATCAATGAATAATAAAGCAGACTTATTATCAAACCCTTTATCTTCAAACATGTCTAAGAGAATCTGATAAAAATAATGTCTATTAGGCAATAAGGTGAGTTGGTC
>NZ_JAZEYD010000023.1:0-46213 GCF_037027805.1 Acinetobacter sp. 161(2023) | reverse complement strand
TCACTTTCAGTGAAAGAAAGCGCTCTTTTTAGAGCGCTTTTTTATATTTAATTGTCTAACAATTACTACAAAAGCTGGCCTTAACTGATATTCCAATGTCCTTATTTACACTTAATCCTTTTTATTAAATTTGTATGATAAGAATCAAGAAAACGAACAATAAAGTTTGAGTAACTTGGGTTACTTATTAAGGAGCTTTGGGTATGAATGCTAAAGTGAATATTACTAATCGTGCAGGGGCGAGCTTTCCTGTACGTCGTATGAATTTTGACTTTAATGATGTACCAGAATATTGGATGAATGGTTCTGCTGGACTAACACACTTTATGACAGCATTGTCAGCTTTGTTTCCGGCGGGTGAAAAATTCTTTATAGATAGTGTACGTGCGGTACGTTATCACCCTTCTATTAAAGATGATGAAGCACTTCAGAAAGAGATTAGTGCTTTTATTGGGCAAGAAGCAATGCATACTCAAGAGCATGTCAATTTTAATGCCTCTGCTCAAAAGTTTGGTCACGATGTAGACGCATTAGAGAAGTTTACTGACACAGCGATTCAAACAGCAATCAAAACTTTTGTAAAAATTGTCAAACCTTTTGGTATGACTAAAGATATGGTTGACCTGACAGCTACAACCGCACTTGAACATTTTACCGCTACGATTGCTTCACAGTTATTAGTCAATAAGCATATTCAAGAGTTGATGACAGACGAGACCATGTCAACCATGTGGTATTGGCATGCGATCGAAGAAAATGAGCATAAAGCCGTAGCTTTTGACGTGTACGAAGGTGTGTTTGGTAAGGGCATAAAAGCTTATGCATTACGTACGAGTTCACTAGTATTTGCTATGGCTTTGATTTTCTTGATTCAATCTTCTTTTGTACTTCGTCTATTGAAGCAAGACAAAAAATTAAATTTGGATGAGCTATCGGTGATTTATAAATACGCATATAGCCCGTCGAAAGGTATCATTACTGGCATGGCTAAAGAAATGCTGGCTTACTTTAAGCCTGGTTTTCATCCAAATGATTTAGATACAGTAGGTCTATTGAAAACGTGGAAAGCAAAATTAGGTTTGTAAGTTAAATCTATGTTGATTTGAAAGGGCTCATAAGTAGCCCTTTTTTGTTTTTAAGTATTATTTGCTAACTATAAATATAAGTAAGTCTATGCACCTTTATGGGGTGATTAATGACCTCATCTGATATTTCTCTGTCCTCATCTGCACTTAATTGGCACATTGAAAGACGTATGATTATAAATATTAAGAAAATAAATAAAGTTATATGTGAATTAGCTATTCACTTAAAAGGAGTCTGAGATGAATGCTAAAGTAAATATTTCAAATCGTGCTGGTGCTAGTTTTCCTGTGCGTCGTATGGACTTTGAGTTTGCTCAGGTCCCGCGCTATTGGGCGAATTATGATGCAGGATTAACTCATTTTATGACAGCATTATCGGCTCTTTTCCCAGAAGGTGAGCAGTTCTTTGTAAATAGCACTCGTGCGGTTCGAAATGATCCAAAGCTTGCAGATCCAGATCTTCAAAAAGAAATAAGTGCTTTTATTGGTCAAGAAGCAATGCATTCGAAAGAGCATTTAGCATTTAATGCCTCTGCTCAGGCTTATGGATATGATGTGCGTCATATGGAAAAGCAAACAGGAAAAGTCATTAATATGGGTACAGCTGTTGTAACCAAATTAATGAAACCTTTTGGCTACACTAAAGAAATGATTGATTTGACTGGAACATGTGCTCTAGAACATTTTACGTCTACGATTGCAGCTGAACTTTTACAGAATCCTGAAATCCAAGCAATGTTCCAAGATGACACGATGTATCATTTATGGATGTGGCACGCAGTTGAAGAAAATGAACATAAAGCTGTGGCATTTGATGTGTACACAAGTATGTATGGGCAAGGTCCGAAAGCCTATTTCATGCGTTCAACAGCTTTAATCATTGCAATGGCATTAATCTTTGCAACTCAGACACATTTCACTGCTAAGTTATTAAAAACCGATGGAAAATTAACATGGAAAGATACTAAGTACATGCTTAAGTTCATGTATGGTCGTAAAGGTTTTATGACCCGTCAAATTCCAGAGTTACTTGATTTCTTAAGACCAAAATTTCATCCAAATGATTCTGACACTACAGCATTGCTGGCAACTTGGCGTGAAAAACTAGGTCTCTAAAAAAAGAGGGTAAAAAGGGCAATTTAATTGTCCTTTTTTTTACTCGTTTTTTCTTGTGAAGTTTTTATAATACGCATTACTTTAGAACTTTGATTATGCTGGAACCCATGATTCGTATTATGCAAAACACTGATGTAGATATTGTGGTACAAATCGAAAAATCAGTGCAAACACATCCATGGTCAAGACAGCAATTTGTAGAATCTTTGAATTCTTATCAATGTACCGTCATTGAGTCACAAAATAGAGTGGTTGGCTTTTGTATTTTACAACCAGTGTTAGATGAAGCAAATTTATTGCTCATGGCAGTTGATCCTAAAATGCAAGGTCAGGGCTTAGGATATGAATTGTTAAATGCATCAATTGATCAGTTAAAAAATCAGCCAGTACAAATATTTTTAGAAGTTCGTGAAAGTAATAAAGCCGCTATCGGTTTATATGAAAAAACAGGTTTTCACCAAATCGACCTCCGTCGCAATTATTATCCTACCCCAGAAGGAGGGCGGGAACATGCAGTCATTATGGTAAAAACCTGTACTGATGATTTTGCATCTTTATTCTAAATTTTGATCTGACAGCTTTTCATCAGAAGGCAGGATCAACATTATTTAATAATTAAATTATTCCATTCAGAAGGTAATGTCGTCATCAGCGACGTACCTAACTGTTGAATTTCTTCTGGTGATAAGGATCTGTTTAACCGACGCCATTGTCCATCGAGTAAAAGTTCTAAAGGGGTATATTGCGATTTATAATTCATTTTGGCTGAGTGAGGCACCCAATAGCCTAAATAAAGATATTCTAGACCAAGCGATTTAACATATTCGATTTGGTTAAGAATTGAGTACACACCTAGTGATCTGCGATGCTCATCTGGATCAAAGAAAGTATAGACCGCAGACAGGCCATCATCCATTAGATCGCAGGTGGACACACTGATTAAGCGGTTATCTTTCCAAAGTTCAAGAAAAAAGCTATCTGTACAACTATGTACTAAAAACTTTTCAAACTGATCTAAGCTAGGTGGAAACATATCACCATCAGCATGGCGTTCATTAATATAGCGTTCATATAAATCATAATGAATTTGTGCAGCTTGCTGAGTCGGTAAAACAGTCATAGTCAAATCTTGATTTCGTTTCCATGCTTTTTTTTGCATGCTATTCATTTGGAATTCGGCAACTGGAACACGACAAGACAAACATTGTCTGCATAAGTGGCATTCAGGGCGATAAACGAAGTCACCGCTACGACGAAATCCTAAACGAGAAAGTTCTGAAAGAGTGACCACATCAATTCGATGAATAGGGTCTAAAAACACCATGCGCGCTGATTTATTTTCTAGGTAGCTGCAATCATGAGGTGGAGTAATGTAATACTGCAGATCATTTAAAAGGGACTTCGGGTGATATGATTTCATGATTGGTCCCTCCTGTTATCATTCCATTAATTTTGCATCTAATGCTATTGTTTTACTTGAAAATACACGTTCTTGATACTTTTTCCAATTGATAGAGGGGTGAATAATTACATCTTGTAACGATTTTAAGTAGTCTTGACGAGAAAGTGTACAAGCTCCCAAGCTAATTAAGTGACTATTTACAAGTTGACAGTCTACCCAAGGGAGCTGATTTTCTTGTCCAATCAGCATTAATGTATAAAAAGCCATTTTTGAAACATCTGTCTCATTACTAAACATTGACTCGCCGAAGCATCCTTTACCAATCGTAATGCCGTATAAACCTCCGACAAGTTTGTCTTGCTCCCAAACTTCCACGCTATAACCATAGCCAGCATTAAACATTTCACAGTAGCCCTGAATAATATCTTCGCTAATCCAAGTTTCGTCTGCATAACTTCTTGGTAGAGAACATGAGCGAATAACTTCTTCGAAGGCATGATTAACCGTAATTGCATAGTCATATTTTTTCATGTTTCTAAGCAGTGACTTGCTTGGCTTGTAATTTTGAGGATAAATCACACAACGAGGCTCTGGGCTCCACCAACAAATGGGTTCATCTTCATTGAACCAAGGAAATAATCCATGGGTGTATGCTTCATATAGGGTAGAAGGGGAGAGATCAGCTCCAATACAAATTAAACCATGACCATCTGGATCGGCTTCGATGGGATCAGGAAAAATGAACGGAGAGAGTGGAAGTGTATTCATAAAAATAAAATGAGCTTTAAGGTTATGCTATAAAAATTAATATATGTCAGCTAGTCATTATTCTAAAAAAACAGCCGTTATAAGAACGGCTGTTTTTAAACTCTAGAAATCTATTATTTAAAGATTATCTAGATATTTTTCAGCATCGAGAGCAGCCATACAGCCTGATCCAGCAGAAGTAATCGCTTGACGATAAATACTGTCAGCGACATCACCAGCAGCAAAAACACCAGCTACAGAAGTTGCTGTTGCATTACCAGAAGTACCGCTTTGTACTTGGATATAGCCATCACGTAAGTTTAATTGACCATCAAACATTCCAGTATTTGGTTTGTGACCAATTGCAACGAATAGACCATGAACCTCTACGTCTTGCTTAGTATCGTCTTGAGTTGACTTAAGGCGAACACTTGTTACGCCAGTATTGTCACCCAATACTTCTTCAACTTCATGATTCCAGATAATGCTGATTTTGCCTTCTTTTTCTTTGGCAAATAAATGATCTTGCAAAATCTTTTCAGAACGTAAGCTATCACGGCGATGTACTAAAGTTACATGTGCAGCAATATTCGATAAATAAAGCGCTTCTTCAACAGCGGTGTTACCACCACCTACAACCATTACTTTTTGGTTTTTATAGAAGAAACCGTCACATGTTGCACATGCGCTTACGCCTTGTCCCATAAATTTTTGTTCAGATTCTAGGCCAAGGTATTGAGCTGTAGCACCAGTTGCAATAATCAAAGCATCACATGTGTACTCTTCCATATCACCTTTAAGAACAAAAGGACGTACATTTAAGTCCACTTCGTTAATATGGTCATAGACGAGTTCTGTACCAAAGCGTTCAGCATGTGCTTGCATACGATCCATTAATGCAGGACCTGTTAAACCTTCAGGATCGCCCGGCCAGTTGTCAACTTCGGTTGTTGTTGTAAGCTGCCCACCTAGTTGTAAACCTGCAATTAAAGTAGGTTTAAGGTTTGCACGCGCTGCATAGACAGCTGCACTATAGCCCGCAGGGCCAGAACCGAGAATAACTAACCGAGAATGACGAACACTCATTGAGGGTATCCTTATTTATTTCGAGAATTTTGAAAATTATACGTGAATTTGCCGACCAATAGCGTTAAATCAATGTGGATAATATTGATCAGGTCAATCGAATTAAGTTATATAACAATGTAGAAGTGCCTCATGTTAACAACAACTGTAAAGAATCATGCACCTTTTTTGTAAGAACAGGTGCATAATATAAAGTTCATTCGTTGAAGATCTAAAATGTAGTTCTTCACATCTCTAAACCAATAATTAAATGGGTTACAGGACAGTATATGACTGCGGTGTCGAGTGTTTATGCACAGCGCTTATTGATGACATTATTCTTGGTTTCTTTTGGCATTTATATGTTTCTGGCGACAGTAACATATACACCATTTGACCCGGGCTGGATGCATATTTCCAGTGATACTCAGCAAGTATCCAATGCAAGTGGTATTGCGGGTGCATGGATTGCAGATTTGCTGTTTGGTTTTTTAGGATGGGCAAGTTTGCTTATTCCAATTTTCCTTTTTATTGAAGCAATTCAGGTGTGGTGGCCACGTAGTTTTTTAAACCGCCCATTTCGTTATGCTGCACAATTCTTTTTAATTTTGGTTGTGTCTAGCCTGCTTTATTTACATTGGAATGTGCCGGCAGATACTTTAGATAATGCAGCTGGTGGAATTATTGGTTACGAGTTAGGCCAGAGCCTATCTCACTTGCTAACAATTTACGGTGCGACTTTATTTTTACTGGTTTTCGGAGTGGTCTTGTTTACTCTTGCATTTGGGGTGCAATGGAGCAAAACATGGACCATGCTCAAAGCGACACCAAGTTATTTACAAGATTTATTTTATAAAAATGTATCACCGAACGAATCAGATTATGATTTAACAACTCAGCCTGCTCAGAAGAAAAATGCAGCGGTTAAAGTTGTAGAAAATACAGAGACAAATGCCTCAAGTGAGAAAGTAGCTTCAGTCCAATCTGAAAGTACTCAATCACAACCTACAGCAACACGACATGATGCGGTTGCTGAGCGCCTATTTGCAGATGTACTAGCGAAAGAGCAGAGCCGACCAGAACCTGTAGCAGATACGCCAGTTGCAAATACTCAAAACTTTGAGCATACGCTTGAGCAAGCTCATAAGCTTGAAAAAGATAGCCAACGTTTAGTGGCTACTGGTGAGGTATGGCGTGCTTTACAACGTGATGATGCGAGCCATAAGCAAGAAATTGATGCGCTTTTAAGAGCAGCTGACGATTCAACAGAACAAGCTCCTACACATGAGCAATTCCAGCAAACCATTTCTCAAGCTCATCAAACTCAATCTACAGCTAAACAAGACTTACATGGTCTTGACTGGAATGATGATGAGATTTTTGATGAATTGCTTGCTGCGGTTCCAAATAGTAAAACTGCAACAGATGTGCATACACCATTTGTTCAAGATCAGCATGTAGTCGCAGAACCTCCTTCGCAATCGGTAAATATTGCGAAAGAAACTTCTTCACCTTTGTCGAATGTAAATCAGTCACCTAAAAATTTAACAAATGAACAAGTTTTTGAAGACTTCGATGATTTATTAATAGATGAAGATATTGCGCCAGCAGAACCTGTCAGAGCAAGTAGTTATGCTCAGTCTTCAGCATTTGTAAAAGCTCCTATTCAAACGACTATTCAGGCCGATAAACTTTCAAAAGAAGAGTTTATTGAGGCGTGGCAGGAAACTGCTGGGAAACCTCAGGAAAATCCTGATATTGATGAAGACGATTTCGATTTAGATGCGCCATTAACAGATGCAGCTGGTCGACCAATGTCTCGTGCAATGCAGGTTGCCAAGAAGCGTTTAGATTTACCAACATTACCTGGCCTTGAGCTGCTCGATAATGTTGATCCAAATAAGAAAGTTAACTTCACTGAAGAGCAGCTTTCGCGTTTATCTGAATTACTTGAAATTAAGTTACAAGAATTTAATGTTAAAGCTCAAGTGGTTGAAGCTCAACCGGGACCTGTAGTCACGCGTTTTGAGTTGGATTTGGCACCGGGTGTTAAAGCATCTAAGGTCACGAATATTTCGCGTGACTTAGCCCGTTCAATGTCGATGGCGTCTGTTCGTGTAGTGGAAGTAATTCCTGGTAAACCATATATTGGTATTGAAGTACCAAACAGTGCCCGTGAAATGGTGCGTTTGATTGAGTTATTAGAAACGCCAACATATCGCGATCCAAGTGCATTAATTAGTATGGCAATGGGTAAAGATATTTCAGGTAATCCAGTATTAACTGATTTAGCGAAAGCCCCGCACATGTTGGTTGCTGGTACAACAGGTTCTGGTAAATCGGTTGCAGTAAACTCGATGATTTTATCGATGTTGCTTAAATATACACCTGACCAGTTACGTTTGATTTTAATCGATCCAAAACAGCTTGAACTTGCAAACTATAATGATATTCCGCATTTGTTAACTCCAGTCGTTACTGACATGAAAGATGCAGTAAACGCATTAAACTGGTGTGTGAATGAAATGGAACGTCGTTATAAGCTGATGTCATTCTTAAAAATTCGTAAATTAAGTGACTACAACCGTAAAGTTGAAGAAGCAATTGCGAATGGGGAAGATTTAATTGACCCAACTTGGAAGCCAAGTGATTCGGCGACGCAAGAGCGTGCCCCTCGTCTAACACCGTTACCATCTATTGTGATTGTGGCAGATGAGTTTGCCGATATGATTATGCAGGTCGGTAAAAAAGCAGAGGAAATGATTACGCGTTTAGCGCAAAAATCTCGTGCTGCTGGTATTCATCTATTACTTGCAACTCAACGTCCATCTGTTGATGTCATTACTGGTTTGATTAAAGCCAATATTCCAACGCGTGTCGCTTTACGCGTAAACAGTAAAATTGACTCACGTACTATTTTGGATGCTGGTGGTGCAGAAGACTTATTAGGTCATGGTGATATGCTGTTCTTGGGGCCTGGTAAAATCGAGCCAGAACGTGTGCATGGTGCATTCATTAGTGATGATGAAGTCAACCGCATTTGTGATGCTTGGCGTGAACGTGGTGAACCAGATTATGTCGACGAAATCTTGACACCATTTGACGAAGAACCGACTTCACGTGGTTTTGAAGACGGTGAGGGTGGTTCTGACCGTGATGCACTTTATGATCAATGCGTGTCATTTGTCTTAGAAACTCGCAAAGCTTCTACATCGTCACTACAGCGCAAATTTAGTCTTGGTTATAACCGTGCTGCCCGTATCATTGATCAAATGGAAGAGAATGGTATTGTGAGCGCAATGGGACCTAACGGTAAGCGAGATATTTTGGTTTAATAGCTCAATCTTTATAAAAAAAGCCTCTCTGGAGGCTTTTTTTATAATTCAAATAAAGCGAATCTATTTATAAAATGACTTAAATATTTTAACGTATAGTAAAAAATGCTAATGTATTTTTCCTAAATAAATAAATAACAATGAATTAAATCTGGAGGAAAACATGTTACTCGCTCTGATTACTTTAGCTTTTATCCATTTTTGTGCACTTATTACTCCAGGGCCTGATTTTTTCCTTGTGTCTCAAACAGCGATTAGTCGATCACGTAAAGACGCTATGTTAGTGGTTGCAGGGATAACAGCAGGTGTTATGTTCTGGGCTTGTTTAGCGCTCATGGGATTAAATCTAATTTTTGAGAAAATGGCTTGGTTAAAGCAAGGTTTGCTTATTGCCGGTGGCTTATATTTGTGTTGGTTAGGCTATCAGATGTTACGTTCGGCTTTTTCAAAAAATCAGCAAGAAGACAATGTTGCTGTAGAGCTACCAAAAGCACCTTACTTATTTTTTATTAAAGGACTGATAACCAATCTATCAAATCCTAAAGCTGTTATTTATTTTGGTAGTGTTTTCTCTTTATTTTTAGCCAACCCTCAACTTGATCAGGTTCACTGGCTACTCTTTATTATTGTTACGGTTGAAACGATTTTATGGTTCTGTTTTGTGACTTTTATTTTTTCATTACCGAGCTTTAGAGCAGCTTATCGTAATGTTTCAAAATGGATTGATGGTATTTCAGGTGGTATTTTTACTGTGTTTGGTATTTTCCTGATTGGCAATCGATAAGTCTAGATAAGAAAAAAGCCTCTTGAAGAGGCTTTTTATTTTTAAGCAAACTTTGCTAGAACTTCTAAAAATGGTGCCGATTGACGCGGAAATTTGGCAATCACATCATGGATGCGTTGGCCTTCAGGGTCTTTGGCATTAATATCGCGTCCGTCCGCAATAAATTGAATCAAAAGACGTTCATAGTCTGTTGGACGCATATGTTTGAATGCATGGTAGAGCACATGAAAATCTGCGTTCACACCCGTTGGCGGAAGTTGGTTGAGGTAGGCAAAAACACGCTCATCGGACCATTCTTCATTGAAAGTTGCTGGCTGTGATAATGCCATGACAATCTCCTCAGTTTTAAAAAAGGCAAAATAACTTGCGTTATTTTGCCTTGATTCTGTTTTATTGAATAGTCAGAAATAGAATTATCGTTCTTCAGGTAAATTGATATTCATTTCTAACATTTCGATATTTGCTTCAGAGCGAACCTGCATTTGGATATGCTGTTCACCTACACCGCTGACATAACGACTGACCACTTGCATGATTTCTTTCTTCATCTGATCAATCTTGTCTTGGCTTAAACGGCGGCCTAAACCTTGTTCAGAAGCAACAATAACTTTCAAACGATCTTTTGCAGTTTGAGCACTTGATGGCTTTTCGTCACTGCTAAATAATTTACTCCAGAATCCTGCCATAACTACGCTCCAAATAGTCGTGCTAACCAGCCTTTAGGTTGAGCTGTGATATGTCTATAAGGACGGTCTTCACCAAGAAAGCGAGCAACCAAATCATCATAACCCTGTCCAGCTTTAGTTTCTGAATACAGAATTACTGGCTTACCCTCGTTTGATGCTTGCAATACACTTGGACATTCTGGAATAACACCTAATGTCGGTACGCGTAAAATATCTTTAGAAATATCATCAATGGTCAGCATTTCCTGACGGTCTGCACGTTCAGGGTTAAAGCGTGTAATACATAAATGTTTACGTATACGTCCTTCGTTTTGTTCAACCTTTTTGGTTTTGCTATCTAACATACCAATAATACGGTCAGAGTCACGTACTGAAGAGATTTCAGGGTTTGTTACAATGATTGCTTCATCTGCATGATACATGGCTAAAATCGCACCACGTTCAATACCCGCAGGTGAGTCACAAATAATGTAATCAAATTCTTGAGATAGCTCATCAATAACACGAGCAACACCATCGTCGCTCAACGCATCTTTATCACGTGTTTGTGAAGCCGGTAAAATATAAAGGTTTTCGATATCTTTATCGCGAATAAGGGCTTGCTGCAGACGTGCTTCGTTGTTAATAACATTGACAAAATCATAAACAACACGACGCTCACAACCCATAATCAAATCAAGGTTACGTAAGCCTACATCAAAATCAATCACAACAGTTTTATGACCACGAAGGGCTAAACCTGTTGCAAAAGATGCGCTCGTTGTAGTTTTACCTACACCACCTTTGCCTGATGTTACGACAACAATTTTGGCCACCGAATCCACTCCTATTATGGTCATTCACCCTTAAAAGGGCTGTTTTTTGGTGATTTGCTTAATAAACTAAAGTTCAATCGCTTCGAATTCAAGCTCTTGCTTTTCATTTAAATAAATATGTACTGGCTTTTTTACCACATGTTTAGGGATATCATCTGCGACACAATACGTTCCGGCAATGGAAACGAGCTCAGCCTCTAAAGATTGGCAAAAAATGCGTGCAGCTGCGTGCCCGCCCGCACCAGCAATGACTCTACCACGAACTGTGCCATAAATATGTATATTTCCTGATGCAATCACTTCAGAACCACTATTCATGCCAGCTTTTAAAATAATATCGCCGTTATCTTGTACGAGGGATTGGCCTGTACGCAAAATTTCATCATGATAAGAGGTAATATGAGCAACCGCTATCTTGTTTAGTGGTTTTTTTGTTTCTGCTGAAGACGAGGCTGGAGCGGGAGCCGGTTTTTCTACAATCGCAACTTGTTCTGCGGTTGCTTTAATGCGCTGTAATGGCTGATCTGCTGGTAATACAGGGAACTGAATAGCACGTGCTTCATCACCTAATATACCGTCGATGACCGCCATAGGTTGTAAACCTAAACTTACTAACAGCTGAATTAAAGCAATCAACTCTTGTTCAACAGTACTATCTATAATAACGACAGTTCCTTGATAGGAACCTTCATTTAGAATATTTGATAATTGCTGGCGGATCACATCATGATCATTGGTATCGAAGGTTATCCTGCTAAAGTTAACCATTCTGCCGGTAATCCGGATATCAGCCATAAGTCTTCCTTCAAGGCGTTAAAACGAGCTGTAATATCGTTAAGTTTATTGTAAATAGAGCAAATGCTAGAACAATTTGTGCCAATTCTCTAGCGAGATTCATAAAAAATTAAGTAAATGCTTATTCTTTGATTCGATCATGCTCCGCAAGGGTTTGTTGCCACTGTTTGACTTTAACTTGTTTGCGAATTGCTTCAAGACTTTCGAATACGACAGACTCTACAAGTTGCTCAAGTTCACGGTTATTAATATTCACGTTACTAATTTTTTCTGAAATTAATTGATACGTAGGATTCGGATTCGGACTATTTGGTGAACCCTCAATTAAAGGTTCAATTAGACCTGCACTAATATTTTCACCGAGTCTTTGACCAATACTTTGAATTTGCTGTTCTATACGTCCACCTACTAGGGGGATGAGTCTTAACAACTGGGTGAGTTCAGGCGTGTTTTCTATTGCCTGATCAACAATTTGCCCAACCCCTTTTGTGATTGCTGGCTTTTGTTCTTTTAAAGCTGTTGCTAAAGATTCTTGCAATATAGAGGTAAGTGTAATCGTAAATTGTTCACGATGGTGATTAACCAGCTCATGAATAATTTGTTTGTGTGTTGAGCTGGTTTGAAGCTCATTTCGGATACCATCAATCACGGTAATAACAACACGGTCAGATAGCTCTTCCATAACGACACGGTAATAAAATAGACCGTTTTTTCTCCAGCTTTCAGGAATAATGGGATAGCCTAATTCATATAGACGGTATGCGATAATACCAGCGCGAAATAAACGTAAAAAACGCAATTGCGGAATGATGGCTAAAATTTCATATCCGTGAATGAAGGGGAAGAAAAACCAACGCTTATGGTGTTTGTAAATAATAGAAATGCCCCAGCGGACAACAAATTCGGTAATTAAAAAGCCAATAAACCAAGCTTCAGTCGTAATCACCCAAGGGTGTAAATAAGTTTTATAAAAGATGAGTACTTGGGGCAAGTGAATATGTTCAAAAAACCATGCCCCAATACTGCTCATTAGAAAGAAATTTGCTGCAAGACAGAACAGATTGAAAATAATGATAAACACCATAAAGATGTCATAAATCAAAAACAGCTTAAAAGAAATACTGCTTGAGTTGATATGGTGATATTTTGCTTGTTTTCCGGCACTGTTTTGCATGGCTATAAATGCTTTTAATGAGTTGAAGTAGTATATCGAGCTTTCATTTGTTCGATAAGTTGATCTTTTTCAGTCCAGAGCTCATGTACCCATTGTTGAAAGCGTTCACGGTAAATTGGATCATCTTCATAGTTACCACCGAGTACCCAAGAAGGTATTTCAAGTTTACGGAGATTTACAGCAATTTGTGAAACGTCACCTAACCAAAAATCACCATAACCTGGCACACCTTCAGGATAAACAATAGTCATATCAACCAAAGCATCAATTTTGTCACCCAAGATATTTAAAGCTAGTGCCAAACCGCCTGCTTTAGGTTTGAGTAAGTGTTTATAGGGTGATTTCTGCTGGTCATGTTTTTCTTGAGTGAAACGGGTACCTTCTAAATAGTTTAATAAGGTAAAAGGTTGGCTCAAGAGCTGTTCACACGCTTTACGTGCTTCCATCATATCGCGGTCTTTGAGTTCAGGATTCTTTGCAACCTGTTCTTTGGTATGACGTTTCATCATTGGAAAGCCTAAAATTTTAAAGGCCTGCCCCACGAAAGGAATAAAGATCAGTTCCCATTTGGTAAAAAAGCGGGTAAGTGGCATACGGGTTAATCCAAAATATTGATTCACCGTTGTATCAACCCAACTTTGATGGTTACAAGTCATGAGATAACGGCCTTGCATACTCAAATCAAGACCTTCATCAATGGTGATGTCCCATTTTAAATTAGGTAAAACATGGTCAATGAGCCAGTTATTTACCCCTAACCAGCTATTTGTAATTTGAATATTGGTTTCATCAACTTTTGAAGATTTTTTCAATAACTTGGTTAAACCTAAAGCCAATACAGGTGGCCCATGAAAAAAAGTGCTACCTGTGATGACTGTACCTACGGTGAGTCCACGTGTAATTTTTTTTAGCGTAGATTGTTTATTGGGTGCAGTTGACATATAAATGGCCCTGAATATCCAAAATCCATAGAAAGTTGTTCAACTATAACTATCATGAAATGAAATACAACGATATCTTAGACAACAATGAAGAAATTGTGATGAGTGTGCGTCTTAAAGTGCATCAAAATATTACAAAAAACTAACTAAACTGTTTATTATTAACAAAATATCAATGTTTTATACTTCCTTTTTGTTTCATTATTCATCCAGACAACAAAACACACAAAGTGAGGAGGCATGCAATGCGTGCATTAGTTATTTCAACAGTCGTAGGGGCAGCAGTAGTATTATCTGGTTGTCAGACAACAGGTAATAATCTTGGTGGAATTGAATACGATAAAGCCGCATTAGGTACTTTAATTGGCGCAGCTGCAGGTTATGGTATTTCTAAATCAAGTGCAAACTCTAGCCGTCAAAACAACCGTGCTGCAGCAATTGGTGCAGTTCTTGGTGGAGCTGGTGGTTTATACCTTGACCAAAAAGAGAAAAAATTACGTCAACAAATGGCAGGTACTGGTGTAGACGTTGGCCGTAATCCAGATGGTTCTGTTCAATTGATCATGCCTGGTAGCATTACTTTTGATACAAACAAATCAAACATCAAGCCAAACTTCTATGCAACTTTAGACAAAGTAGCTCAAACATTGGCTGAAGATAACAAGAGCGCGATTTTAGTTACTGGTTATACTGATAACACTGGTAATGACTCTATTAATATTCCTTTGTCAAATAGTCGTGCAATTGCTGTTAAAAACTATTTAGTAAATAAAGGTCTTTCATCAAGTCGAGTTAATGCTGAAGGACAAGGTTCTTCTAACCCGATCGCAGATAACTCAACTGCATCTGGTCGTGAACAAAACCGCCGTGTAGAAATCAGCATTTATGCTAAACAATAAGATTTAGTTTATTGTTTCAAAAACCACCTTCGGGTGGTTTTTTTATGGGTGCAGTACAAAAAACAATCACGACATTCTGCGGCGCATAAATTGCATTATTAGACATCATTTATACATATCCGTAGATTTACTATTGGGTTTCTAAAACAGAGATGACTATAATCATGCTCGAAAAATTAAGAGGTAATACACGATGTCATCTGCCAGTCAATTGAACAACAAGCAAGAAGAAGCCATGAAATATACTCAAGGCCCTTTATTGGTGCTTGCTGGTGCTGGTTCAGGCAAAACATCGGTAATTACTCGTAAGATTGCTTATTTGGTGCAGCAATGCCGTATTCCAGCGCATCGTATCACTGCGATGACCTTTACAAATAAAGCTGCACGTGAAATGAAAGAGCGTGTGTCCAAGCTTTTATCACGTGAAGAGTCAAAAGGGCTGTCAGTCTCTACTTTCCATACTTTTGGTTTAAATCTTTTACGTTTAGAACTTAAGAATTTACCTTTAAAAGCTAATTTTTCGATTTTAGATGCAGACGACTGTAAACGTATTTTGATGGATTTGATGCATCGTGATAATTTGTCGGGTGCAGAAAGCAAAGAATTAATTGCTAAGGCAATGAAGAAAATCTCAGATTGGAAAAATGATCTGATCGTGCCAGAGCAAGCGCATTCAACCTGTGAAACACCTGAAGACGTACAATTTGCCCATCTTTACCAGCTTTATGAACGTAATTTACGTGCCTACAATGCGGTCGATTTTGATGACCTAATTGTGATGCCAACACGTTTACTGCAAGAAAATGCAGAAGTACGTGATAAATGGCAAAACCGTGTTCGCTATTTATTGGTCGATGAATATCAGGATACCAACACGGCTCAGTATATTTTAGTCAAACTTTTAGTTGGGGTAATGGGGCAGTTTACAGCGGTAGGTGACGATGACCAGTCGATCTATGCATGGCGTGGTGCTAAGCCTGAAAATATGGCTTTGCTGAAACAGGATTTCCCAAATTTACATATTATTAAACTTGAACAGAACTATCGTTCAACCAGCCGTATTTTAAAAGCTGCGAACTGTGTCATCCAAAATAACCCACATATTTTTGATAAGAAATTATGGAGTGATAAAGGCCATGGTGAAGTCATCAGAATTATTACGTGTCGTAATGATGATGATGAAGCAGAGCGCGTAGTAAAAGACTTACTTACTCACAAGTTGATGAACGGTAAAAACTGGAAAGATTATGCAGTTTTATATCGTGGTAACTTTCAGGCGCGTGTCTTAGAAACTCAGCTTCGCCAAATGCAAATTCCCTATAAACTCTCTGGTGGTACTTCGTTCTTCGCTCGTGCTGAAATTAAAGACGTGATGAGTTATTTACGTCTCATTATTAACCCTGAAGATGACAGTGCTTTCTTGCGTATTATTAATACGCCTAAACGTGCAATTGGACCGGTTACTCTTGAGAAGTTAGGTTTATTCTCACAAGAAAATAATTTGTCTTTACTCGGTGCTTCTGCTGACCAACGTTTAAGTATGGTACTTCCTAAAAAAGCAGAAACCCAACTTCATGAGTTTGCCGACTTTATCGCGACATTTACTCGTGAATTGTTAGAAGATGATGAACCTGTGCCTAAAGTTCGTCAAATGATGAACGAAGCCGGTTATATGGATTACGTTCGTGAACAGTCTGCAACACCTGCACAAGAGAAAAGTAAATTCGATAATATCGAAAACTTATTTACCAGTATTCAAAACCTGATTAACCGTGCAGACGATGTTGATGAAAAAAACATTGAAAGTGTGATTCGAAAACTGGTTCTGCTTGATCTGTTAGAACAGCAGCAGGAAGAGGAAGATACAGACAAAGTTAACTTACTTACTCTGCATGCCGCAAAAGGTTTGGAGTTCCCATATGTGTACATTATGGGACTCGAAGAAGAACTATTGCCGCATAAGAACTCAATTGCAGCAGAAACCATTGAGGAAGAACGCCGTTTAATGTACGTGGGAATTACCCGTGCGCGCCAAGGTTTAACGTTAACATTGGCAGAACAGCGTAAAAATGGCGGACAGATGAAACAGATGACGCCTAGTCGTTTTCTTGATGAACTTCCGCAAGATGAGCTCGAGTGGTTAGGGCGTAAAAAGAAAATTGCGGCTAATGTTGACCCTAAAGAACAGGCTCAACAATATCTGGCAAATTTAAAAGCTTTATTGAAGCGTTAATTTTTTTAATTTTTAGGAAATCCCATGAAAGTTCAAGTGAAATTGCTCGATCCGCGTTTAGGTAAAGAATGGCCTTTACCTTCATATGCAACAGCAGGTTCTGCTGGTTTAGATTTACGTGCCTGCGTAGATGAAGCAATTGTTATTGAACCAGGACAAACTGTTTTAGTTAAAACAGGTATGGCAATTTATATTCATGATGTGAATTTTGCTGGTTTAATTTTACCACGTTCAGGTTTAGGCCATAAACACGGTATCGTACTTGGCAACTTAGTTGGTTTGATTGATTCGGATTATCAAGGTGAATTGATGGTTTCAGTTTGGAATCGTGGTCAAACAGCATTCCGTTTAGAACCAGGTGAGCGTTTGGCTCAGTATGTTCTAGTGCCAGTAGTGCAGGCTGAATTTGAGCAAGTAGAAGAATTTGAAGAAACATTACGTGGAGTTGGTGGCTTTGGCCACACTGGTAAACAATAATTTACTTATAAAAAATAATGAAAAGAAACGCCTGCTTTACAGGTGTTTCTTTTTATACCTTGAATGTTACAATGAATTATATTACAAAACGCTTTACTCATATTCTTTCAATTTTTTTAGCAAACACCCTTTTCAAATTTTGAATAATCTATGTTTTTTGCGATAGATCAGATTGATCTTTAAATAGAAGATACGCTATGAATGTAAGACACTCATTCCCAAAAAATATTTTCCGTGCTTACGATATTAGAGGCAAACTTTCTTATTTAACCACGGACGTTGTTCGTTCAATTGCCTACGGATTGGCGCAACAATATAAACAAGCAAAACAAACTCAACTGGTCATCGGTTATGATGCCCGCCTAACAAGCCCAGCCTACGCACATTTAATCGAAGAGTTTTTAGTAGAACAGGGCTTAAACGTTACAAACATTGGCTGTTGCTCAACCCCGATGATGTATTATCTCGCACGGGAGTTCGGTGGCAATGGTATTATGGTGACGGCTAGCCATAATCCTAAATCAGATAATGGTATTAAATGGGTTTTAAGAGGTGAGCCTCCATCTCCAGAAATGATTCAGCAAGTTGGCGAATTTGCTCAAACTTATACACCTAGTCATACAATTTCATTATTAGAATTAAAAACTCCTCAATTTAAATCAGAGTTTTGCAAAAAATACCAACAAGCCATTTTTAAAGACATTCAACTCAAGCGCCCTTTAAAAGTCGTATTGGATGGCTTACATGGTTCGGCAGGGCATTGTTCAAAATTAATCTTGGAAAAAATGGGCTGTAAAGTCATTGCTTTACGAACCAATCCAAATGGAGAATTTCCAGATCATGCTCCAGACCCATCACATGCTGCTCATTTGAAGGCGTTACGTAAAGAGATTGTTGAGCAAGGGGCAGATATTGGTATTGCTCTTGATGGTGACGGTGACCGTGTTGTATTGATTGATGAAAAAGCCAACATAATTACAGCTGATCGTCTATTGTCGGTATTTGCACAGATATGTCTTGAACAACAGCCAGATAAAGAAATTGTATTTGATGTGAAATGTTCACGTATGGTTCAAAGAACTATAGAGCAACTTGGCGGTCAGGCAAAAATGATTCGTACGGGAAGTAGTTTCCTGCGTGCATATTTATCTAAGTCTAAAGGTCATGCCATTTTTGGTGGTGAATATGCGGGACATTACGTTTTTAATGATGGACGTGGTTTTGGGTACGATGACGGTATATATGCGGCCCTTCGTGTAATGGAGTATTTCACTCAATCTAACGCTAAAACAATTTCTGATTTATTTTCTATTTATCCAGAAAGATGCTGTACCGAAGATACCTATATTAGTACGCATCAGTCTGACCCGAAGCATGTATTGCAAGATATTGAAATTTTGAGCCATCGTTTAGGGGCTGATATTAGTAAAATTGATGGAGTACGTCTTGATTTTGATGACGGTTTTGGCATTATTCGAGCATCAAATACAGGTGAATATTTTACTGTAAGATTTGATGCTGATAATCCTTTACGTTTAAAGGAAATCCAGCAAAAATTTATTGATATGTTGCAAGAGCGTTACCCGCAAATTGCACAAGAACTTTCTGAGTCCTAATAAGGAGAGGCGCAATGCCACAAGATCAGCATCTCGGCGTCGACAAAGCAAAAATTTTGATTGAAGCTTTGCCATACATCCAACGTTTTTCTGGTAAGACGCTAGTGGTGAAATATGGTGGCAACGCAATGACTGATCCGGAGCTGGAAAGTTCATTTGCCCGAGATATCGTTTTACTTAAAACTGTAGGTTTAAACCCAGTTGTTGTGCATGGTGGTGGCCCACAAGTTGACTCTTTTTTAAAACAATTAGGTCGAGAGTCTAACCGGATTGATGGTATGCGTGTTACCGATGCAGCGACCATGGAAGTGGTTGAAATGGTATTGGGTGGCAGCGTAAACAAATCTATTGTTAATTTAATTAATAAGCACGGTGGCCGCGCTATTGGTTTAACAGGTCAAGATGGCAATCTATTACGTGCTCGCAAACTCTTAATGGAAAAACAAGAAGAAGATGGTTCTATCAAACATATTGATCTAGGTATGGTAGGTGAAGTGACTGGGGTAAAAACTGATGTGTTAGAAATGTTTACCCAAAGTGACTTTATTCCTGTTATTGCACCATTAGGCGTAGATGAAAAAGGGAACACCTATAACATTAATGCTGATTTGGTGGCTGGTAAGGTGGCTGAAGCATTGGGGGCGGAAAAGTTAATTTTGCTTACCAATATTACTGGCGTATTAGATGAAAATAAAAATTTGTTAACAGGTTTAACTACTCAAGAAGTTGACCGCCTCATTGAAACAGGCGTGATCTATGGCGGTATGATTCCTAAAGTAGGTTGTGCACTTGATGCTGTAAAAGGTGGTGTTGTGAGTGCACACATTGTAGATGGCCGAGTACCACACGCGACATTACTTGAAATCTTTACAGATCATGGTGTAGGTACGCTGATTTCAAATCGTACAAATGCAACTCACTAAATTCGGTGTTTTTATTAAAAGATCACGCTAAGTGGTCTTTTTTTATGTCATTTAATTTTGGTCATTTTTTTGTCATGAGCTTTGACTAGTGTAAGGGATGTCACTAGGAGCGTTCATTATGCTGGAAAAATTTAATCAATATCGCCAAACCTGGACTTTACCTTTAAATCGTCATAAAGCAATAAATCAGACACAATTTCGTTTTGAATGGGTTGATAATTTAAAAGAATTACAAGATGTACAGCGGTTTCGTGCACAACAATTTAGCCAACAATTTGGAATTCATTTTGAAGATAATTTAGATCAAGATATTTATGATTTTGGTTGTGAACACGCAGTCTTACGTGAAAAGTGGACTGGAGAAATTGTCGCGTATACTCGTCTAAAATTATTTCAAGGTCATGAGATCGCACAAAGCTACAGCGCACATGAGTTTGATATTGTTCCTCAGTTATCGCATCTTCCTAATGTGTTAGAAATAGGGCGTACCTGTGTGCATCCACGATTTCGTAATGGTAAGGCTCTTTCAACGCTTTGGATGAATCTTGCACCTAAAGTGTTGTGGTCAATGCGTGCTAAATATTTGATGGGATGTGTCAGTATTCATCTGCAAGATAATTTGGCTAGAGCGTACTATACTCATCGCCAGATTCAGCAATTATCTGAAAGCAAAACAATTGATATTCGTTCGAAAAAAAATTATGAACCTGAATATCCTGAGTTTAGCTTTCCACAAGATGAACGTATGCCAAAACTGTTCCAAATGTATTTGAGCATGCAGTCAAAACTATCGAAACAGGCTTTTTTTGATGAAAAGTTTAATTGTCTAGATTATTTTGTATTTCTGGAAGTGAATAAAGTGGCGACTTCATTTGTCATGAATAAAATGGGGCAGCGTTAATTATATGTCCTATTTTCTAATAGCCAGCACATATTGAGATTTGCAAGCAATTTTACTCTCATGCACAATAGAGTAGATGGGGTAATTAGAAGTAGTTTAAAAGCGATATGTGCCAGCTATTAGGAATGAATTGTGCAACACCAACGGATATTACTTTTTCTTTCCGTGGTTTTTCACAACGTGCAGGAATTACCTCAGATCATTGTGATGGATTTGGTATTGCATTTTTCGAAGATAAGGCCTGCCGTTTATTTGTCGATAACCAATCGGCAGTTGAATCTCCAATTGCCGATCTTATCCGTAATTATCCTATTAAATCACGTAATGTGATCGCGCATATTCGTAAAGCGACTCAAGGCAAAATTACATTAGAAAACTCTCATCCTTTTATTCGAGAGTTGTGGGGGCGTCATTGGATTTTTGCCCATAATGGTGATTTACATGACTTTGACCCGCCACTGAGCGGACGTTTTACACCTGTGGGTAATACAGACAGCGAGCGCGCATTTTGTTATTTGCTCGATCAACTCGTTGAAGCTTTTGGCTATGAAGAACCAAGCCTTGAACAGATATTTGAAGTATTAGAAAAAATTTCGCCACAAATTGCTGAGTACGGTACATTTAATTATTGCTTATCGAATGGTAAGGCATTATTTAGTTATGCGATTACTAAATTACATTGGTTGGTTCGAGAATATCCATTTAATCAGGCTCATTTAATTGACTTAGATGTTGAAGTTGACTTTAGTCAGGTAACAACCCCTGAAGATCGTGTAGCAGTAATAACAACTGAACCTTTAACGCATAATGAAAATTGGACAGCTTATCAACCTGGTGAAATGATTTTATTTCAACATGGTGAGCCGATTAAAAAAGCAATGACACATGTAGAAAGATTAAAGCGCGAGCAGGAAAATCCCGAACTTAAGCGTATTACTCGTGCAGATCAATATTAATATAAAGTATATTTAAAATATATAAATGAAAATATCTATATATTTTAAATGTTTAATAATAAAGTATTTTGTTTAAAAAATACTTTATTATTTTAGTTGGTTAATTTTTTAAAAATAAATAAAAACAATAACTTATATTGAATATTAATTTTATATGATAAACCCGACAAAATAGCTTTGTTTTTATTTATATTCTTTAAATATAAGATGCAGTTTATGCAACAGTCATTGAACATCATTGGGGAGATGTATGAAAATGAAATGGGCTTCAGAATATAATACGGGTATTGATGTTATTGATGAGCAACATAAACGAATACTTGATTATATTAATGAAATTGATGATGTAAAAGATGATGAAGATAGACGTCGAATTAAAGATGTTTTAGATAATATTATTGATTATACGCAATCGCATTTTACTTTCGAAGAAAGTTTACAAGAGGAAGCAGATTATAAATATCGTGTACCACATAAACGTGTACATGACTTGTTTATTAAAAAAATAGAGTTATATCGTGAGCGTTTTGAAATGGGGCATACTGTTGAAAAAGAGCTACAAGAAATTTTAGCAAAATGGTTAATTAACCATATTCAACATGATGATGCTGATTATGTGGGGGCAGTAAAAGAAAATATGATGGGAATTATTAAAGAAAAAGAAAAGAAGAAAGGGAAAAACTGGTTTGCTCGGTTTTTCGCATAACTTAAATAACAAAACTTATAATTTTAGTTAGCGCAGCAAACTATCGTTTCGATAGTTTGCTTTTTTTATTGAGCAAACTTTGATTTTCAGGCATGAGACGGGCAAAATATCTATAGTCTTTTTCAAGGAATGCATAATGCAGGACATACCTATGTCACGATGGTTATCGCCCCTGATGGCGTTTTGCTTATCTTTTATCATTATGGCGACATTGGCACCCGCTATGGGAATCCAGATTGATCGTCAAATCGATTTCTGGTTATTGTGGTTAGGCACAATGCTGTTATTGGCTCTGCCAGTTTGTTATTTAGAAATTGCTTTAGCAAAACGGTCGAAGACTACTGCATTAAATGCTTTATCAAGTTTAACTCGTGAAGCAGATAGTTCACCAAAATGGCGTTTGGCTGGTTGGTTGGCAGTTATTTTTATTCCATTTTTAGCAGGGAATGTACTGAGTACTGCTGGTAATTTACTGACAGTACAGCTCAATAATAGCGTTTCTGGGCAAATTGTTTTTGCTGGCCTTGCGGTTGTGGCTTTAATTTTATCTTTTATTCCGCGTCAGATTTTAATTCTGCTAATGACAGTCGGTGTAATTGCTTCTCTTGTTTTAGCTAATACAATGGGAACTGCTTTACAGCCTTGGCATTGGACAAATGTTGAGTTTAAAGAATGGGGTAATGCAACTGTACTTGCTCTTGTTGCGAGTGGTTTAGGCTTAGGACTTTACTGGCAAAATAGCTTGTCTGTAATTCACTCTCAAGAAGGCGCTACAAAAACTGTACTTCCAATCTGGTTGGCTCAATTAATTGCTGTCGTTGCGTTTGGTTTCTTTTCTCTTCAAGCACAGCTTCCTATTTTTACCTGGATTTTTACTGCAGTAATGACAACAGCTCTGTTTATTCAACTTGCTAAAGAACAGCTCGCTCAACGTCAACTGATGTACATTTTACAATGGGTGATCATTGTTGTAGCAATTGCGGTTTGGGCTGTGCCTGAACTTCACGGCATCTTTACGCTGATTTTGATGGTTTGGGGATTACTCATTTGCCTGATCTATGCAATTTTTGCTGGTTGGATTATGAAAATTAGCCACTTGCGTAAATCAATGAATTTTAGCAATGAGTTGTTCTATAATTTGTGGCGTATTGCAGTGCGTATTGTTTTACCGCTTTCAATCGTAATTGCCATGATTGCGGTAGTTGGACAAATGATGTGATGGAAAAAGCTCAGCAAGTGTGGGTTGCTTTTGCAGCCCCAGAGCAACAGTTTTTAGTTGCTGTTCCATTTGAAGCTGGAATGACAGCGTTACAAGCAGTTGAAGCGAGTGGCTTGCAGACACAGGTAAGTTTGCCAGAGCCATTACAACTTGGCATATTTGGTGCAAAAGTTGAGACACATGCGATTTTACAAGTAGGCGATCGGGTAGAGGTTTATCGACCTTTAACGATTAATCCTAAGGATATACGCCGTAACCGCGCCGAGAAAAATCCTGTGGGGCGATATATTAAAAGTAATCGCTTAAAGTAATAAGCCCCATAAATAAAACCCCTCGAAGTATTTCACTTGAGGGGTTTATTTTTATTAGAAAAAACGATTATAGTGGTGGGGCAGTTAAAATCGCTTCTTTAGAAGCAGGTAAACCTGGTTGCGATTCTGGAATAGTTTCTAAACCTTCAATTTTAGTTACAGTTCCAGTTTCATCAAAGTAAATTTTTAAATGCTGACCATGTGCTGCGGGGATTTTTGCCTTTTTAGCATAAGTTCCTGGGATATAGTTGTAAATATAGTCCCAACGTTGAGGATTGAGAGGATCAGTCACAGTTGGACTACCAAGCAAAAAACGCACTTGCTGGAAATTCATGCCGACTTGTACTTGAGAGGCCTGAGCTTTGGTCAAAGGAGTCCCTTGAGGAATATCAACCTTATATACACCAAAGATTGAACAACCAGCAAGGAGTGAAGTGACTAATAACGTCAGCACGAGTTTTTGCATTTTGCTACACTATCCCAATAAATTATGATGCATTTGATCAAAGGATAGATCATACTTCATCTAAATTCTATTGCCTATTCCAACTTGAGATTTGTTGAGAGACCTTTTTTCATGCCTATTTCCAATCAAGATTTGCGCAAAGCTGGACTTAAAGTTACCCTTCCACGAATTAAGATTTTGGAATTATTAGAAAATTCAAAACAACATCATCTTAGTGCTGAAGATATTTACAAGACTTTGTTAGAACAAGGGGAAGATGTCGGTCTTGCGACAGTTTACCGTGTGTTAACACAATTTGAAGCTGCGGGTATTATTCAGCGCCATCATTTCGAAAATAATCATTCTGTTTTCGAAATCATGCAAGAAGATCATCACGATCATTTGGTTTGCCATAATTGTAACAAAGTTATTGAATTTACTAATGATGTTATCGAGAAGGAACAGCATGCTGTAGCAGACCAACATGGGTTTACCTTAACGGGTCACTCATTAAACCTCTACGGTTACTGTAACGAACCTGAGTGTCAGGAAGTACTGCGCAAGAAATAATCGTTTTCACACAAAGAAAACAAATAAAAAAGGAAGGTTACGTTTAACCTTCCTTTTTTTATGAAGAAATTACTGTCTATCGAAGGTTAAATGCTGGTTTGTGCCTGAAGTTTGATCAGATCCTTCTTCGGCAAGCTTAATTGTCAAACGTAAATCGTTAGGTGAGTCGGCATGTTTTAAAGCATCTTTGTAGGTAATTTCGCCCGCTTTATATAAATCAAATAAAGCTTGGTCAAAGGTTTGCATACCGAGTTCACGCGAGCGTTTCATTAAGTCTTTAATTTCATGAATTTCGCCTTTACGAATGTAGTCTGAAATTAATGGAGAGTTAATTAAAATCTCAATTGCGGCGCGGCGCGAATTGCCATCAGGCGTTGGAATAAGTTGCTGTGCAATCATGGCTTTTAAGTTAAGTGATAAGTCCATGTAGAGTTGACTGTGGCGGTCACTTTCAAAGAAGTGAATAATACGGTCGAGTGCTTGGTTAGCGTTGTTAGCGTGCATTGTGGCCAATACAAGGTGACCTGTTTCAGCAAAGCCAATCGCGTAGTCCATAACCTCACGAGATCGAATTTCACCAATCAAGATCACATCTGGCGCTTGTCGCAAAGTATTTTTTAAGGCAATTTCAAATGAGTCTGTATCAATTCCGACTTCACGTTGGGTAATGATGCAGCCCGCATGTTCGTGAATAAACTCGATTGGGTCTTCAATGGTAATGATATGACCTTTAGTATTGTGATTACGATAGCTAATCATTGAGGCCAAAGACGTCGATTTACCCGTACCTGTCGCACCAACAAAAATAATGATGCCGCGTTTAGTCATTGATAAATCTTTAAGAACAGGCGGTAATTGCAAGTCATCAATTGAAGGAATTTTAGTTTCAATTCGACGTAGTACCATGCCTGGCATGTCACGCTGCTGAAAAGCGCTCACACGAAAGCGAGCAGTTTTATCACGGTTCATAATGGCAAAGTTACATTCACGAGTGTCCGCAAATTCTTTGCGTTGCTTTTCGCTCATGATGGAATGTAAGAGTTGACCAATAACATCCCCTGAAAGACTATTTTTTGAAATTGGAACAATTTGTCCGTTAATTTTCATAGATGGTGCAACACCATCTGTAATAAAAAGATCGGATGATTTTTTTTCAACCATCAGGTTGAGTAGGTCATTAAAATCCATATTGATTCTCTAATTCTTTTTATAGGAATGATTCAGGTTGTTTTGCAGCAGTACGAGCCGTTTGTGGACTAATCACACCACGAGAAACTAGACCTTTTAAGCTTTGGTCGAGTGTCGTCATGCCATGATTTGCGCCAGTCTGGATTGATGAATACATTTGTGCGACTTTGTTTTCACGAATTAAGTTACGAATGGCAGGAATACCAATCATGATTTCATGTGCTGCGACACGTCCACCACCATTCTTTTTAAGTAGAGTTTGGGAAATAACAGCCTGTAAAGATTCTGACAACATGGCACGAACCATGTCTTTTTCTTCGGCAGGGAATACGTCAATCACACGGTCAATGGTTTTTGCAGCAGAAGTCGTATGGAGCGTACCAAACACCAAGTGACCCGTTTCGGCAGCGGTAAGTGCTAAACGAATGGTTTCAAGGTCACGCATCTCACCGACTAAAATAATATCGGGGTCTTCACGCAGTGCCGAACGTAGTGCTGCATTAAAGCCATGTGTATCACGATGCACTTCACGCTGGTTAATCAAGCATTTTTTTGACTGATGTACAAATTCGATTGGGTCTTCAACCGTTAAAATATGGTCATAACGATTTTCATTAATATAGTCCATCATCGCTGCAAGTGTCGTGGATTTACCCGAACCAGTTGGACCTGTGACCAGTACAATCCCACGTGGGTAATCACAAATATCTTTAAAGATTTGACCTAAGCCTAAATCTTCCATGGTGAGTACTTTAGATGGAATGGTACGAAACACGGCACCAGCACCACGGTTTTGGTTAAATGCGTTAACACGGAAACGAGCAACATTTGGCACTTCAAAAGAAAAGTCGGTTTCGAGCTTTTCCTCATAGTCACGACGCTGTTTATCGTTCATGATGTCATAGACAAGACGATGAACATCTTTGTGTTCTAAGGCCGGTAAGTTAATGCGGCGAACTTCACCATCAACGCGAATCATTGGCGGCATGCCAGCAGATAGATGTAAATCGGAAGCGCCATTTTTCACAGAGAAAGCGAGTAGCTCTGTAATATCCATAATTTCCCCAAGTAAATCAAAATATGTCATTATTTTGTAGAATAATATACGGCTTTCACCGAGGCTTACCAACACCTCGCTTTAGGTGAAAAGCAAAAAAGTTTTTTGAAAATGAGAACCTTGTCAATGAATTACCTGCAAGATGCGCGACAGCACGTATTACAGCAAATCCAACGTGCTTGTGAACATGCTCAACGTGCGCCTGAAACTGTGCAACTTTTAGCCGTATCAAAAACACATCCGAGTGAAAGTTTGCGTGAAATGTATGCAGCAGGGCAAAGCGCATTTGGTGAAAACTATTTACAGGAAGCTTTAGACAAAATTGAAGCTTTACATGATTTAGAAATCGAATGGCATTTTATTGGCCATGTTCAGCGGAACAAGACTAAACATTTGGCTGAAAAGTTTGATTGGGTACATGGTGTAGATCGTTTAATTATTGCTGAGCGACTGTCTAATCAAAGGCTTCAAGATCAATCTGACTTGAATATTTGTGTGCAAGTGAATATTGACGGGCAAGATAGTAAAGACGGTTGCGCACCAGATGAGGTTGCCGAGTTGGTTGCTCAAATTAGTCAACTGCCGAAAATCAAGCTACGTGGCTTGATGGTAATTCCAGCACCAGAAAATACAGCCGCTTTTGCAGATGCCAAAAAGTTATTTGATGCGGTGAAAGAAAAACATGTCCACCCAGAACACTGGGACACATTAAGCATGGGAATGTCAGGTGATTTAGATGCTGCAATTGCTGCAGGTTCAACCATGGTACGTGTAGGAACTGCTTTATTTGGAAAACGTGACCCGATTGAGAAAAAATGACTTTTACAATTTAGATAAGTATTTTGTGGTGAAACTGTAATCGATTAATTTAAATTTAATTTTCCTCGTTTATAAACCAGATATTTTAATATTTGAGTGTGTAATGTATGGATTTGTTGCATGTTTTCATTCTGGCAATTATTCAGGGATTCGCTGAATTATTGCCGGTTTCTAGTTCCGCACACGTTATTTTAGCTGAAAAGTTAATGGGGTATGATCCATCTGCACCCGATATGACATTCTTACTTGTTATGTTACATACAGGTACGATGTTTGCAGTGATCGTTTACTTTTGGAAATCTTGGAAAAAGACCTATTTTTCGTCATGGGAAAGCTTTAAAAAACAAGCCTTCTATATCATTTTGGCAACGCTTATTACAGGCGTGCTCGGCTTAGCGCTTCAATCTATGATTAAACATGTGTTTTTCGGTGGCGCGAGCAGTTTCGAAATTGAGCATTTGTTTAGTAACTCAAAATTAATGGCGGCTGCGCTGATTTCGGCAGGTGTTCTGATTATTTTATCTTCGCGTTTAGATCGTGGTCAGCAGGGTGAAATCAGTTTGCGTAGCGCTTCTATTATTGGGGCAGTACAGGCTTTGTGTTTACCTTTCCGTGGCTTTTCACGTTCTGGTGCAACGATCTCTACTGGGCTATTTTTAGGGGTGTCTCGTCAAAAGGCTGAAGAATTCAGTTTTGCATTAGCTGTTGTATTAACGCCAGCAGTTATTTTAAAAGAATTATATCGTTTAATTCACGCTCAAGGTTTACAAACCGTTGCGCATGGACAAGTGTTCCATTCGATGGTTCCAAGCTTATTGGGCATGTGCTTTAGTTTTGGTGCTGGTCTTTTGGCATTAAAATGGTTGTCATCATGGTTAGAACATGGACGCTGGCATTTGTTCGGTATGTACTGTATCGGTTTTGCAGTTGTGGTGCTCTGCGTTAATTAATTTTTTGATATTTTAAAAATAAAAAATTAGTACAAGACTATACAAGAAAAAAGGGGCGTAAATGATATGCCCCTTTTTTTATATAAAATTAAATAAAGTTTGAGATAAAAAACTTACTTAATTAACCTACGACTTCAATTGTACTTGCACCCGCACCAAGCGGTTTCACCTGAATTTGTACAGGAATACGTTCGTGCATTTCTTGAATATGCGAAATGAGAATGACCTGACGTCCCTGATTTTGCAATTGATCTAAAGCATTCATGACCATATGCAAAGATGATGCATCTAAAGTACCAAAGCCTTCATCAATAAACAGCGATTCAATTTTCATTGAACCCGATGCCATATTGGCAATGGCTAAAGATAAGGCAAGGGCAGTTAAGAACGACTCACCGCCAGATAGCGATGCAACAGAGCGGGTTTCTCCATCCATGTCGTGATCAATAATCGCAAGACTTAACGATTGCTCTAGACGTTTGAGCGTATAGCGCTGAGACAGCATTGCCAATTGCTGGTTGGCATGTTCAACTAAAATATCTAAATGATATTGCTGGGCATAGTCACGGAACTCTTTACCTTTAGCATCGCCAATGAGACCTGAAATTTTGCTCCAGCGATGTTCTTCTTGCTGAATATTTTGAATTTGCTCAGCGTATTGTTGCTGTTTAGCTAGATTTTGCTGATGCACTTCGAGCTTAAGCTTAAGCCGATCACGTACTTCAAGCTGTGCTTTAAGCTCTGCAATATTGTCTTGAATGAGGCTAACAAGCTTTTCATGTTCAATATCTGGCTGAGTTTGTAAATGCTCACTCAATTGCTCTTGCATGGTCTTAAGGGCAGAAGAAGCTTCACTTAATAAACGCTCGGCATGATTAAGGCGGTTACGAATATCTTGTTCTTGGGCTGAATTAATCTGCATGAGCGCTGTAAGGTCAGATGCTTGAAAATCAGCGTGAGCTTTTAACCAGTTTTGAATTTGTCCATCAATCTGCTGCTGATGTTGTGAGGTGTGTTGATGTTGATGCTTAAGTTGATCGAGCGCCTGTTTTTGCTGCTCAAAATGCTGTCTAGTTTGTTCGAAACGTTGTTTAGCCTCATGATACGTCGTTTGTTGCTGCTGACGTTTAGCATCGTGCTCAATTAACCATTCGTGCGGTTTAATGTCAGCGCGGCCTGTCATTTGTTGAATGAGCGACACCGCTTTTTCATTATTTTGTTGGCCTTTAAGCGTAATGTCTTTGAGATTTTGATCGATCTCATCAATTTGCTTGGTCATTTGCTCAAGATTAGCAGCTAACATTTTAAGCTCTTGTTGCTGCTGTTCAAAACGCTGTGAAAGCTGTTCTTGTTGTTCAAGCTGCTTAGCACGTGCATCGAGAATAGTCCAAGTCTGCTTAGCTGTTTGGCTACTCGACTGCTGCCACGCGTGCTGTTCGGTTTCAGATAGACACTCAACAATATGTTGAACTTGTTGTTGCCATTGCTGTGCTGTATTAAGCAAACTTTCATTACGCTGAATAGATTGAACGAGCTGATTGTGTTGTTTAATCGCTTGGGTTAAACGCAAGTTTTCTGAATCAAATGAACTTATCGCAGTTTGCGCGGCTTGTCTGAGTTCGTTAAGCGTTTGCAAGATTTGTTCAGGAGCTTGATTAAGCTCAATCTGTAACTGATTGAGGCTAAATTGCTGCTCAAGCTCTTGTTGCAAGCTTGATTGTTTTGCTTGAAGTTGAGCTAGATATTTCTGAACTTGTTCAAGCTCGGCACGACACTGGGTGAGGCCATGCTGTTGGCTTTGCCATGCGTTAAATTTAGTTTGCTCTAGCGCTACCGCCTGTTGTTCTTGCTGTTGCTGTAAATCGAACAACGCCTTGGAGATTGCACTGTCATCAACACGATAAGGATGCTGTGTGCTTCCACACACTAAACACGCTTCGCCGTCTTTAAGATTGGCTCGTAACTGCTCAATATTTTCGGTGTGTAATAAACGTTGCTGTTGCAGGATGTGCTGTAACTTTTCACGTTCAGTTTTTGCTGTTTGATAATCTTGCTCAATTGACTGGCAAAGGGTTTTAAGCTGCTGTTCTTGCTCTGAGGCTTGAGTATGTTTTTCGGTGAATTGCTGAAGCTCAGCATATAATTCATGATAAATTTTTATTTTTTGCTGAATCAGATCTAACTGCGTGATTTGAGCAAGCTTCTGATCTTTGTCTTTACGCTGTTGCTCAAGTTTTAACTCAATTTGTTCAACTGTGCCGAGTGAAGCTGTCAGTTGTTCAAGTTCACTTTTAGCTTCCGATAGCTTTTGGCGAGCAAGGGTAGGGTTTCCAAGCTGTTGTTCAATCGCTTGGTAATTTTGAATAAATTGCCCAAGCTGATGCAGATGTGCTGAAAGGCCTTTATCTAACGCAGCATATTGCTGAGTTTGGGTAAGTTGCTGTTGAAGATGAGTTTGGTTCTGCTCAAGCTGTGCAATGTGCTGTTGCACAGTGTTTTGTTGCTGTTGCAGTGGACTGAGTTTCTGCTCAAATACATGTCTTTTTTCTTTGCACTTTTTATATTCATCGGCAATAAAAGCACGTTCTTGAATGGACTGTCGAACTTGATTTAAAGCATGTTGATGCTGTTGCTCAAAATCGAGCGTTTGTTTGAGCTCTTGTTCTGCAAGTTGATATTGTTTTTGTCCCGTTTCAAAAATTTGAACCAACTCATTGAACTTGGTTTGAGCTTGCTGAATTTGCGGCTCAAGTTGTTGTAGGGTTTGTAAATTTTGAGCTTGTTGAAAAACCTGTTGACGTATTTCAGAGAAAACTTCGAGTCGTTTTAATTGCTCACGCTCACCAGTCAATTGTTGATAGCGATTTTGCTGGGTTTGAAACTGTTGCTCTTTAGCTTGAACTTCTTGCTCAAGTTTTGCTTTGCGCTCAAACCATTGTTGTTGTTTGTCTAAGACATTTTTTTGTTGTTCTAACTGTTGATGATTTTGTTCAGCTTGCTGATATTGTTCGGTAAATGCAGCAATCTCTTCATCAGACAAAATTTCAATGTGGCCTAAGAACTCTTCAAGCTGTTTACGCTGCTTTGCAATATCTGCTGTTTTACGAAAAGCCAACTCACCAATTTTGGCGAAAATGCTGGAGTTAGTTAGGTACTCAAGTAACTCACCGCGTTCGCTATCTCGTGCTTTTAAAAATGCGGTTACTTCTGATTGGGCAAGTAATACGGCACGCGTAAATTGTTCAAAAGAAAGCTGTGTAATTTGTTTAACTTTTTCATCAACTGCTTTGGCTTTGTCGGCAAGTACCACGCCATCGGTCAGGCATTTTAAGTGGCGTTGCACACTTTGTAATTTACCATTCGGATTTTCACGCGCACGTTTAATTTCCCAGCGTGCCAAATAGCGTTTTTGATCTTGTGCAATAAAACAAAGTTCAGCAAAACCATGTCCTGTACCACGGCGTAATACAGTTAAAGGCGAATTGGTCAGTAACTCTGAACCATCGACATCTTTTAATTTACCATCGCTGTCTTTAAGACGTGGAACCCGATTAAACAGGGCTAGGCACATGGCATCTAAAATGGTCGACTTACCAGCACCCGTTTTTCCCACAATCGCAATGAGACCCGCATGGGCTAAGGGCGCGCTTTCAAAATCAATAAAGTGTTCATCAGAAAGAGATGCCAGATTTTTTATTCGAATGGATAAAATTTTCATGACATATCCTTAAGGGGTTGCATCATTTTCAAGATGTTTTTGTGCTTCTTGTACCAAGCTTAGAAAATCTTTTAAGACCGCATCATCGGCGCTGTAACCTTGTTTTTCCCAAATATTCTGAAAGAGTTTTTCTGGTGTAGGAGGTTCAAGAGCAATTTGCTGAGTGGCATTTGAATCGGTGATGTCTTTATTCACATATTGACGTGAAATACGTACTAAACGATAGCGATCAGGTGGTAGGGCTGCTTCAAACTGTTGCCGTAAATTCGGCTGTGGCGGCGTTAAACTATAATATTCAATATCGACATATTCACGGTGGTCAATATTTTCAATCACGCCGTGAGGTAACGCTTTGAGTTGTTGCAAGACCTCATTTAATTCACCACGAATACGGTGCAATTGTATGCAACGCGGAATTTCTACAGCTTCAAATTGCAAACGGTTGTCTGTCTCTTGAGCTGGGTCAATTTTGACCTCAACCACTTGGTGCTTATAGTTAATTTCACTAAAAGAAAGTGGAATGGGTGAACCGCTATAACGAATGTGCGGCTGACCTACTTTTTGTGGTTTATGTAGATGTCCTAAAGCCACATAGTCGACAGCATCTTCAAATAAAGTCGTTGAAAGCGCTTCTTCATTACCAATAATAATTGGGCGTTCAGAGTCGGATGTTTCCCCACCTTGCATGTGCGCATGCGACATCAAAATAAGCGCTTGGTCTGGCGTTTTACGACGTTTGGCTTCGGCAATGAGTTGCTGGTGCAAATAGGCAATCGCATTTTTGCTGTTAGTAGTATGTTCATTAAAGCCCGTGATTTCGGCCGAACGTAGAAAAGGTAGGGCAAGGCACCACGCTACAATATCTTTATTTTGATTATAAATAGGTAAAAGTAGTCGATCGAGATCTAGGGTTTTATCTTCATTCCAGCGAACCACGCCCACGGTTTTTGCATTATATTTTTCTAAGAGTGGTTCGACCTGTTCAATACGGTAGCCTGAATCATGGTTGCCTGCAATCATAAGCGTTTGCATGTGCGGCGCAATACGATGGGCATCTGCTAAAAATTGGTAGAGTTGTTTTTGTGCTTGAGAACCCGGGTTAATCACATCAAAAATATCGCCGGCAATGAGCAGAGCATGCGGTTGTTTTTCTTGAATTTGAATGAGTAACCAGCTTAAAAATTGTTGATGTTCGTAGTGGCGTGAATGATTATAAAAAAACTGCCCCAAATGCCAGTCAGAAGTGTGTAGAAAATGTACGGACATAGAAACAGACATCAAGCCAAAATAAACACAGATACGTTAGCATAAATTGACAGGAGATTTTATCAAGACATTTTAAAGTGCTCGTTATTTAAGCCTAAGTTGAAACTTAAATTAATTTTTCACTTTAAACTTTGCTTTGTTACTATCGACTTAAACCATGAACTTTGAGAACAAAATGACCATTCATAAATACGAAGTAAAAATACAGTGGGAAGGCAATACAGGAACTGGCACTTCTTCTTATCGTTCATATAAAAGAGACTTTAGTATTCAACATCCTCAGAAAGCCACGATTCAAGGTTCATCAGACCCTGCCTATTTAGGGGATGTGACCAGATGGAACCCAGAAGATTTATTGGTTGCATCAGCTTCAGCTTGTCATAAGCTTTGGTATTTGCACCTATGTGCAGTCAATCATATTCACGTTGTGAGTTATGTCGACCATGCACTGGGGTGTATGGAAGATGCAGATCCAGTTAAACGCGGCCACTTTACTCAAATTATTTTAAGACCAGAGATTGTGTTAGAAAAAGGTGCTGACCAAGCGCTTGCTGCAAAATTGCATGAAGAAGCACATCATGAATGTATGATTGCCAATTCGGTAAATTTCCCAATTACATGTGAAGCCAGCTTTAGTTTTGCCGAAGAATAAATAGTAAATAGCCACCGATAAAAATGCGGTGGCTATAAATTAGAAAATAAATAAATTGGTTAAATAAGATCTTTAAGCAGCATTTTCATCAACTTGGAAAATACCAAAAACGTTATGGTCTAAATCGACAAAGTAACCATGCCAAGCGCGACCGGGAATGGCGAATTTATCCATCGCGATTATGCCACCTTGCGCTAAAATTTTTGCAGTAACTTCATCAAAGTTTTCGACATGAACCGAACAAGTAAATGCATTGGTGCCATATTCCATTGGCGGTGTTTGAGCGGGGCGTTTTAATAGTCCACCCATGATTGATGGTGTTTCGATACGATAATATTCAATCGGTAAGTTTTCATCGAGTTTAAATTGCCAGCCAAACACGGCTTGATAAAACTGGGCATCGCGGGCAGGGTTTGAAGACTGGATTTCAAAATAGGCAATGTTGTTCATATTATTTAAAACGTATTTTTATGGTGTAAAAAGTATACGCATAGCCTTTATAGCCACGAAAGGACTATTGTGTATGCTGAGCGTAAAATAAATGAAAGTGCCAGAAAATAAAAACCGACGATTCGAGTGATGAGAGAATCGTCGGTCAAAAACTTCATCAAGGGTTTCGGCTGCTAACAAAACCTAATCTGAAGGAAGAAAAGAGTCGTAATGAAAGGTCACCGAAACAATTTTGCGGATGCCGTGCAAAGGAAGTATTCGGTTGCTGCGACCTTATTACTCTATATAACGTCAAGAGTTTCGGATTGGTTGACATAAAAATGAAAAAAAATCGAAAAAAATTTATAATTATTTTTTAAACCCATAAATTAGGCAAAAATATGACCAAATTACGTTCTTACTTTCTCTGGTTTTTTGCTTTATGCATCGTACTTACCTTAGTTGTTGGTGTGGTTGCAGCACTATTACCAGCGAGTGTAGGCGGTATTTTAACAGCCGTTCCATATTTAGGCGCAATGATTTTTGTCTTATTTAAATTTTTAAAGAAAGAACGCCGTGCACCGACTGTACAAGAAAAAAAGAAATTTACTTTAGGTTTTACCCTGATTTTTTGGGGCTATAACTTGTGTGGCGTTTTATTTGGCCTGTTTTTATTTGCCAGAAAAGACCCTGAGATTTTGCAGAACTTTATGCTTTACCTCAAACAGCCTCAGTTCTTGAGCATTATGGTGATTATGTTTTTAATGTTAGCTATTCCGCTTTATTTAATTACCTATTGGTTTTATGGCAAACAGGCACAGCGAATGGCAGACAAAATGTTTAATGTGCAATAGATCACTATATAAACAGCTACGATTAAATATAAATGAGTCTTATATAATTAAATAAAACTTGTGTCCTCAGCTTAGGAGGAAATATGAATAAGAATGTATTAATCACTGGTGCCAGTGGTTTTATCGGAACGCATTTAATTAAGTTCCTGCTGCAAAAAAATTATAAGGTGATTGCTGTGACACGGCAGGCTGGAAAGAAATCTGACCATCCTGCCTTACAGTGGGTGCAAAAGTTTGAAGATATTACGACACGTCAAATTGACTATGTGGTGAATTTGGCAGGTGCAAATATTGGCGAAAAACGCTGGACCGAGTCACGTAAAAAACAACTCATTGAAAGCCGTATAAATACGACCCGAAAGTTATATGCATGGCTCAAGCAATCTGAAATTTTTCCAGAAGTGATTGTTTCTGGTTCAGCGATTGGTTATTACGGGATTGATGATCAAGAAAAGTGGGCAGAGGTGTGCACAGAACAAAGCCCGCCACAGCCTATTTTTATGTCCGAGCTTTGCCAAGAGTGGGAACATGCAGCTTTAGCAGATACTCAGCAAAATACTAAAATTATTCGTTTAGGTGTGGTGTTTGGGCAGGGCGGTGGCATCTTGCCTAAAATGTTGCTTCCGATTCGACTCAATTTAGTCGGTCAAATTGGTCACGGTCGTCAGCCTGTGGTTTGGGTACACATTGAAGACGTGTTAAGTGCAGTCGAGTTTATATTTAAGCATCCTCAATCTGCCCAAATTCATAATTTAGTAGCGCCAGAAAATGTGACTCAAAAGGTATTTGTTGAACAAGCTGCTGTGGTACTCAATAAGAAACCACTGTTGTCGGCGCCAAGCACGGTTTTTCGCTGTTTGTTAGGGGAACAGTCGCAATTGATCTTAAATGGTCAATACGTCAAACCCGCTGCTCTGCAAGCAGAAGGATTTGAGTTTGCTTATCCGCAATTAAAAATGGCTTTAGAGAATATATTGGCGTCAGGCTAAGATTTTATTTTGCAAACGCTCTGGGGAATATGCTTTGGCATCCACTAATGTCGGTTGACCCAGCATAAGCTGACGGAGCAATTGTGAAGAGCCTGCACCCATACATAACCCATTTCTAAAATGACCAAAGTTTGCCCACAGGTTGTCCATTTCAGGCATTTTGCCAATGTAGGGAACACCATTTGGTGAGCTTGGTCTGAGGCCTGCCCAGCGCTGTACAATCGGGAAATCGGCCAGTTCAGGCACTATTTCTAAACAAGCTTCTAAAATATTGTGCTGGGTGGTTTCATCGGTAGACGTGTCAAAACCACGATGTGCCATGCTTGACCCACACACAATATGTCCGTCCATACGTGGAATCAGATACATGACTCGATTCATACACATGGTTGGTAGCCAGTGGGCAGGGGTTTTAAACAATAGCATTTGACCTTGCACAGGTTCGACTGGAATTTCGAGTTGTAATTGTGAGTTCCAGTAATGGCTCCAAGCCCCCGAAGTTATTACAAAATGATCTGCTGTGTGTTTGCGACCATCTTCGGTTTGGAGCGCCTGTATCACATCACCCTGTTGAATTAGTTTTTTGACAGCAGCGTGTTCGAAAAACTTAACTTTTGGATGTTGTTTTAAATAGCTAATCAGGGACTGTAATACGCGTGGATTACGAATATTAGACAGTTCAGGGAAATAAATCGCTTCTTGAAACTGATCGGAAATATGTGGGTTGACTTGCTCTAGGGCATCTCGCTGTAAATATTCACAGCGTTGCATGGGTTCTTGATGTTGATTTGCGTAGGAAAGTCCGACGTCAAAATCTTCTTCATCAAAAATCAGCATGCCTGTGTCATGAATTTCAAAATCAATCCCTGTAACAGGGGAGAGTTTTTGGTTCCATGCTTGATAAGACGCTTTGCCAAATTGAGCAAGTTGGTTCACTGCATGCACATAGCGCCACGGGTACATCGGAGAGAGAATACCTCCGCCAGCCCAAGAGGCTGCTTGTCCCGCTTGTTGTTGATCAAAAATGCTGATGGTACAGCCTTGTTCAACCAACTCCAGCGCAGACATTAACCCACTAATGCCTGCGCCAATGATTGCAATATGCATGCAGTGTTATCCTTTCTCTGCGAACTTAGTTCATTTCCTTGAGTTTTTCAGCAGCGGTTTCTGCAAAGTAAGTCCAGATCCCATCTGCACCAGCGCGGCGGCAGCACATGAGTGATTCTAAAATCACCGAGTCTGATAACCAGCCATTTTGAATTGCGCCCGCTAACATTGCGTATTCGCCACTCACTTGATAAATGAATGTCGGAACACCAAAGGTATCTTTCACTTCACGTACTACATCCAGATATGGCATGCCCGGTTTTACAATCACCATGTCGGCGCCTTCTTGAATATCAAGCGCGATTTCATGTAAAGCTTCGGCACGGTTGGCAAAGTCCATCTGGTAGTTATATTTATTACCACCTTTAAGGTTGGATGCAGAGCCAACAGCATCACGGAACGGGCCATAGAAGCTAGACGCATATTTTGCAGAGTAGGCCATGATGTTGGTATAGATGTGACCATTGGCTTCTAAAGCTTGACGAATTGCGCCAATACGGCCATCCATCATGTCACTTGGTGCAATCACTTCGGCACCTGCTTCTGCGTGACTTAACGCTTGTTTAATCAAGCACTCTACAGTCTCGTCATTCAGCACATAGCCTGTCTCATCAATAATGCCGTCTTGACCATGAGTCGTGTAAGGGTCAAGGGCACCATCAGTAATTAACACCATTTCTGGTAATTCTTTTTTAAGCAAACGGCAAGTGGTTTGTACTAAACCATCTTCATGCCATGCAGCTTCTGCGGTCAGGCTTTTATCTTCTTGAGGGGTGACTGGAAAAAGAGCCAGTTTTGATACGCCCAATTCCAGAAGTCTTTCAGCTTTTTTCAGTAATAAATCTGCCGACAAACGCTGAATGTTTGGCATACTTGGAATATCTTGGGTCTGATTTTGTCCCGGTAATACAAATACTGGATAAATCAAGTGATTGGTAGTGAGCTGTGTTTCGCTGACCATCGCACGCAACTGGTCATTTTTACGAATACGGCGCATGCGAGTGGCTGGAAATGCAGGACGATTGAACGTATAAGTCATAACAATCTCGATGTTCGGTATTACACTAGGATAGGTTGGCGGATATTCCATTACTGTCAACCGACTGCTGTATTGTAGCCCCATAATGCTGGATTTGTACAAAATTATGGGTGTTTATCATGCTTTTAAATTTAGGCAACGTATGAGTGATGAAAAGAAAAATTGGACTGGGAACATCCATTTAGGTGCAAAAACTGACCTGAATGTAGTTCTTAAGCAATTATGTAAGGCGTTTAATAGCTCTCCTTTTTTTAAGCATAGTGGAATGATTATGCGTGTGGTGGACGGGCAGATTGAAGGTTATATCGAGATGCAACCCGACCTGATTGGCAATCTGGCATTTCAGATTTTGCATGGCGGCGTTGCTGCAACTTTGCTCGATAGTATTGGCGGAATTGTGGCAATGGAACATCTATATCGTCGTTCAACCCCCGAAACTTTAACCGAGACCATTAAGCAAGTGTCGCGTTTGGCAACAGTCGACATGCGTGTAGATTATTTGGCGCCGGGGCGTGGTAAGTATTTTATTGCACGCGCCGAAGTGTTACGTTTAGGGCGTAAGGGCTGCACTATGCGCATGACAATGGTTAATGATGAAGATAAAGCCATTGCTGCGGGTATCGCTTCATATGCCTATTAGGCGATGAATTGAACGATTTAAAAGCACCACGTGTGCTTTTTTTGTGTTTAAAAAGCTAGAACTTTTATAAAAACCTTGAGATAAACATTAATTTAATTAGAACGAACGCATGAGTTATAAATTTTTATTCTCATATTATGAGGTTTTAGCGTTAAAATTGACTGCTTTGACAATGCGATATGTCTTGTTCATAGAATAATAAAAACTCTATAGCAAGGTGTAGTGCAAGATTGATGGCAAAGCCAACTCAGCTTTAGGAACATACCATGACTGATGCACAAAGCAATGTACAAGAAACAGTGCCAACAACATCTGCCTCGGATGACAACAATCAAAACAAGCGCAAAAAATTTCTTGGTTTTTTTGCGCTGATTTTATTGATCGCCGCTATTTTATATGCAATTTGGGCATTATTTTTAAATCATTCTGTGAGTACGGATAATGCCTATGTCGGTGCTGAAAGCGCGCAAATTACTTCAATGGTGAGCGGTCAGGTCGCTCAGGTTGTCGTAAAAGATACCCAAACGGTACATCGTGGGGACGTGCTGGTTCGTATTGATGACCGTGATGCTAAAATTGCATTAGCGCAAGCTGAGGCGGAACTCGCAAAAGCAAAACGCCAATACAAACAAACTGCGGCAAACAGTAGCTCTTTAAACTCTCAAGTTGTGGTGCGTGCCGACGAAATTAACAGCGCGAAAGCACAAGTTGCTCAAGCACAGGCTGACTACGACAAAGCTGGGTTAGAGCTGAACCGCCGTGCGCAGCTTGCTGCCTCTGGTGCAGTATCTAAAGAAGAACTGACCAAGGCACAAAGTGCAGTTGAAACAGCAAAAGCAGGCTTAGAGCTAGCAAAAGCAGGTTTAGCACAAGCGTCTTCAAGCCGTAAAGCTGCCGAAAGTACTTTTGCAGCGAACGAAGCTTTAATTCAGGGTGTAAGCGAAGTTTCAACACCTGATGTACAAGTTGCTCAGGCACATGTTGAACAAGCTCAGCTTGATTTAGAACGTACTGTTATTCGTGCGCCAGTCGATGGCGTAGTAGCGCGTCGTAATATTCAAGTCGGTCAACGTGTTGCACCGGGCACCAGCATGATGATGATTGTGCCGATTAATGATTTATATGTAGATGCAAACTTTAAAGAAAGTCAGTTGAAAAAAGTCCGTCCGGGTCAAATCGTTACGCTTACTTCAGATTTATATGGCGACGATGTTGAATATCACGGCAAAGTGATGGGCTTCTCTGGTGGTACAGGCTCTGCCTTTGCCTTAATTCCGGCTCAAAATGCAACAGGTAACTGGATTAAAGTAGTTCAACGCTTACCAGTTCGTATTGCACTTGACCCGAAAGAACTTGCTGAACACCCACTGCGTGTTGGCTTGTCGATGGAAGCAAAAGTCGACTTATCTGCGAAGTAAACGCTTATGAAAACGCAAACACCTTTTGCCGAACTAAGCGGTGGCCGTTTATTACTGGCAGCGTTTGTTATTGCCTTGTCGAACTTTATGGTCGTGCTCGATACGACCATTGCCAACGTGTCTGTGCCGCACATTACCGGTAACCTTGCTGTTTCAAGTACACAAGGAACATGGGTCGTCACGTCGTATGCGGTTGCAGAAGCGATTTGTGTACCTTTAACGGGGTGGCTTGCGGGCCGCTTTGGAACTGTTCGGGTTTTTATTTTTGGCCTGATTGGTTTTACCATTTTTTCTTTCTTGTGCGGCCTAGCAAATTCGTTAGGCATGCTGGTGTTTTTCCGTATTGGACAAGGTCTATGCGGCGGTCCACTCATGCCACTCAGCCAAACCTTGCTGATGCGTATTTTCCCTCAAGAAAAGCATGCACAGGCGATGGGCCTATGGGCAATGACCACCGTCGTTGGGCCAATTTTAGGACCAATTTTGGGTGGTCTGATTAGTGACAACCTGTCTTGGCACTGGATTTTCTTTATTAATATACCGGTCGGCATTGTTTGTGTTTTAGCGGCAATCCGTTTGCTCAAACCAGCCGAAACAGAAACCATTTCGCTAAGAATCGATACCGTCGGTTTAGGTCTGTTAATTTTGTGGATTGGTGCGCTACAGCTCATGCTCGATTTGGGGCACGAACGAGACTGGTTTAATAGCACCAGCATTGTGGTATTAGGCTTAACTGCCGCCATAGGCTTTGTGGTGTTCCTCATATGGGAGCTGACCGACAAGCATCCTGTGGTGGATGTGAAAGTCTTTAGGCATAGGGGCTTTGCAATTTCGGTACTGGCCTTATCGCTCGGCTTTGGAGCGTTCTTTGGCAGTATTGTACTGATTCCACAGTGGCTGCAAATGAACCTTTCCTACACCGCCACGTGGGCCGGCTATTTAACTGCAACCATGGGCTTTGGTAGTTTGACCATGTCACCGATTGTGGCAAAGCTTTCGACTAAACATGACCCACGCGCACTAGCCAGTTTTGGTTTGATTTTGCTGGGTGGGGTGACCTTAATGCGGGCATTCTGGACCACAGACGCCGACTTTATGGCGCTGGCTTGGCCGCAAATCTTGCAAGGTTTTGCTGTACCGTTCTTCTTTATTCCACTGTCGAACATTGCACTCGGTTCGGTACTCCAGCAAGAGATTGCATCTGCTGCGGGCCTTATGAACTTCTTGAGAACCATGGCAGGGGCGATTGGTGCTTCAATTGCAGTGACCGTGTGGGACGACCACGCTAAAGTTGCCCGTAGTGAAATGGTGTCAAACCTAAATACTGCCGAAGTTCAAAATAACCTTGCGCAAAATGGTTTTTCGGCTGACTCGACCTTAGGCATCATTTCAAACCTCGTCGATAAAGAAGCGATTACCATGTCGGCAAACCATGTATTTTTGCTGTTTGCGATGGTGTTTGTCTTTGCGGGGCTGGTCATTTGGCTGTGTCCGAAACCCAAAGGAGATGTCAGCGGAATGCCATCCCACTAAACACAAAAAAGCATCTCTTCGGAGGTGCTTTTTTTAGATCTATTAAAAAATAGAGCGAGTCTATAAATGGTAGATTTTGCCTGTATTTCGCTAAATAAAGCATGCCAGAATCGGGCAGATCGGTTATAAAAGCATTTGATATCAAGCAAGGAGGCTTAATACAGGGCACAGGAAAAAACGCCCTTAAACATTCGATATTATAAAACCTTATTTTTATCAAAGATTAAAAAAACTTAATACCTGAAAACAAAGAAGCTTGCATGGCAATTGCATGGATAGGCAGGCGTATATATTGGAGTTATCACGTGAATAAAAGATATTCATTTTTGTTCAGTAGTTTATTAGCAGTCGGTTTATTACAAGGATGTGGAGATGACTCCTCGTCAGATCAGCCCAAGGATGATTCAAATACAACCCCGCCCAATTTAATTGTAGATAATGACCCCACCAGTTGTAGCAAACTGGCACAAGACGGATCAAGCGTGGTGGTCGGTTCAAACCAAAATGGTGACCCAGCAGCGCCTGAGGGTGCGTCGGGTTATAGACTCGGTAACACGGTTAAATACGCAGATAAATATATGGTGGTGGCAAATACACCACTTGCGGTAAAAGCTGGCTGTGATGTTTTAAGAGCAGGTGGCAGTGCAGTCGATGCAGCCGTTGCGGTACAAGCGGTGCTCGGTTTAGTAGAACCTCAATCGAGCACCATTGCTGGCAGTGGTTTTATGATGTATTACGATGCCAAAACCAAAAAAGTCACGGCTTACGATGGTCGTGAAACCGCACCAGCAGCAGCCAACGAATTTTATTTAATTCGCCAAGATATATATGATCCAAATTCACCTGCACCTGTACCAAGTGCACGCCGTAGTGGTCGCTCGATTGGTGTACCGGGTGTGATGCGTTTGCTTGAACAAGCACAAAAAGAACATGGCAAGCTTGAATGGAAACAGCTTTTTGGTGAAGCGATTGGGTTAGCTGACAACGGTTTCCGTATTCCGAGTCGTTTGGCAGATGCAATTGCAAGTAATGCAAACAGCTTAGCGCTTGATGCAAATGCAATGGCAACCTATTTTCATTCAGATGGTTCACCACGTAAAGTCGGTGAGACCATGACCAATAAAGCCTATGCAAAAACCCTAGAAGCCCTTGCCACACAAGGCGCAAATGCGCTGCACACTGGTCCAATTGCCCAAGCGATTGTGGAAAAAGCTGCACAACCATTTGGCGATGACCCAGCAAAAACTCCAATTACTCCAAGCTTGATGACCTTGCAGGATTTGTCGAACTATCAGGTTAAAAAACGCGACCCGATTTGTACGACGTATCGTGACCGTTACTATGTATGTACCATGCCACCTCCATCTTCGGGAGGGATTGCAGTTGCGCAAACACTAGGTATTTTAGAAAACTTTGATATGTCGCTCTATCCACCTAAAAACCCTGAAAATGAAGGTGGTGTGCCAGATGTGATGGGCGTGCATTTAGTGTCTGAGGCAGAACGTTTGGCCTACGCTGACCGTGATAAATATGTAGCAGACACCGACTTTGTCGCTTTACCAGCACAGGGTATTGCAAGCTTTATTGATAAAAATTACTTGAAACAACGTGCAGCACTGATTAACCCGAACCAAAGTATGGGCGTTGCGCCAGCGGGCAATTTCAACCCAGCTTCGGGTGTCGACACCACTGTTGAACACGGTACAACTCAGTTCACGATTGTAGATGCCTATGGCAATGTGGTTTCAATGACATCGACTGTTGAATCGAGCATGGGTTCATTCCACATGGTGGATGGTTTCTTGCTGTCGAACCAGTTAACTGACTTTAGCGCCAACCCGCTTGATAGCACTGGGGCACTGGTTGCTAACCGTGTGGAAGGTGGCAAACGCCCACGGAGTACCATGGCGCCAACTTTAGTGTTTAAAGGCACCACGCCAGATGATTTTTATATGGCAACAGGTTCACCAGGGGGCGGCACCATCATTCAATATGTGGTTAAAACTTTGGTGGGTGCGCTGGACTGGAACTTAAATGCACAGCAAGCCACCTCGCTTGTTAACTTTGGTGCGACTAATAGCAAAAACACTAATGTGGATAGCTCGAATGTGCAGCTTTCTTTGCTTGATTTGATTGAAGGCTTAAAGGCAAAAGGGCATGGCGTTGCCAACACTGCGCAAACCAGCGGTATTTCTACGATTATGAAAGTAAACATTAATAATCAGAGTAAATACGCAGGAGGGGTAGACCCACGCCGTGAAGGTATTGTGTTAGGCAATGGTGCTTTATAGACCAAACTTTAAAAAAAGCTGTCATGTTTGGCAGCTTTTTTATGTGGCCCTTGAAAAAAACAAAAGACACTCAATTATGTAAATATGTTCATCAGTAGCGGACTGTTGATAAAATGCACAGTATTTTATTTTAGTTATGCTATGATGTTCAGACATTCATGGGGATGTTATTGGCTTCGACGCTGGTGATGAAACTCATAGATGCATGCCGAGAGCGCATTTTCTCTCGTAAATCAAATTTGCATATTTTAGTCGCAAACGACGAAACTTACGCTCTAGCTGCCTAAGGGCAGTTTGTCCGCTTCCTAGAATACTTGTGGTTTAGGAACCCGACCGTAGCGCACGCACACAAGTCCGTATAGAGTCAAGCCTCGGGGCTTTATACCAAACTTAGAGGATCGCAACTTGTACCCTGTTCGTCGGGTCACAAGGTGTTAAAACAATAGACGATATCTAAGCATGTAGTATTCTCGAGCGTAATGCTGGCGGACGCGGGTTCAACTCCCGCCATCTCCACCAAAATTCGTGAAAAGCCCTGAAACGTAAGTTTCGGGGCTTTTTCTTTTTAATAGATTAGTAGGATATTCACAGCTCAAATTAATCTTTATAAATTTAAATATGAATCTTTTTTAGAGTTATCCTACTTGTGAAGCGTAAGAAGGCTAAAATTTTGAAATATATGTAAAAATTTTATTGTTTAATATTATTGTGTCGAATGTAAAGTCATTTTTATTCATAGAAGCGTTAAAAAATGATAGAACCGTTATATCTGTCTTGATTCCTTAAACTTTCTACAAATTATAGGTTGAGAAGCTCAATCAAATTAGTAAAAATACCATGGACCAAGCACCTATTTAAAATCGAAATCTAATCCTAATAAAAGTACTCATGTCTATTCTAGAGCTATAGAGGCTTTTATCAGCTGTAACTAACTGTAGAGAATCTATGAACAAGCAACAACTCGCCTCAAAAATTTGGGAATCCGCAAATAAAATGCGCTCAAAAATTGAGGCAAATGAATATAAAGACTACATTTTAGGGTTTATGTTCTATAAATTCTTG